>CAIWAO010000001.1 GCA_903910745.1 uncultured Burkholderiales bacterium
CAAAAGACTTTCTGTTGTCTGCATCAAAGTTCCACTGGTCGCCCACTGGTTTGCCGTTGTCCATCAAGACATTGAATTTTTGACGCAACTCTCTATACCAATACTCCATTCGGAGTTGCTTGCGAGCATTTGCATATGCCTCAAAATCTTTAGGCTCCGTGAAGAAATGGTTGTCAGGGGTGATCGTGAGTGAGGTTGAACATTTGGAGGCCGAGTTTTTAATGTTTTGAAGTGTTCTGTAATCTCCTGGTTGTGCTACAACCAACTCCTTAGGGGAATATTTTGTTATAGCCTTTTCAAGCTCACCCATTAAAGTGCCAGAGTGTAAGGGTGCGTTAAGGTAAGTGTAATCAAGACGCCAGCCCCTAGAGATAATCTCAGTAGCAAAATGGCGCATGGCACTTAAGAACATTACAATCCGCGGCTTTGAGCTTGGAACGTGCGTCGATTCCTCAAAGGCCTCTGCGATCCATATCAAATCTAGTTTTGGATCGAATCCCTCAAAGACCTTGGAGTCTGTATTTAATTGGTCGCCCAAAATGATGATAAGACGCCGAACATTTACTGATTGAGTTGTCATGAGAGTTAAACGATTCTTTTTATTGATGATTTTTGAAAGTTAGTATCGGTCCAAATGAAATATGGCACTCAAAGAAATCTGAATGTCCTTAGGTATGGAATGATTTATGAGAGTGGTTTTTAATTATTTCGTTTTTTTTGAGTTTTTTCTGCATGCATCTGAACAATATTTAATTTCCTCCCAGTTTTTCTCCCAAGATTTACGCCATGTCATCGTTCTTGCGCAAACCAAACAAGCTTTGCTGGGAAGATATTTTTTATTACCTTTAAATTCTTTTTCCATTAAGCCACCTAAGGTAGAACATTCATTTAAAAGAGTTTGATATGGGTTCAAAACAATTGATTAAATTTGGCGGAGCTGCCACGACTTGTTCCCTAATGTATTTACGAATATAGGGCGCAGACTCGAACGGTTTTGTGTAACCACTCCATATTCCGTTTGCAATGATGGTAGGAACTTTGTCCTGGGCATTTAAAAGTACCACGGCAGGCAAAAGAGAATTGAATTCGACCTCTGCTAAAGACCAGCCTTCAGTTTGTATAAGAGAGGCGATTTTCGCGGATCCAGAATCGGGAGGGCTATATTCTTTTATGACACTACTAATTTGACTGAAAACTTGGTCATTTTTATTAATATTTTCGACATTTCTGCAATCTCTAGAGATTTTTGTCAATAAATTATTTAAGTGTCCAAAAACATCGATTGCCCGACCATCAACATACAAGAGGTGTCCATTATCCGTTTTGCTCCACTCTAGATGAGTAGACACAACACCTATGGTCGCAATCAATAATAGAGTGGGTAAAGCTTTATTCTTCATCGAAGTGGAGGCTATTTGGTTGGTGAATCATTGGTTATCTGAGAAACTTCAATAAGATACAATTTACTTGTTACAAATACTTATGTTCAACCATTTTCCCCTCTAATGATTAAACATTTACTCACATTATTGCTTTTAATTAATTTAGCCGCTTGCAACAGTGTTAATCCTGTTTGGGATACTTTTAAAGCCGCAACAGGTCTGGGCGAAGGTAAGAGCGCTGCTCTAACTCCGGGTGTCGAGTACTTAAAAGTCAACGTTAATGGGCATCAAGCGATGATGGCGCTCGGTTACCGTACCTTTCCCAACCCAGCGGGCGTGTCTTCCAACCCAACTCAAGTGGAGCAACTTGTAAAAAACGCAAAACTATATTCTGCTGATCAATACGTGCATGAGTTTTGGTACAGTGGTCAAAAGGAAATGATGGAGCTTGTTGATGGACGGGTTGTATCAGTTATGGGAATGACTGCAGAATGGAGGCAGACTAACTCCATCTCTCCAAGTTGGGATTCACTCGGACCCTCCTCCATACCAACAGCTTGGATTAGAAACAGAGACTTAATGCCGGGATACCGCTATGGATTCAAGGATCAAATATTGACAAAAATGATTGAATCCCCTAAGGCCTCTAAAGATGTTCCCACTGGCGCGACTTGGTTTGAGGACAGTATCACAAGTAAAGACCGAGAAGGGAATTCTTGGAGCTATAAACAAGTATTTGCACGAATGGGGGGCAAGATCATTTACAGTGAACAATGTATAGCTGAAGATTTATGCTTGAGTATGAAATACGTTGGCATGATCTCTAAGCAATAACGGAACTTTAAAAGCTTATTTATGAATTCCGTTAAAAATTACTACACAGCTGGCCTGTTTCTATTATTGAATGGGCTCTTGCCTTTTTCAATCACGTTCGCTCAGTCTGTTGAAAATTCAAATATTAAAAATATTTCTTCTACAGTAACGTATTCAGGAGAGCCCATCAGGCTTAGCAAATGGTTACTTGACCGCGAAAAGGCGGGACTCTCACTTGCAGATGAATACCCGCTTGGCCTTTCTTGGATGACCCCTGAGGAATTAAAACTTCAAGAGGCTGAATATCAGACGATTAAAGAGAAGCTAGATCATTTGCAACAATTTAAATCTTGGACTTTTGAAATCTCAAGTCGTCTAAGCCCCGAGAGAATCGAAGAGCTCAAGAACAAAAGAAATAAATCAGAGCAGACCTATGGTCGATTAAAGCAAGTTCTAGATCAACTCAAACCGACTGGCAAGGTTAGAACTGCTGCGGCGAACGCAAAATGGTTAGAAGTCAACCCTAAGAAAGATCCAGTACTACGAGCTGGCGACAAGGTGTTTATTCCTAAAAGACCCGCCACTATTAGGGTAATGTCTGCTAACGGATCAATTTGTGAGGCACCTCACAAAACTGGACTTCATGCTTTAGATTACGTTAAAGCATGTCAGACTGAGCTAAACGGTGCCTGGGCCTGGATTGTGCAACCTGATGGTCGAGTTATCCAAGTTGGACTCAGTATGTGGAATACATCTGTACAGGCTGAGCCGGCTCCCGGTGCTTGGATTTGGGCACCGGAGTGGCTAAGCTTTATTCCTGAGGACTTTAGTCAGCAGTGGGCAAAGTGGTTGGCAACTCAGGGCGTCTCAACCCAAATCAAAACTGAATCATTTCCACTGCTATTTAGACAAGTTCAGCCTGCAGATCCTCCCCCGCTTGACTTCCTAAAAATTACCGACCGACAATTCGATCCCAAAGCGACTGCCAGCGATTGGGGCTATACGGGTTTGTTACAAACACCATCCGCGAGGCTTAGGGGAACTGGAACTTTCTCAACAAATATTCAAAGCGTAAAACCCTATACCATTTGGAATAATTTCTTTCAACCCTTTGACTGGCTAGAGACTGGATTTAGATACACGGCCGTCAAGGATGTTCCGTACAACACTGGTGACTGGAGTCAAACCTACAAAGACAAAAGTATTGACCTTAAAGGTCGAGTGATTGCGGAGTCAGATTTTTTACCTGCCGTTGCTATTGGAATGAGGGACATTGCAGGGACAGGACTTTTTAGCTCTGAATATGTGGTTGCCAATAAGCGAATAGACCGATTGGATTTTAGTTTGGGATTCGCTACTGGAGAATTGGGTACAAGAGGTAACATCGCAAACCCATTGGGAGGAAGTTTCTCTACTCGTCCAACGGATACAGGCGGGGCTTCTACTGGGGGAACATTCAATCCAAAAATATGGTTTCATGGTCCCGGATCATTATTTGGTGGCGTTCAGTTTGATACGCCCATACACAATTTAATCCTCAAGGCAGAATATGACGGTGACAATTACCAAAATATCATTGGGGGTCCTCTCGTCGTAAAAAGTCCTTTCAACTTTGGACTAATTTATAGTCCGGCAAGCTTTGTGAATTTATCCCTTGGTTTGGAGCGAGGCAACACTGTTTCTTTTGGAGTTACGTTCTACACTGATCTCTCCAACGTATCCATGTTTAAGCTAGCCGATCCAACCTTGCCACCGGTCAATACATTTAGACCAACCACTCAGCCTAATTGGAACCAAACAGCTTTAGATATACAGGACCAAACTCAGTGGCGGGTTAATCAGATTTATCAATCTCAAAACACCATCGTGGTTGATGCTAGTCAAACTCTGGCCCCCTATCCACAACCCAGAGTTGATAAGGCCATGACGATCATTAACAGGGACGCCCCTGAAGATATTGACATTGTTAAAATTGAGAACAGAAGCGCAGGAAGTGTTCTGGCAACTGAGACCATCGACCGTAATGAATGGATCAAAACTCAAACAGAGCCCGCAAGAACTGAGAAGACTGTTGACCCAGTTCGTATCTCTTATGAATTAAATCCTACTCAGGGCGAGCCCAAATTGACGGAGAAAGTTGCTCCAAGCTTTAAGCTTGAGCCTGGTCTTGACTTTATTGAGACACTTCAGGGGCCGGGAAGCTTCCTGATCTATCAGTTCAGCGCCGCCCTCAATTTAGAGGCTAACTTACCCTATGACTTCAAAGTCAAAGGGTTAGAGCGCGCTAGGTTGTCCAATAACTACAATATCTACAACGTACCATCAACTTCTGCATTACCTGCAGTCAGAACCAATCAACAAAAGTATTACACAACATCAGAATATACTTTAAGTAACCTAAGTCTGATTAATTCTCAACGGTTGTCCGAGAATTGGTACGCATCAGGCTACGTGGGTTATTTTGAGGAAATGTTTGGTGGTGTTGGGGCTGAAGTTCTTTACCGAAAGCCAGGTAGCGTTTTTGCGACTTCAGTTGATTTCAACAGAGTCTTTCAGCGTAACTTCACCCAGGATCTTAATTTCCAAGATTACCGCGTCAACACGGGTCATGTGACGCAGCACTGGATCACACCGCTGGATGGTGTCCAAGTATCTTTGTCCTATGGTCAATACCTTGCAGGAGATAGGGGTGCAACCTTAGCTGCAACTAAGGCATTCCATAATGGTGTTGCGCTAAAAGCATATTTCTCAAAGACAAATGTGCCTTACAGCGTATTTGGTGAAGGCTCCTTTGACAAAGGAATTATGATTAGTATTCCCTTTGACTCATTTAATATTTCCTCCAGTCCCTTTACGGGGTACTTCATGTGGGAGCCCGTGGTAAGAGATGGTGGTCAGATGCTGCACCGACCCGTTGACCTTTACATGGAGGAGACCAGATGGGTTTCCCCAGATGTTAGAGCGTTTGGTCCGGCTGTGCCCGCCAACGCTCAACTCCCTCCTGACGATCAGCTTGAGCCAACCTCTAGATTGCATTAACCCCTTGTATTAATGTTTTTGTAAAGAAAGAGGCGTTTGTTGTGATACTGCATTTACAGTAAAACTATCACTACGAATCCAAACACAATCTCTCATGTAGCGGTTGTCACTGGAGGAGCCTGAGGATTGGGGCAGGCTACTGGCGACGGTGTATGGAGAAATAGCAACCCAAACCTATTGCTCCTTTAAAGTCAGGTCGAATATGAAATGGGACGCTGTGGGAGTTAAAGCTATTGCGCCATTGGCCCTCAGGGTCCAATTTGCAGACTGCACCGTGGGCACGGTTCAGTTTGAAACGAGTCACCTAACAGGCTTATTTAGAGCCTGAAAGATTACGTTGTTTTTCAGTATGCGCACGTCGATGACGGTGCCGTTATATGGCCTGGAGACTTGGATCCAATGCACTAAAAGCGTGTCGGCATCTATTTAGATACCCGCCGATACCGTTGTAACTAGTGAAGCCGTACCTTTTGGGAGCAACAATTAGATAATTAATCTTATAGAAGTCATATGGATTTAATTGATTGTTGCAAATTGACCATCCTCTAAGGTTGGTGATCAATTCCCTGCAGATGATTGACCTGCATCAACCCCGCTTTGCTAGAGCAGGGCAATAATTGATCATCAAAAACAAATGGAGTGTTCACATGACAAACTCAAATAAGATCGTCAATTTGGTTAGAATAATTTTGCCCACCCTCTTGGCTGCATTGTCTACATTGCCCGCCGTGGCTCAGACAATTGCTACTGGTGATGTGCTTGTGCGTTTGAGAGCACTTGAGTTGAACTGGGCAAATCAGCAAAATAACGGCCTAGCTACAACTAACGTTGCAGCCCAAAACAAAGCTATTCCAGAGGTAGATATTAGCTATTTTTTCACAAA
>CAIWAO010000002.1 GCA_903910745.1 uncultured Burkholderiales bacterium
ATTGGCTCCACCACTTGTCCAGTCCTTGCGCAAATCGGCAACATCAGTTTGTGGGGTTTCATGTCTACAAAAAGATCAAGTGTCTTGAGATCCTTGACAATGACTTTGCGCGCCTCAAACCGATCAAGTCCTCTATAAACCGCAGGTCCATTCTCATTAATTTTGGCATCTAATGTAAAAATAGAAACCAAAGCAAGGTTGTGCCTTTGGGCGCAAGCGTAATCATTAAAGTCATGAGCTCCCGTGATCTTTACGACTCCAGAGCCAAAACTAGGATCCACAAATGAATCCGCAATAATTGGAATACGCCTATTGCAAAGTGGTAACTCCACCTCCTTACCAATTAAATGAAGATACCTTGCGTCCTCTGGGTGCACGGCTAACGCAGAGTCACCAAGAAGCGTTTCGGGCCTAGTAGTAGCAATCGTCAAACCCTTTTGATTAACACCCTCGATAAGTTGCTCGCCCCCCACAAATGGATAGAGGATGTAATACATATGCCCTTGTGATTCCCGGTTTTCCACCTCTAAATCGCTTACTGCGGTACTTAGCACTGGATCCCAATTGACTAGCCTTTTACCTCTGTAAATCAATTTTTGCTTGTATAGCTTAACGAAAGTCTTGACCACGACATCCGATAAATTCTTATCCATCGTGAAGTACTCACGAGACCAATCTACACTGTCTCCCATACGACGCATTTGGGTAGTAATCGTGTTTCCGCTTTGCTCTTTCCATTGCCAAACTTTGTCAATGAAATTTTTACGAGCCAACTCAGGCGTCTCCCCCATCTGGTGTCGGCTAATGCCATGCTCCTGTAGTTGTCTCTCAACAACGATTTGAGTCGCTATCCCAGCGTGATCAGTCCCAGGTATCCAAGCTGTGTTGTGCCCGCTCATCCGGTGATAGCGTGTCAGCGTATCCATGATCGTTTGATTAAAAGCATGTCCCATATGAAGAGTACCCGTCACATTTGGGGGCGGGAGTTGAATACAAAAAGAGGGAGCACCTTTTTTAGATTTACCGCTTCCATTAGCGCCGGCCACGCCGTAACCACGTCGCTCCCACTCAGGGCCCCAACGCATCTCTATTGCAGAGGGTTCAAAAGATTTCGACAAACTGTTGAGACTAGGCTGATCTACATCTGAAGGATTCGTCTCAGAAACCTTAGAAGTAGTAGGATTTGCAGAGGAGTTTTGACTCATGGGGAAGATGCTTTTCTGTACAAAAATAGAGGGGACAAGATATCGCAAAATTAACCCAACACAGTGGTGGGTCCAAGCCAGTGTTAAAGGCAAACTGAGACTGAGGGGTAAAGGTACTTAAGCCCTAGGGTTTTTAGACGATCCCAAATAGACAAATAAGCTTTACGAATCAGTTACAAACTTTGAAATATTTCACACATTACTCGCTAATTTTAGCGGGGATGAGAGGCTATGATCGCAAGACCTTTCAAAATGACCCGTTTGGGCGTTAGAAATGAAACTAAATAGTCTAAATTTAGCATAAAAACTCAATTCGGATAGTTCTGTCAACCAGATCCAATATTTGCGCGTTAAAGTACAAAGAATCTACATCGTAAAGGAGAACAAAATGAAAAAATTCCTAATCCTTTTATTGGCCACAATGAGCCTTATCGCAACAACCGACAGTTTTGCTCACGGTTGGCATGGAGGCGGATACAGAGGTGGGTACGGATACGGCTTCGGTGTAGCACCCTTTTTAGCAGGAGCAGTCATCGGAGGCGCTGTAGTGAGCTCGACCTACTCCTACCCGAGCCAAGTTTACTACTCAACACCAACCCAAGTGGTCTCGCCCCAGCCCATTTACGTTCAACCTCAACAAGCCTACGTTGTTCAGCCGCATGCCTATTACTGCGCTACCTCACAAAATTACTATCCTACCGTTCAAACCTGTAACGTCCCGTGGCAGCAGATTAATTGACTTTATACAAAATTAGAATTCAAGAAAAAGCCTTTTAAAAAGGCTTTTTTCTTGTCCGCTTGATCTCTACTAAAATTAGCGCTCTATTTAAATCGATTTCAATCCTTATTGGTTCATGCTCTTTTTACTCTCCCCTGCTAAAACTCTAGACTTTGAGAGAACCTTGCCCTCGGTTGAGACGACGGAGCCTGTTTTTAAAAAGTATTCCTCTGAGTTAATATCACTATTAAAAACCAAAACCCATAAAGAAATTAGTGAGTTAATGAGTTTGAGTGATAACTTATCCGCCCTTAACTTAGAGCGCTATAAAAACTGGACTCCTAAATTTACTGTTAAGAACTCTCGCCCAGCGCTACTTGCTTTCAACGGGGACGTTTATGAGGGTTTAGACGCCTACTCACTGAGCACGAAAAATCTTAAATGGGCTCAAGATCATTTGGCTATCTTAAGTGGTCTTTACGGAGTACTCAGACCTCTAGACAAAATGCAACCTTACCGTTTAGAGATGGGCACCAATCTTGAGAACGAAAGAGGAAACAATCTCTACAAGTTTTGGGACAACACAATCTCAGAATATCTGAATACAAGACTTGCCAATGAAAAAAATCCAATTATTGTTAATCTTGCTTCACAAGAATACTTTAAATCCATTCAACTGAAAACGCTCAATGCAAAAGTAATTGAATGTGTGTTTGAGCAAGAAAAATCAGGTAAATTCAAAGTCATAAGTTTTCTAGCCAAACGCGCCAGAGGCTTAATGGCAAGGTTTGCAATTGAGAACCAAATAAAATCGCCAGAGGCTTTGCAAAAATTTAATTCAGAGGGATATTCTTTCCAGGAAAGTCTATCAACTCCCGATCGACTGCTTTTTAGGAAAAAGAGTAACTAAATTATTGACTCTCTGTTTTGCAGAGATCTCCTTCATAATTAGAGACATTCTTTTTATTATTTTCCATTTTTTTCATTACTAAGTTAATGTCTTCTAACAATCCCTCTCAGCCACACATCATTAATTCAAGCCAACCTCATAAAAATGGTGAACTAGGGGAATTAGGCAAAGCCTCCTCTTACATTACAACTTACTCCCCAGGGCTCTTATTTCCAATTGAGCGGGCCCCAACAAGACTGAGAATGGGGATCAAAGCCACGCCCTCTTTTTTAGGAGCCGATCTGTGGACCGCATACGAGCTAAGTTGGCTCAACATGCGTGGTAAACCCGAGGTTTGCATTGCGCGTTTGATAGTGCCCTGCGAATCAACCCACATCGTCGAAAGTAAATCGTTAAAACTTTATCTCAATAGTTTTAATTCAACTCGTTTTGAGAGCAAAGAAATTGTTAAAAAAACTATTGAACAAGACTTAACTCAAGCCATTTGGAGCGGCACCTCCCCAAGGGGTCAAGTATTTGCTCACCTCCTTACGCCCCAAGAGTTCAATACCCATTTGCCCCATGAACTCGAAGGTCTGAGTCTTGACCGTTTAGACCTTGAGTGCAGTATTTATCAACCAGAACCGAGTTTACTGAGCGCAAATTTTGATGAGCAACCCGTACTAGAAAGCCTCAAGAGCGATCTACTCAAAAGCAATTGCTTGGTTACAAGTCAACCCGACTGGGCGAGCGTACAAATAAGCTACTATGGACCGCAAATAGACCAAGCTGGATTACTTCGATATATTGTGAGCTTTAGAGATCATAACGAATTTCATGAACCCTGCGTGGAGCGCATCTTTAATGATATTTGGACTCGGTGCAAGCCCGCAGAACTAAGCGTATTTGCTTGTTTCACGAGAAGAGGCGGTGTAGACATAAGCCCCTTTAGGACAAGTAAACCTCAAGCTCTACCAAAGCACCATAGAACTGCCCGCCAGTGACGATTATCCAATAAGATTTCTTAACCCTAACAAAATTGATAGCAGTTGCTTTGATTTAAAAAAGCTCTCGATTGAGTCCCACTTCAGAATCTGAGGTATTGCTTAGCTGCGCAACGCTCCAATCCTCCAGCTTGATTAAAGACCCCATTCGCACACCCAGTAGTCTTATCTTCTTTGATAAATCAACACGCTTTAATAGCTCGCCCGCAAATTTACGGATCTCCTTTGAGTCATTCGTAGGAAACTCAATCGTTTGGTCTCTCGTGACAGTTTTAAAATTATCATACTTGAGTTTGATACCGACAGTTCTACCTAAATAGCCCTTGCGTTGCAAATCATTTGAAACTTGTTCACATAATTTTGTGAAAATAGGTGTCAATCTTTCTTTATCCGTTGTTACGTGAAGATCGCGCTCAAAGGTTGTCTCTCTACTTAGGCTTACAGGCTCACTGTGAGTCACAACACCTGATTTGTCTCTTCCATTGGCAGCCTCAATCAACCACCTTCCATAATTTTGTCCGAAATGAGCAATCAGCTCACTTGGATCGAAAAGCGCGAGTTGACCAATCAGTGAGATACCAAGATTTTTAAGCTTTTCATCCGTTTTAGGACCTATCCCATTTATCTTTCGGCAAGGTAGTGGCCAAATCTTAGCCGCTATCTCGTGCTCGTACAGGATGGCTATACCGTTGGGTTTATTAAATTCACTGGCCATTTTTGCTAGCAACTTATTTGGGGCTACTCCTATTGAGCAGGTGAGTTGAGTTGCCTGAAAAATACTTTTCTGAATAAGTCGAGCGAGGACTAGTCCCCCTTGTCTTTGACCACCTGGCGTTTGGGTAAAGTCTATATAAACCTCATCAACTCCTCTATCTTCCATCACAGGAGCTATTTCAGTAATGATGCTTTTAAATAATCTTGAGTATTTTCTGTATTCCTCAAAGTCTACCGGCAACAAAATAGCCTCAGGACACAGGGCAGCAGCCTTCATCAAACCCATTGCTGAACCTATTCCAAAATGGCGTGCTGCATAAGTCGCAGTAGTAATTACGCCTCTGCCGACGTAATCTTTTAACCGAGGAAATACCTCAAGTGGGTATTCTGAGAGTGGAGCACTTTTCCAATCCTTTAAAGGATCTAGCTTTACTAAACGCTCCCAATAGCTGTCTTCACGTCTTCTAGATCCACCAATTACTACTGGAAGTCCCTTTAGTTGAGGGTACCGAAGTAGCTCAACTGACGCGTAAAATGCGTCCATATCTAGATGTGCAATCCGCCTTACTAGAGCCACATCAAGACTTGTTATGACATCTAAATTTTCTAAAAACTCGGATGCACTCATCTAAAACAAAAAGTGCGGGTATATGAAATAAATGAACTCGTATTTAGGTTGGGAATGTTCCAGGCAACAAAATAGAGGTGTCAATTTGATCAATCCCAGTCTTTCCGCAAAAAGCCATTGTTAAATCAAGCTCGTTTCGAATCAACTGCAAAGCTTTTGTCACACCTTGCTCGCCCATCGCACCAAGGCCATATAAAAATGCACGACCGATGTATGTTCCTTTTGCACCCAATGAAACAGCTTTCAATACATCTTGTCCGCTTCTAATACCTCCGTCCATATGAACTTCAATTTGTGAGCCTACTTCACTAACTATACTTGGCAAAGACTCAATACTGGACTGAGCTCCGTCTAATTGTCTGCCTCCGTGATTAGATACGATGATGGCATCTGCACCACTATTGACTGCAAGACGTGCATCCTCAATATCTTGAATACCCTTAAGAATTAATTTACCTCCCCATTTTTTCTTAACCCACTCAACGTCATCCCAGTTGAGGGCTGGATCAAATTGCTTAGCGGTCCAATCTGATAATGAACCCATATCGTCGACGCCTTTAACGTGTCCAACAATATTTCCAAATTCTCTGTTATTTGTACCAAGCATACCTAAACACCACTTTGGCTTGGTCATCATATTCAATATGTTTGGAATCGTTAATTTAGGCGGAGCAGACAAACCGTTTTTAAGATCCTTATGACGTTGACCCAAAATTTGAAGATCCAGTGTAAGCACTAAAGCTGAGCAATTTGCAGCTTTTGCCCTATCGATCAAGTTCTCTATGAATGCACGGTCTTTCATCACATACAACTGAAACCAAAAGGGATGTCCCTGAATCCCCTTTGAAACTGCCTCAATTGAGCAAATACTCATTGTTGACAAAGTAAAAGGGATCCCGAAAGCTTTGGCTGCCCGGGCGGCAAGAATTTCGCCGTCTGCGTGTTGCATCCCAGTAAGCCCAGTTGGCGCGATTGCGACCGGCATACTAACGTCTTGACCGATCATTTTTGAGCGGGTGCTTCTGCCCTCTAAATTCACGGCTACTCGCTGACGAAGTTTGATTTTTTGAAAATCACTCTCGTTCGCCTTGTAAGTGCTCTCTGTCCAACTACCGGAGTCAGCATAATCGTAGAACATACGCGGCACACGTTTTTGTGCAAGTCGTCTTAAATCTTCAATGTTGGTGATCACGCTCATATTTAATCTCTTTCTCTAAAGTGATTTTTTAGTCTGTCTATTTGCAATCTAATCTGTGCAGGTGATGTACCGCCCAGTGTAGAGCGCGCATTCAGCGAACCTTTAAGCGTTAAAACCTCAAATACATCTTCTTCAATGGAGGTATTAACCGCTTTCAACTCAGTTATGTTTAATTCACTTAGACCTTTGTTTGAATTTTGAGCCAAACGAACAATTTTTGCTACAGCCTCATGCGCGTCTCTAAAAGGTAATCCTTTTCTGACTAAATAATCAGCTAAGTCCGTCGCCGTTGCATAACCCTTTAAAGCAGCCTCCTCCATAGCCTGAGCGTTAACCTGGATTCCACCAGACTTTACTCCAGTTTTAGCCTCTTCTTGTCCGCCCATCATTTCATCAAAAATTCTGAGAGTATCTTTTAATGTGTCAACCGAATCAAACAACGGCTCTTTATCTTCTTGGTTATCTTTGTTGTAGGCCAAAGGCTGGCCTTTCATCAGAGTTAGCAATCCCATTAAATGACCTACTACCCTGCCCGTTTTACCTCTTGCCAACTCAGGCACGTCAGGGTTTTTCTTTTGGGGCATGATAGAACTACCCGTTGTGAAGCGGTCAGATAGCTTAATAAACCCGAAATTTTGGCTCATCCAAAGCACCAACTCTTCACTCATTCTGCTAATGTGAACCATACAAAGAGCAGCAGCAGAGGTAAACTCAATTGCAAAATCTCGGTCACTGACAGCATCCAAGCTATTTTGGCAAACACAAGGCGTCCCCTCTTTGTCAACCATTCCTAGCGTCCGCGCTACTCGCTCTCTGTCTAGTGGGTAACTGGTACCAGCCAGCGCAGCGCTCCCCAAGGGCAAACGATTGACTCGCACGCGTACCTCTTTAAATCTCTCTAAATCTCTCCCAAGCATCTCCACGTAAGCCAACATGTGATGGGCAAAGGAGATAGGCTGAGCAACTTGAAGATGGGTAAAGCCAGGCATAACAACCTCCACATTGGCCTCAGCGACTTCAACCAAAGAGTGTTGAAAATGTTTTAATAGATCACAGATCTCATCAATTTCATCTCTAAGCCAAAGCCTAACATCGGTTGCAACTTGGTCATTCCTGCTGCGACCTGTATGAAGTCTTTTACCGGCGTCTCCCACCATTTGGGTGAGTCTGGCTTCTATATTCAGATGAACATCCTCCAGGTCCAGTTTCCACTCGAATTGATTGTTATGAATTTCCTCACTGATGCGGCGCATTCCCTTAACGATTTCATCATAATCAGTTGAACTAATTATTTTTTGATGAGCGAGCATCTCCGCATGCGCAAGTGAGCCCTCAATATCAGCACGCCACAAGCGCTTATCGAATGTGACACTAGAGGTGTAACGTTTGACCAATTCACTCATAGGTTCAGCAAAAAGGGCCGACCAGGATTGGGACTTTTTATCGAGTTGATTAGATGACATAGTCAAGGATTTTAGCCTTAACTGCGAGAACTTTAGAATGACGCAAATTCTCTGATTCCAACTGATTCGACTACACTTATCAACAGTAAGATCCCACAAAACGCCCAGTCTAAGACTCCATGTTGATTTAAAGCCGATGCAGAACACTAAAATTGTTTTAACAAGACCTGAAAAAGAGTCTAGCCACTGGCTTGATGGGCTTAAAGGGGCAGGCTTTGACGTCGTCAATTGGCCCCTAATTGAGATCGAGCACCTGAATTCCGTCCAAGCTTGCGAGGAAATCCTGCCTAAATTGGATACTTTTTCAGCAATTGCCTTTGTCAGCTCCAGCGCAGTTGATCACTTTGTCAGTTCAGTTCTGAACTTTAAAAAACTCGCCCATCCACAGACGTTTCCATGGCCAAACCTTAAATATTGGGCAACTGGTCACGGCACAGTGCAAGCCCTATTACGTGCGGGGGTAGATGAAAGTAACATATGTATGCCACCCAAAAATGCAGCTCAGTTTGATTCAACAGAACTTTGGAGAGTGGTCAAGGACAGCTTAGCTGAGAAAGACCAGGTTTTATTTGTAAGGGGTTTAAATGAAGAAGAACATCAAGCTTTAGACAAGGAGCAAAAGTCTAGCCCTCAGCCCATCTCAAATAATCAAAATTTAGAGCCACCAACGGGTAGTAATTGGTTAATTTGGCAGCTAAAACAACAAAATATACAAGTGCAATCCATTGAGGTGTACCGCAGAAAAATTCCAGATTGGAGCAATAAGCAAAAATTAAATGCAATTGAAGCTTTAAAAAATAAGGCTATTTGGATCTTTAGTAGCTCATTGGCAATAGAGAATTTGGCAAGCCTTTTGCCCCTAGAGGACTGCTCAAGGGGGTTTGCAGTTGCAACTCACGAGCGCATCGCCTTAAAAGCAAAAGAAGTAGGATGGGGTGTTGTGAACGTGTCACGACCAACGATAGGCGACATTATTAAATCACTAAAATTAATTCATATCAATTGAGTCCATATTTTGAACACATCCACAACCTCATTCCAAGATAATAATACAAGCGTCTTGATCCCCAAAAAACTTCGTTGGTTTTTTATTAGTCTTTTTTGTATTACGTCCTTAGCTCTTTTTAGCGCACTTTTTTTATGGTCAAAACTATCAACAATAGAGCAGATATTGGCAAAACAAAGTGCAGAATCCAATAGTCAGTCCTTAGAGGCCAAGGTCAATTCTAAAGACGCTCAAGAATTAGCTCGTGAAACAGCAGCCAAGCTTGCACTCTTGGATGCAAAAGTAATGGAGGTGTCGCTTCAACGCGCTCAACTTGAAGAGTTGATGGTTTCTTTATCTCATACCAGAGATGAAAACTTGGTGAATGAGATTGAATCAGCTCTAAAACTAGCTGAGCAACAATCTCAACTCACAGGCAGCGCGCAGCCATTAATTTCAGCGCTTAAAAACGCGGAGCAAAGAGTTGCTAAATCCTCTCAACCCAAAATAATTTCTATTGACAGGGCATTGATTAAAGATATTGATTTAATCAAATCTACTCCTGTATTTGACACTCCGAGTTTGATCATCAAGTTAGACCAATTGACTCAAAAAGTTGTTGACCTGCCCCTTCTAAACGAGCCGCAACCAAAGATAGTTGAGTCCAACTTTAATTCAGTTCAGGATGAGAGGATTAACTCAGCAATGGATTCAAATAGGAAATCAACTGGTGAAAAGAGCTGGTCTCAATCTATCAGGGGCGCAGGGTCGATAGTAGACTCAGATCATTGGTGGAATATAGTTTCTGTTCATATTTGGGACCAAATTAAAGGCCTGGTTCGAATCACCCGAATTGATCAACCCGAGGCAAGCTTACTGACGCCAAGCCAAAGTTATTTTCTTAAAGAAAATCTTAAACTGCGCACACTCAATGCCAAACTGAGTCTTCTTGCCCATCAAATGAGTTCCTTCAAGGCGGATTTGGACGAGTGTGACAAGGAATTGAACAAATACTTTGATATGCAATCAAAACAGGGGCAAAGTGTCTCAGCACTTTTGAAAGAAATTCACACCCTTAGTATGCAACCCGAAACACCTGTAATACAAAATACATGGGCTGCTATAAGCGCAGCCTCCATAGGGCATTGAGATGAGAGCAGCCATTTGGTTTTTAACACTCTTTAGTATCGCAGTAGCCCTCGCCATTGGTGCACAGCACCCTGGTGGTTTAGTATCGATTTTTATGAGTGGTTACAGAATTGATGTATCAATCAACTTTGCAATACTCTTAATCATTGTTGGATTTGTACTTTTGTACCTCTCAATCAGAGCGATATCCGTTTTATTCGATCTGCCCAAAGTTGCAAAACGATGGAGACTCCAACAACGTGAGCGCCTGACACACGAGTGTTTGCTCAGTGCACTTGAGCAACTCATGACGGGTAGATACGTTCGCTCAATTAGCTACGCAAACCAAGCCATTGAGAGCGCCGACTCACTGGTCAATCTTTGTGAAGATGATGTTTCAACTCCTAAATACATGACTCAATTAATTGGTTTGGCTCATTTAATAGGCGCTGAGAGTGCACATGCGCTAAGAGACTTTAAAACTCGAGATACCCACCTCCAATCACTTTTAAATAAATTTCCTACGCCAGGCTTAACCAGTGGTTTTGAGATAAGGGAGGCCTCTCTTATTACTGCTGCACGTTGGTCTTTAAGCGAAGCAGATCCCCTGAGTGCCCTAGCTTGGCTAGATGAATTAAAAGGTGGGGTTGCAAGGCGTACTTTAACGCTCAGGCTTAAGCTCAAATCAGATCGACTTGCCAAACACCAAAAAGCCGCACTGGAGACCGCTAGACTTCTTAATAAGCACGGTGCCTTCTCAGACAATGCAGCAAAAGGGTTACTAAAAAGTCTGTGTATTTCAAGTATCGAAGACTGCAACGAACCAGAGCAACTAAAACAAACTTGGAGAATGTTTAACATCACAGAAAAGTCCCTGACCGATGTTGCTATACAGGCCGCAGAGAGGCTTATAAAGCTAAAGGGGGATCCTCAAACAGCATTAGCATGGGTCTCATCGGTATGGGAAAACTTAATCAACAAGACGGCCTCACTATCTACTGAACAAACAGAGCGACTCATTAAAACTTTATCTGATATCTTAAAAGAGTTGGGACCCGATAAAACTTGGCTTGCAAAAGTAGATCATGCTCGCGCCTCTAAGCCAACTGACCCTTACCTGCAGTTTTTAAGTGCGATGGTTTGTATGCATAACGGTTTATGGGGGAAAGCACAGCAATTGATGCAAGAGGCCTCTATTAATTTAAGCAAGCCCAGCATGAAAAAACAAGCTCTCCTAACTCTTGCTGAATTGGCACTACAAAGAGGTGACGAAAATGAAGCTAATGCGCTTTGGAAAAAAATTGCATTGATGAGTTAAATTACAAAATATTACAAACAAAAAAAAGAGGAGACTTTTACTTCTCCTCTATTAAAAAACTCTAATTAATTTAATTAGATTCCGATACTGATATCAGATAAGTTTTTGCGAGTCTCAACTAATATTAGAGGCCCCTCATCAACCACTACCACTGGTGGTCTTGGTCTTGGAACATGAATCGGCTTTGGCTCAGAGGCAATGATCATTTGAACCTGGGCGATACGCTCTGGGTTGCTGTTGACCCACTCAAGTCCAGAGGTCCTGGCCATTTGTACAAGGTGATCAACCGGTAGATCGTAACGCTCAACTTTAGGCATTTCTGCCTTGATTGGGGATTTATCCACTGGTACATGAACATGATCTGTTGCTGAGTGAGCGGCTTGTCCAGACTCAGCCTGTGAATCCGCACCCATGGAGGTTTGTTCCGCGTTGGACACAGTGTCGCCGTTAGACCGATCTTGTCTCTCACGACGCTCGCGCCCATAGCGATCCCTAGATCTGCGGTCACGACGTTCCTCAACACGCTCCATGTCAACTCCAGAACCTGCGCCTTGTGAAGCAGGGACAGCAAGGTTGTTTGGATCTTGTTCTAAAGCAACTCCCTCGCCATTGTTCTCTTGAGTGCGAGGACGCCTTGGTTCACGACCTTCAGATCTTTCACGTCTTCTGGGACGCTCAGACTTCTCATTCAAAGGAACATTCGGAGTTGAATTGATTTGCTCAGGCATTTTTTCAACTTGGGCTCCCTCTAATGGCAGTGATTCCTGGTTAGCCCGGTCTCGCTGCTCTCTTGGTTCTCTGCTTGAAGGGCCAGACTGATTTCTTTGTCCCTGATTTCTGCCTTGTCCGTTTTGATTGGAGCGTCCCTCTGTTCGCTCTGGTCTACCGTCTATACGATCAGGTTTTTCTGACCTTGATTGAGGTTTATCGGCTCTATCGGTTTTATCTGATCGATCAGATCCCCTGTCGCCTCTGTCGCCTCTGTCATTTCTTCTACCAGAGCCTCTGCGACCGTCTCCTCTTTGGCCACCCTCTCTTGGTGCTCGGGCTGAAGTACGTTGATTGTCTTTATTCTTGTCTACAGTTTCAGGCTTCACCTCCTCTGTAGCTGGCTTAGATTTAAATAAATTTTTAAACCAACTTACAAATCCAGAGTCAGCACTTGCGTGCGCTTTCTTAGCCGTATCAGGCTTTGCGATTGCTTTATTCGCCTTAGGCTCAGCGATAGGAGCTGGTGCATCTGGCAAAACACCCTTAATAACTGGTGTTTGTCGATTTGTTGGCTCTTGAGCACGACGGGTCACTGAAGTTGGGTCTTCAATTTCCTCTACCATTTTGTAACTGGTTTCTATGTTATCGAGTCTTGCGTCATCGTGCTTGAGGCGCTCTAACTTGTAATTTGGAGTTTCAAGAGACTTATTAGGAATCAACAATACATTAATGCGTTGTTTGATTTCGATTTTAGCGATCTCTGTACGTTTTTCGTTAAGCAAGTAAGAAGCTACTTCAACTGGTACCTGCGCATAAACTGCAGCAGTGTTGTCTTTCATGGATTCTTCTTGGATGATACGAAGGATCTGAAGAGCAGAGCTCTCTGAATCCCTAATGTGACCTGCACCACCGCATCTCGGGCATGGAATTGAGGCACCCTCAGACAACGCGGGACGCAGTCTTTGGCGACTCATCTCAAGTAAACCAAATTTACTGATACTTCCAAACTGAACTCTTGCTCGGTCTTGTCTTAATGCATCACGAAGACGGTTTTCAACTTCACGGCGGTTCTTTGACTCTTCCATATCGATAAAGTCAATCACAATCAAACCACCCAAATCGCGAAGCCTCATTTGCCTAGCTACTTCATCGGCTGCTTCCAAATTAGTTCTGGTCGCGGTCTCCTCAATATCTCCGCCTTTGATGGACCTAGCAGAGTTGACATCTACAGAAACCAAAGCCTCAGTATGATCTATAACGATTGCGCCACCGCTTGGCAAAGTGACTGTTCTTGCATAAGCGGATTCAATTTGGTGTTCAATTTGAAAACGACTAAAAAGTGGCGTGTCATCTCTGTAACGCTTTACACGCTCTGCGTGCTCTGGCATGACGTGGGACATGAACTGAGCGGCTTGCTCATACAGATCGTCTGTATCTATTAAGATATCTCCGATTTCAACGTTGAAATAATCTCGAATAGCTCGGATTACTAAACTAGATTCTTGATAAATCAAGAACGCGCCTTTGTTGGCTTTACCAGCGCCGTCAATGGCGTTCCAAAGTTTTAGTAAGTAGTTAAGATCCCACTGAAGCTCTGCCGCTGTTCGCCCAATACCAGCTGTGCGAGCAATGATTGACATACCATTAGGGTATTGCAACTGGTCCATAGCTTCTTTGAGCTCTGCACGGTCATCACCTTCAATTCGTCGACTGACACCGCCGCCCCTTGGGTTGTTAGGCATCAAAACAACATATCGACCAGCGAGTGAAATAAAAGAAGTTAGTGCAGCACCTTTGTTGCCACGCTCTTCTTTCTCAACTTGTACCAGAATTTCCTGGCCTTCCTTGATAACGTCTTGGATACGGGCTTGACTTGGAGCAATACCAGAGGAGAAATACTGCTTGGATATTTCTTTAAATGAGAGAAAGCCGTGACGTTCCTCACCGTAATCCACAAAACACGCCTCAAGTGAGGGCTCAACGCGAGTGACTACGGCCTTGTAAATATTACCTTTGCGCTGCTCTCGTCCTTCAATTTCGATTTCATAGTCTAATAATTTTTGACCATCTACGATCGCCAAGCGTCTTTCTTCGGCTTGGGTTGCATTAATTAGCATCCGTTTCATGATGCGTTCCTTTATCTCAAACAATACATACCCCATAACGGGATGAACAATGCCCGAGTCTATGAAACTAAAAACGAATGGAAAGAGAAGTGAAGCTTTGAACCAAAGCGCGCTTTAAATACCTTTTAGGGGCTATTGCGCGTAGGTGTTTTATGCTTTTGGATAGGAGCGAGCCGTGCTCGAGTGATGGGGGCATAAAGCCCTTTTAAACTCTGTACAAGGTTTTTGCGTGCAATGACGCGCTTAGCCCTACTAACATGCGAAAACACTTCGCAGTTACTAAATAGTTCTAGCATCATGATCAACAAAAACATAGCTGTCGTTACTCGCTTTTTTCCGCTGTAGCTTCATCTGTTTATGACGCTACAACTTCGTTAATTCCGTTCAAGTTTCTAAAATCATCGGCTCTACATGAGGATTTGCATCAAGCTGCCAAAACGTTGGTCAGGGCATACAAATAAATAACTCACATGGCATCGACTTCGCAACGGCCATTCTCGTGCTCTAATCTCTTATTCAAATCAAGCACTTAGAGAACAGATCGCTGGTAATGAATATTATAGACCCAGACATGACGGCAAAACTGCCGAGCGCCAAAACAATCACAGTAGATGAAGAGTCTGCGGGGCAAAGACTTGACAATTTTCTAATAAAACACCTCAAGGGCGTCCCCAAAACTCACATTTACAGGATCATTCGTAGCGGAGAGGTAAGAATAAACAAGGGTCGGGTTGACGCCCAAACCAGAATTAAAGAAGGTGACCTCGTTCGCGTACCCCCAGTTAGAGTCAGCAAGGGCGAGGAATTAGGGGAAACACCTGAGCTCAAAGATACAACACCAGCGAAGGAATTTCCAATCCTTTTAGAAGATGAATGGATGTTGGCAATTAACAAACCCTCAGGGGTTGCGGTGCACGGAGGAAGCGGGGTCAGTTTTGGAGTCATAGAGCAACTGCGCAGTGCCAGACCCTTAGCTAAACTCCTTGAACTGGTCCACAGGTTGGACAAAGAAACATCAGGGATTTTGCTGGTAGCAAAAAAAAGAAGCTCTCTCACTCAACTACAGGCCCAGTTTAAAGGTCGAGAGACTGGAAAAACATATTTGGCCCTCGTCAAAGGTCAATGGCCATCTAATAAAAAGGTGATCGATCTACCTCTGCTCAAATACACCATCGGCCCTGGAGACGGTGTAGGTGAGGGAGAAAGGCGAGTAAAAGTGTTAGCCCATAACGATCCTAGTGGACTACGCGCAATTACCTTGGTTAAGTTATCCAGGCTAGTGGGAGGATTTAGTTTACTGGAGGTCACAATTAAAACGGGTAGAACCCACCAAATTAGGGTTCACTTAGCAAGCCAAGGTTATCCGATCGTTGGAGATGATAAGTACGGAGATTTCGATCACAATAGGGAGTTGAAAAAAATGGGCCTAAAGCGCATGTTCTTGCATGCCTGGAGACTTAGATTTAATCACCCGAATAGCGAAAAAAGCGTTTTATTAGAAGCCCCCTTACCGCCAGAATTGCAGGAATTCATAGACCATGTCCAACCTCCCATCAAGATCTAGAGAATTTGACTTGATTGCGTTTGATTGGGACGGAACGCTTTTTGACTCAACAAAAATAATAGTTCGCTGCATCCAAGAAGCAGTTAAAGATGTAGGCGGTCAAACCCCTACAGATGAGAGAGCAGCTTACGTGATTGGTCTGGCGCTAGGTCCAGCTCTTGCCCATGCAGCGCCTGATGTTCCAGCGCATAAATACCCAGAACTTAGCAAAAGATATGGCCATCATTATGTCAATCACAAGGACGATTTAACGCTCTTTGAAGGCACCCTTGAGATGCTGAATGATCTTCGGTCAAAGTCCTTCAAAATCGCAGTCGCAACTGGCAAAAGTCGCACGGGCCTTAATGATGCATTAGGTACTGCGGCATTAAAGGATGTCTTTCATTCAACTCGAACAGCAGACGAAACGGCTGGCAAACCTGATCCGAAGATGCTACTGGAGTTGATGGAGGAGTTGAGGATCCTACCTTCAAGAACACTTATGATTGGTGACACTTCGCACGATTTATTAATGGCAAAAAGGGCCGGCTGTGCAAGTATTGGAGTCAGCTACGGAGCTCACAAAGGCGAGAGCCTTAAAGAATTTGATCCCCTCTACATAGCCCCGTCAATTAAAGATTTACATCAGTGGATCGTTGAGAATGGATGAGAAAATATTTTTATGTTCCTCTGGCGCACTCATAGACGCTCAGCCAGCTGTCCCTTTTGATGTAATCTATGAAGGGCTGACTTGCAGAGCGTTTGCTGTGCGTCACAAGGGCCATGTTCAGGCTTATTTAAATCGTTGCGCTCACATTCCTATGGAAATGGATTACCAGGCAAACCGGTTTTTTGATGAATCTGGGAAATGGTTGCTCTGCGCAACTCACGGTGCAGTCTATAAGCCAGAAACTGGGGAATGTGTTGAAGGCCCTTGTCGCGGCAATTTAGTAAAAATCACCCTTTCTGAATCAGACGGCAACGTCTACTGGCATACTACTCACAATCTTAAAATTTTTGTTTTTTAAAATAATGAATCAACCTCTCAACGATCCTAATGGCTCTGGAGCCAACACGAACGCTAACTCAGCCGCACCCAGCAATAGCCCAAATCAGCCTGGTCGCACAACTGATAACGGTCAAGTACCGACTTGGGGCCAAGCCACTCTTGAAAAGTGGGCTTTTGCAGCTTTAGAAGAACAGCGCCTGGCTAGACGCTGGAGAACCTTTATACGCTTTGCTTGGTTGGTTGTGTTGGTGGTCGCAGGCTTCATTACTATGTACAAAAATACTGGCCCAACAACCACCAGCGGTGAACACACTGGGGTAGTAGAAATTAAAGGGGAGATTTCTGCTGACTCAGACGCTAGCGCTGTGTGGATTAATCAAGCGCTTAAGGATGCATTTGAAGATGAGAATACAAAAGCTGTCGTCCTCCTAATCAACTCCCCCGGGGGAAGTCCAGTGCAGGCAGGTATGATCAATGACGAAATCAAACGTTTAAAAACAAAGCACAAAAAACCCGTCTACGCAGTGGTCGAAGAAACTTGTGCCTCTGCAGCCTATTACATTGCAGTTGCTGCAGATGAGATTTATGTCGACAAAGCAAGTATTGTCGGCAGTATCGGGGTCTTGATGGACGGATTTGGCTTTACCAACGTCATGGATAAAGTAGGAGTTGAGAGACGACTTCTCACCGCAGGTGAGAACAAAGGATTCATGGACCCATTTAGTCCAATGTCCAAAACTCAAAAAGCATTTGCATTAAAAATGTTAGACCAAATTCACCAACAGTTCATTGGCGTAGTAAAAGAGGGCAGAGGCGAGAGACTCAAGGAGTCACCAGATCTCTTTAGTGGTCTATTTTGGACTGGTCAGGAGTCAATTGAGATGGGACTTGCCGATGGCCTTGGCAGTTTGGATTACGTTGCGCGAGAGGTAGTTAAAGCAGAAGAGTTGGTGGATTACACCAAGCGCGACAATGTTGCAGAGAGATTGGCAAAACGCTTTGGTGCTGCGTTGGGTGCAGGAGCCGTTAAAGCCCTGAAAACCTGGCCAGAAATACACTAAGTTTGAGTCCAAAACTATCAAATTCCGATAGCAAATACGACAGGCAAATTTTGCGGAAGCTCAAAGCCCATACGCTTCCAATCGGCTACTGATTTGCATGCGTTTTTCATTTGGCTCATTGTCAAACCCAAACTAATGCCCACCCTGGTATTTGAATTTAAGTTACTGAGTAAAGATTTAAACAGAGCATTGTTTCTGTAGGGCGTCTCAATGATAAGCTGAGTTTGCTCGCTCCTGAGAGCAATGGACTCCAACTCTTTCAGACGTTTAGCTAGGGCTATGCTTTCGTGAGGCACATAACCCACAAAGGCGAAACTTTGACCATTTAAACCGAAAGCACTCAAGGCCATCAATATTGAGGAAGGCCCCACCAAAGGAACTACTGCAATATTTAGAGCATGTGCAGCCCTTACAACAGAGGAGCCAGGGTCTGCAACTGCAGGCATCCCAGCCTCACTCGCAAGACCCATAGAGTGGCCTTCTAGAGCGGGCTTTAGGAGTTGAGCGATATCTGACTTTTGGCTCGATCGAGATTGTCCTGAGTGGTCGCCCTTTTTATGAATTTGATGCGCAAGCTCTTGTATATTAATTTGCTGAATCGGTTGAACAAGAGGACAGACCTCTCCCACCCTTTTAAGGTAAGCGCGAAGAGTTTTTGAATTTTCGCAGATCCAATAGCCCAGTTCACTTGCAACTTGTAGCGTTTTGATAGGCAACACATGGGCAATAGGAATTTGCTCATCACACCCAAAATCCAGTGTGCCGGGAACTAAAAACAAGGTGCCGTAATTTTGATTTGTGTTTTCAACCATATTCAGAAGTATTAAAAAATAAAGTCAAAACAGTTTCAAACCTGCTTGCCTAAGCAGGGTACAAGTACAAATTAAGGGCAGTCCAATCAAAGCCGTTGGATCATCACTTTGGATCATCTCTAAAAGGGCAATTCCAAGACCTTCACTTTTGGCGCTGCCTGCGCAGTCATACGGCGTTTCTGCTCGCAAATAGTTCTCAATATCAGCGTCTTCCAAATTTCTAAATTTCACCCTCACTGATACTAGGTCCTCAGCAAGAAATCCATTAGCATGACACACAACTGCAACAGCGGTCTCAAAATGAACCTCTCTGCCCTGCAGCCTTCTTAGTTGTAAAACTGCTTTCTCATGATTGCCGGGTTTACCTAAACACTCGCCACTTAAGTTGACCACTTGGTCAGATCCTATGACAAAGGCATCTGGATTTAAGTGGGCTACTGCTTGTGCTTTAGCTACCGCCAATCTCCTTGCCAAGAACTGCGGACTCTCCCCTACCTGGGGAGTCTCATCAACCTGTGGTGCAACGACCTCAAAGGGAATTTTCAAGCGCTCCAATAAGTCTCTTCTATAAGGAGATGTTGAAGCTAATATTAGTTTGTATGGATTCATTGACATATTTTCTAAATTTCACATCACGATTCTCTTACACTTAGCTTGATGAAACAAAACATTGAACTAAATCAATTAGACATTTTGAATTTTGCCCAAAGCTCTGGCGCTCTTAGCGGTAAGTTGCCCCTCTTGGGATTTGAACGCTTATGCGCTGAGGATTCAAGAAAATCCCCTGAAGAATCTATCAATTGGAGCCTAAACGGTCAGCAAATCAAGACCCCAGACGGCATTAACCAAATTTGGCTTCACCTAAAAGCCAACACACACGTAATGATGACTTGTCAACGCTGTCTTGAGTTAGCCTCTTTTGATTTAAATGTTGATAGAAGTTTTAGATTCGTTGACAGCGAAGCAACAGCCCTAGAACAAGATGACGAAAATGAAGAAGATCTTCTTGTTATGGATAAAAAATTTAATACTTTAGAATTAATAGAAGATGAACTCATCATGAGTTTGCCTATAGTGCCAAGACACCAGGTATGCCAAAACTTATTCCTAGAAGACCTCGCAAAAGAAGGACAGGAGAACCCGGAGTTCCAACGCCCTAACCCATTTGCAGTACTGGCGAACTTAAAAAAGTCCACAAAGACTTGATTTGAATATCAAAATAGACCAAATTACATAGAGTGCGTTATAATCGTGGGCTAATGTCAATTCAAGCAGAGCTTGTGTTTTGACTTGCCTAGATCTGAAAAACCAAGAATTCCGAGGAGCCTGACATGGCCGTCCAACAAAACAAAAAATCTCCCTCCAAGCGCGGTATGCACCGTTCACACAACGCATTAAACGTACCTGGTATGGCAGTTGAGCCAACAAGTGGCGAAGTTCATTTGCGCCACCACATCAGCCCTAACGGCTTTTACCGTGGTCGCAAAGTGCTAAAAACCAAATCAGAGGCTTAAAGCTTCTGATTTGAATGAGCCCGTCGCTTTAACTTGGCGCGGGCTTTTGTATTCTTGCTTCTTGCTTTTGCAACTCAATACACCCTACTAACACCGCCATACTATGATTACATTGGCCGTTGATTGCATGGGTGGAGATCATGGTACGTCCGTCACGATACCAGCTTGTCTCAAATTCTTAAATAACCATCCAGATGCACACTTAATTTGTGTAGGTCTTAAAGACAGTATTCAACATTTTTCGCACCCAAGAGTCACTTTAGTTGAGTCCCCAGAGGTCGTGGAGATGGATGATGCAGTGGAGATTGCACTCAGGCGTAAGAAAAAATCTTCCATGCGAATTAGCATCGAACAAGTCAAAGCCGGACATGCACAGGCCGCCGTATCAGCCGGTAATACGGGTGCACTAATGGCCATTGCAAGATATGTATTGAAAACGATTGACGGGATTGAGCGCCCCGCAATTGCAGGTCAAATGCCCAACGTCAAGGGTGGCGGCACAACCATGCTCGACCTAGGCGCTAATGTGGATTGCACGCCGGAGCATTTGATTCAGTTTGCCGTCATGGGCTCAGCTCTGGTCTCCGTCCTTCACGGAATAGAAGAACCCACCGTTGGGTTACTCAATATTGGTGAGGAAGCGATCAAAGGCAGTGAAGTCATTAAAAGGACTTCGGAATTAATGCAAACTGTTGCCAATTCCGGTGGATTGAATTTTTATGGGAACGTTGAAGGAAATGACATTTTCAAAGGAACCACCGATATCGTAGTTTGTGATGGTTTTGTTGGAAATGTGGCCTTAAAAGCTAGCGAGGGACTTGCGGCAATGGTTACTCAAATGCTCAAAGAAGGCTTCTCGAGCAACATCTTTACCAAAATATCAGGAATAATCGCTCTTCCTGCACTATCTTCTTTTAAAAAACGAGTTGACCATAGGCGCCACAACGGGGCTGCACTACTCGGGTTGCAGGGGTTGGTTTTTAAAAGTCATGGCTCAGCAGACGTGCTTGCTTTTGAAAATGCACTAAACCGAGCGTATGATGCAGTACTTAACCATTTGCTAGACAAGGTTCGGGTTCGAATCTCTCAAGCTGCACCTTTTTTGGCCGCAAGCCAAATAGGTAAAGATTTGGGTAATAGCACTTTAGATGAATGACTAGACACGCGCGAATAACTGGAACGGGTAGTTATCTACCCCCCCGAAAAGTATCCAATGCCCAGATCGTCGATCAACTGGCGAAGCTTGGCATAGAAAGCTCAGATTCATGGATTCTCGAGCGCACTGGAATTGGCTCACGTCACTTTGTAGACGCGGGCGTTTACAGTAGCGATTTGGCATTTGAAGCTTCTAAAGCGGCTTTATCTGCTGCAGGGTTGGGAGCAGAGGACATTGACTTAATCATTGTTGCCACCTCCACGCCTGATATGGTTTTCCCCTCCACTGCGTGTATTCTTCAAAGCAAACTTCAAGCCCTGAGTGCCACGTCAAATGCAATTGCTGGAGCACCAGCTTTTGATATTCAGGCTGTTTGCAGTGGTTTTGTTTATGCACTGAGTGTTGCTGATGCCATGATTTGCTCAGGTAGAGCCAATAAAGCTTTGGTGGTAGGTGCTGAAGTCTTTTCAAGACTCTTGGACTTTAAAGATAGAACGACCTGCGTCCTATTTGGAGACGGTGCTGGAGCAGTTGTCCTTGAGGCGTCTGAGAGGCCTGGTATTTTGGCAACCGATATCCACTCAGATGGCAAACATACTGATATCTTATGTGTCCCAGGTCATGTGAGCGGCGGTGAGATATCAGGAAACCCCCTCCTCAAAATGGACGGCCAAGCTGTCTTTAAACTAGCGGTTGGACTTCTTGAGAAAACAGCCACAACATGCCTAAACAAAGCGGGCTTAGAGTCCAAAGATTTAGATTGGCTTGTGCCCCATCAAGCCAATATCAGAATCATACAAAGTACGGCTAAAAAGATGGGCTTGTCTATGGACAAAGTTATCTTGACCGTCCAAGATCATGGCAACACCTCTGCAGCATCCATTCCCCTCGCTCTTGACTACGGGGTAAGATCTGGAAAAATAAAAGTAGGCCAAAACCTGCTTTTAGAAGGCGTTGGTGGAGGCTTTACTTGGGGCTCTGCAGTGCTGACTTTTTAACATGTAATTTAAAAATGAAAAAGATTGCTTTCTTATTTCCTGGTCAAGGATCCCAATCTGTTGGAATGCTAGATGCTTGGAATAATCACCCCAGTGTTTTAGAAACACTGAAAGAGGCCTCAGATGCTCTAAACGAGGACATAGGTCGATTAATCTCAACTGGAACTAAAGAGGACCTATCTTTAACGACCAACACTCAACCAGCCATGCTAGTGGCGGGTGTTGCAGCTTACCGCGTTTGGAGATCTGAAGGTGGAGCTGAACCCTCTGTTATGGCGGGTCACTCGCTGGGGGAATATTCTGCTCTAGTGTGCTCTGGTGTACTAAGCCTTCAAGACGCAGCCCCCTTGGTTCGATTTCGGGCGAAATCAATGCAAGAAGCTGTTCCAGTGGGCACCGGGGCTATGGCTGCTATTCTTGGCCTATCCAGCGACAAAGTTATCGAAGGCTGCTCACAGGTGTCTTTGGAAAACCCAGAGGAAAGCGTTCAGGCTGTTAACTTCAATGATCCACTTCAAACCGTCATTGCTGGCACCGTTGCCGGCGTTAACAAGGCATGTGAAGTTTTAAAATCCATGGGTGCTAAACGAGCTTTAATTCTTCCAGTGTCCGCGCCTTTTCACAGCATGTTGATGAGACCTGCTGCTGAGCAATTAAAAGAGAAATTAGAAAGCACTAAATTTAATGCTCCTCTAATTGAGGTAATCAACAATGTGGATGTATTAATCCAAAGAGACCCAGAACAAATTAAAGAATCTTTATATCGACAAGCCTTCAATCCAGTTCGTTGGGTTGAGACAATTCGAGCTATGAAAGATCTAGGGGTATATTTAACAGTTGAGTCAGGCCCTGGAAAAGTTCTAAGCGGCTTGACCCCTCGAATTGAACCCTCCATGCAAGGTGCTCCCCTTTATGATCCAAGCTCGCTGGCTAAGCTTCAAGAAATGTTGGCAGGCGAATAATCAGGGGTCTGTATTCAACCTCTAGTCCGTATTTACTATCAGACTCACCTCATTTAAACTTTTTTATATTTCCTATGTCAGTCCAAGAAATGAAAGGGCAAATTGCCCTCGTAACTGGTGCCACACGCGGTATCGGACAAGCCATTGCCAAATCACTCGCGCAAATGGGGGTACACGTCATCGGAACTGCCACAACCCAAGCGGGGGCAGAAAAAATTCAAGAAGCCCTTAGCGCATTTGAGGGTTGCTCAGGTGTCGTTTTGGACGTCAGGGATCCCAGCGCATCAGTGGCGCTTATTGACTCCCTCACCAACGACAGGGGCGGTCTGCATATTTTGATCAACAACGCAGGCATCACCAAAGATATGCTGGCGATGCGCTTAAAGGATGAGGATTGGGACGCCGTGATCGATACCAACCTCAAAGCAGTATTCACTTTGTCAAAGGCCGCTATTCGTCCAATGATGAAGCAAAAATTTGGTCGAATAATTAATATTACTAGCGTGGTCGGTGCAAGCGGCAACCCAGGTCAGTCCAATTACGCAGCCTCCAAGGCAGGCGTAGCAGGGATGACAAGGGCTTTAGCTCGTGAACTTGGCTCTCGCAACATCACGGTCAACTGCGTCGCGCCTGGTTTTATTGACACCGATATGACCGCCAGCCTGTCCGAAGATCAACAAAAAGCATTAATTTCCCAAATTCCCCTGAGCAGACTGGGATCCCCGTCTGATGTAGCCAATTTGGTTCAATTTTTGGCAAGTCCGTTGGCTTCTTACATCACTGGGCAAGAAATACATGTCAATGGCGGTATGTTAATGGTCTGAAATTAAGTTTTTTTCAAAAATCTGAAATCTAATCTCTACTCGGCTAAAATTGCCTTCTTCTACACAACCCTCTGAGGGAATTAAATGAGCGATATCGAAGCACGTGTCAAAAAAATTATTGCTGAGCAACTTGGCGTTGAAGAGGCCCAGGTCACCCAGGAAAAGGCTTTTGTAGCCGATTTGGGAGCAGACTCACTTGATACGGTTGAACTGGTCATGGCGTTGGAAGACGAGTTTGGAATTGAAATTCCAGACGAAGACGCTGAAAAAATCACCACTGTTAAAAATGCAGTGGATTACGCATTAGCACATAAAAAAGCCTAATTTAATAGGCTAACCATCGGAAAGTAGTTGCTGAATGAGCCGTCGCCGCGTTGTCGTGACTGGCCTGGGTTGCGTCTGTCCTGTAGGTAATACAGTAGACGAATCCTGGTCAAACATTATTGCTGGTCACTCTGGAATAGAAAATATCACTCACTTTGATGCGAGTGGCTTTGCTTGTCATTTTGGAGGCGAAGTAAAAGGATTAGATCTAGACTCCTACATTAGTCCAAAAGAAGCGCGGACAATGGACTCCTTTATCCACTTCGGAATAGTTGCAGCAGTGCAAGCCGTTTTGGATAGCGGCTTACCTGTTGGAGACGCCTTAAACGAACTGACTGCTGAAAGAATTGGTTGCCTGATTGGCTCAGGTATTGGCGGACTTCCTCTTATTGAGAACATGCACGCGGAACTTGTGAACCGCGGACCACGCCGTATTTCTCCATTCTTCGTGCCTGCCTCAATTGTGAACATGATTTCCGGTCATGTATCTATGCGTTTTGGCTTTAAAGGCCCTAACCTTGCAATTGCAACTGCCTGTACCACTGGACTACACAGCATAGGCCAAGCAGGACGCTTGATCGAATACGGAGATGCTGACGTAATGATTGCAGGCGGTGCTGAGGCAACGATCTCCCCCCTTGGTCTTGGCGGCTTTGCAGCTATGAGAGCTCTATCAACGAGAAACGATGATCCAAAGTCTGCATCCAGGCCTTGGGACAAAGACCGCGATGGTTTCGTACTCGGTGAAGGCGCTGGTGTAGTGGTTCTTGAAGAATACGAGTTTGCCAAAGCCCGCGGCGCAAAGATTTACGCCGAGTTGGTTGGCTTTGGAATGAGTGCAGATGCTGGACACATGACCGCACCTAATATGGACGGCCCCAGACGCGCAATGGTCCACGCCATGAAAAATGCGCAGATTAATCCAGATGCAATTGATTACATCAACGCTCACGGTACCTCTACGCCTTTAGGTGATGTGAACGAAACGCATGCAATTCAAGCGGCCTTTGGTGAGCACGCTAAAAATACACTCGTCAGCTCAACCAAATCCATGACGGGACATTTGCTCGGCGGCGCTGGAGGCATTGAGAGTGTATTTACGATACTTGGGTTACACAATCAAATAGCACCTCCCACAATTAATTTGGATAACCAAGATCCTGAATGCCCCCTTGACTACTGTGCCAATAAGGCTCGGGAAATCAATATGACCTACGCACTAAAGAATAACTTTGGGTTTGGCGGCACAAACGGAAGTTTAATTTTTAAACGCTTCTGATTTAGAAATATCTGGTCTAAGACCAGTGTAAGTAACCTACCAAGATTACTTCTATCTTTAGTTTTGGTTTCACTTTCCCAACTGGCTTGTCAAACTGACCAACACCAGTCCCAAACTTAACCAGATTACTTGGATAAGAGTTTGTTTTGGACTTAGCCTCTTTTGCAATTGAGGTATCAAATCTGCCAAAGAAACGTATATATAGCTACTACTAGCCAGTGCTAACAGGTAGGGAAGAAAGTCCTCATGACCGCTCATTAAAAGTAGCCCCGCCAAGCCCCCAACTACGGTTACACCACCAGCCAGACTCAATTTGATAACTGCATTTTTAGGTTGATTCGATCCAACCCCTAAGACAATAAGATCCCCCATATGATGTGGAACTTCATGTACCAAAACTGCTAGGCTAGCAACAAGTCCAACCTGAAAATCTGCCATAAATGCAGCTGCCACCAAAATACCGTCCCCAAAAGAATGCAAACTGTCCCCAAATAAAACTGCCCATCCACCCCCGTTGTAGTGTGAATGTTCATGAGCAGGAGAATGAGAGGTTGCAAAACTGTTTGTTGTATTGCTAGATTGATCGGTCAGGTGTTCATGGTTTTCTTTATTATCTTCATAGTGCGGGTGATGGTGCTCATGCCCATGATGCCAAAGCTCTGCCTTGTCTAAGAGGAAGAAAAATAATATTCCACCTAAAAGAGTACTCAATAGGCCCCTTGGATTTTGAGATGCCTCAAATGCTTCAGGTAGTAAATGAAGAAATGCTGTAGCGAGTAAAGCGCCGGCGGCCAAACTAAGCAAATGCTGCGTGTACTTGGACATGACGGCGTTTACAAATAGCCAAGCCACCCAAACACTACCCACACCACAGGCGAGGGTACCTAATAAAATCGAAATCAGTAAATAGTTAAAGCTTTGCATAATATGCTAGCGCAGGTGAACTTAGTGCGCTTTATCCCAATTTTCTCCCAATCCAAGTTCAGCCAACAAAGGAACCTTTAAGTTAGCAACCCCGGCCATTAAACTTGGAATGTTCTGCTTAAGCCAATCCAACTCCTCAATTGGCACCTCAAATACCAGTTCATCATGAACTTGCATGATCATCTTGATTTTCTTGTCTTGTCTATCAAGCTCTTGCTGGATTTTTACCATGCTAAGCTTTATTAAATCTGCAGCTGTACCTTGCATGGGTGCATTGATCGCAGCTCGCTCAGCCCCTGCCCTTCTTGGTCCATTGGGTGAGTTGATCTCTGGCAGATATAAACGCCTACCAAAAACTGTTTCCACAAAACCCTTTTGACGTGCGCTAGTACGAGTTTCTTCCATGTAGCGTTTAACGCCGGCAAACCTCAGAAAGTACCTATCAATGTAGTTCTTAGCTGCAGAGTTATCTATGGATAAAGCCTTTGCCAGTCCAAATGCACTCATACCGTAAATCAACCCAAAGTTAATGACCTTGGCGTACCTTCTTTGTTCTTGACTGACCTGCTCACTTGGAATTGCGAATATCTCCGCCGCCGTAGCTTTGTGTACATCCACACCCTCATGAAATGCCCTTAATAAAGCTTCATCCTCACTTAAATGCGCCATGATACGCAGTTCGATCTGACTGTAGTCTGCACTAGCAATAAGACTACCATGGGGTGCAACAAAGGCCTCTCTGACCCTTCTACCCTCTGGAGTTCTAATCGGTATGTTTTGCAGATTTGGCTCATTGCTTGAGAGTCGACCAGTCACTGCAACTGCCTGGGCGTAATGGGTGTGGACTCGTCCCGTGCTGGGTTGAGCCATTTGAGCTAGCTTATCAGTGTAAGTACCTTTGAGCTTGAAGATCCCCCTGTGCTCGAGTATCTTAGCAGGCAAAGGATAGTCCTCTGCCAATTTCTCCAACACTTCTTCATCGGTACTGGGAGCGCCTTTGGGAGTTTTCTTAATAACGGGAAGACCTAATTTCTCAAAAAATATTTCCGCAATTTGCTTTGGAGAACTGAGGTTAAAAGGCTGCTCAGCGAGTGCGTAAGCCTCCTCCTCTAACTCTCCAATACGTTGACCCAGTTCCTGACTTTGTTTAGCTAAGGTCGGCGCATCAATTAGAACCCCGTTGCGCTCAATCCTAAACAAAGTCTCACTGCTTTGTATCTCTAATTGATAAATGAAATTCAAACGTTCATCAGACTCGATTTTGGGCCATAAACACAAGTGAACATCAAGTGTCTGATCAGTATCTTCGCAGGCATAATGCGAGGCCTGCGCAATCTCGACTTGATTGAATTTGATCTCATGAGCACCCTTGCCGCATAAAGACTCATAAGTGACTCCTGAGCGCCCTAGATGTCTGAGCGCAAGGCTCCCTAAATTATGAGGCTTATGAACCTCCAAGACATAACTTTGCAGCATAGTATCGTGCATGTAACCCTGCACATGTATACCGTGATTGGCAAAAACGTGGCGATCATATTTAATGTGTTGCCCAATTTTGCAAGCAAATGGATCTTCAAGCCAAGGTTTTAGTTTTTCTAAAACCTGCTTGATTGGCAATTGATCAGGCGCTCCTGGATAGTCATGCGTTAAAGGTATATACGCAGACTCTCCAACATTGACGCTAAAACTGATTCCAACAATTTGAGCCTGCATCTCGTCTAATGAAGTAGTCTCTGTATCAAGCGCTGCCCACTTTGCTGATTTGAGCTGCTCTATCCAACGATCTAAGTGATCCCAGTCCAAAATTGTTTCGTAATTAACTGGCCCATTTAAAGAGCTCTGAGGAGCAGTTTCTTCTTCACTTGAAGACTCGAATAAACCATCTGAACTTTGGCTAGAAGACCGACCCTTTGAGAGCCGGCCTTCTCTAGGCGATCCATCTGCACCTACAGTACCCGGCGCACTGGCGCCGGTCTCTAGATTTCTTACCAATCCTTTAAAACCATAAGCTTTATAGAACTCAAGAAGTTTTTCCTGCTCTGGCTCTCTGAGTTTGAGGTCTGCAAACTCAGGCATTCCCTCAATATATTGTGACAAATCACAATCGGTTCGAATTGTCAAAAGCTCTCGCCCTTTAGGTAACCATTCAAGCGACTTGCGTAAATTCTCACCTACAACACCCTTGATGGACGGCGCAGCTTGGATGATATTTTCTAAATTCCCATACTCATTCAACCATTTGACAGCTGTCTTTGGTCCAACCTTCTCCACCCCAGGTACGTTATCTACTGTGTCTCCAACCAATGTCTGATAATCAAGCATTAGAGTGGGTGGCACCCCAAACTCCTCAGTAACACCCTCAATGTTGCGTTTTTTACCGCTCATGGTGTCCATCACCCAAATATTCTCATTCACAAGTTGACTAAGATCTTTGTCGCCACTTGAGATGATGACCTCTATATCTTTAATGTCCCCCATATGGGCAAGCGTTCCGATTACGTCGTCGGCTTCTACTCCTGGCACAGCCAATACCTTCCAACCCGACAACCTTACCACCTCGTGGATAGGATCTATTTGTGAGCGCAAATCTGCAGGCATGGGTGATCTGTTTGCTTTATATTCAGGATACAACTCGTCCCTAAAGGTGGGGCCTGGTGCATCAAATACGCAAACAGCATAATCGGCTTGAATTTCCTTTTTCAAGCTAGCCATCATATTGATCATCCCCCTAATCGCTCCTGTGGCAGGACTGGTTGGATCTCCTGGGGTGACCCGAAGGTCTGGCATAGCATGAAAGGCTCTGTACAAATAGCTTGAGCCATCTACCAATAAAAGGGTCTTTTTTTCACTCATAAATCATATTGTGCACTCTAAATCCAGTAGGTCCTGAAGAAATCAAAAGTAATGTTATGTTGAATGTATTGTTTTAGTTATCTAAGAGCTAATATTTGATGATTCTCCCCTAAAGCAAGCCTACAATGGAGTGTTCCCCAAAGTCTGTGTTTGTATTAGCTACTCTCCTCCCTGACACCCAAAGCAATGGCCGTTTACACACCTGTTACTGAAGCTCAACTCGCACCTTTACTCGATTACTTAAATCTGGGTTCAGCCTTGGAGCTTAACGCTATCAAAGGAGGCATAGAAAACACAAATTATTTTTTAACGATCCCTGAAGGGGAATACGTTTTAACTTTGTTTGAGAGGCTAACTTTTGAGCAATTGCCATTTTATTTGAATCTAATGAAACACTTGGCTTACAAGGGAATAAAAGTTCCTTTGCCGCTCACGAGTTCAAGGGATGAAATCGTTTTTCAAATCAATGACAAACCAGCTGCAATAGTCTCCAAATTAGAGGGGCAAAGTGAACTAAGCCCCAACACAAAACACTGCGAATTGGTCGGCTCCATGTTGGCGCAGATGCATTTAGCTGGTAAAGATTTTTTGTTCGAGCAGCCAAATCTTAGAGGCCTACGGTGGTGGAATGAGACCACCCCACTAGTGCTCCCGCACATCAATGAACGCCAACAAGAGTTTTTAAAGAGCGAGCTTGCGTTTCAAAACCACATCGCAACTTTGTCTGCTTACGCCGCTCTCCCTGTCGGTCCGGTCCATGCAGATCTTTTTCGCGACAATGTCATGTTCAAGGATTCAGAGTTAACAGGATTCTTTGACTTTTATTTTGCTGGTATTGATCACTGGGTCTATGATTTGGCTATTTGTTTGAATGATTGGTGTATTGATCATGATAGTGGTCAATGGCACAAAGAATTATTTCACGCGTTTTTTGATGCCTACCAAAAGATACGGCCTCTTGAAAATTGTGAGCGCAAAATGCTAAATCCAATGCTCAGAGCTGCCGCCTTCAGATTTTGGCTCTCCAGGTTGTGGGACTTCCACCTCCCCCGAGAGGCGTCCCTTTTACAGCCCCACGATCCTACCCACTTTGAGCGCGTGCTTCTTGAGCGAGCGACTTCGCCTGTGGCCCTTTAAATACCCGGATCTTTCATATGAAATTAAATGTTGTACCCGCTAGAAACGGAATGATTTGGGTGCGGATGGGAGTTCAAACCTTTTGGAAACAACCGATTGCACTTAGTGGACTATTTTTTATGTTTATGGCTATGTTATCGGTTCTCTCCCTCGTCCCATTTGCAGGTAGTTTTTTAGCATTAATGCTTTTGCCACTAGCAACATTTGGATTGATGGCAGCTGCGAGAGAGGCTAATTTAGATAAATTTCCCATGCCATCTATTCTGATCATTGCACTGACTGTGGATGCTAGTCGCAGAAAATCAATGCTTCAATTGGGTCTTATTTATGCAGTCGCATTCTTCGCTATCCTCGGTATTTCCGCCCTCTATGACGGCGGAGTTTTTGCGAACCTTTACTTAAACGGGGGAACCTTTACAGCAGAGACCATAAATTCCAGTAATTTTCAAAATGCGATGTGGGTCTCAACTGCCCTTTACTTGCCTTTATCAGCCTTATTTTGGCACTCACCTGCGTTGGTTCACTGGCACGGTGAGCCAGTTTTGAAAAGTCTATTCTTTAGCTTTGTGGCCTGCTGGTCTAATTGGCGCGCTTTTTTAATGTTTGGCTTAACGTGGGCCGCTATATTTATATGCGTAGCAACTGTACTGGTGCTCACGACCATGGTCGTTGAAGATGATGGTTGGATTTCTTTTATTTTGCTGCCTGTAATGCTTTTGTTGGCGGCGATGTTCTTTACTTCTAGTTACTTTACTTTTCTAGATTGCTTTATCAAAGATCCAGTTCTAGCCTAGAGAAACCAGACAGTTTCAGTTCAAGAGTTGTGGTCTTTGAGTTTTGTGGTGTGAGTGGCCAAAGCCAACCGCATCACTCGTATCTGACAGTATCCGGTTGGTTTGATTATCATCTGCGTTCACTGAGATGAGCGTGAAGGTTTGACCCAGGCCCTTGCTGATCGTAACAACTGCTCTGTTATTCTCATCAAAGTAGCATTTGAGTACAGCCTTAGATAAGAACTGATAATGCTCTCTTTCCTCTTTATCAAGTTTTTTAAGAGCTTCTATTGTTTCTTGAATGAATCTGTCAGTGTTCAGATCCAGTTCAGTATTTGAATTTATATCACTCACAAAACCTCCCAAAAATATCTACTATTTTGTTTAAACGTCCAATGTTCTCAACACTGAGCAACCCACCGCGAACGATTTGAAGTCATCATAAAACGGATCCGAGGCCCCCTTTGATCGCCTCTGGAATCCCTAGTTTAGACCTTTCATGACTTATTTTCCTTAGTATCGCTATTAACTTAGCGATTTATTGTGAAGTGAGTTGTGATAATGAAAGTATATTTTTTTAGGGTTGATAATGTAACCATAAAGAATTAACATTCATAACCTTTAGATTGCTTTATGACTCTCCGACTTTTATCAAAAATGAAACAAAATTGAATACCCCTTTAACATTAAAACCTACTTTGATAGAAGGTTATTTTGCGATCTAAATTGGATGTAATTGGATATATTTGGGTGGTTTGTAGCTTCCAAGTCAATTTTAGAATTCCGAAAAATCGAAAATCGTTCATATGAATTATTTTTTACTACAATTCCCATTACTAATAAA
>CAIWAO010000003.1 GCA_903910745.1 uncultured Burkholderiales bacterium
GGAAGACTTCTTGCAAGGTAAACCACTTATTTTGAGGAAGTCTTTAGAGAAAGAGAGTTCACAGAGGAAAGACCCCCCGAAGGAAGCTATGCCCAGTCTCAAAATTCCTCGGCCTAATACTGGTGAGCAATCAGTTTCTGTGCAGTGGTTAAGGAAAAATTATATTGTCCTTGAGGAGAGAGCCATAGATAACCCCAGTACAGAAAATATTGAAGCCTACCTCTACACGAAGCGCATTATCTTGGATAAGGCTCAAAATTTCTCATTAAAGGTGGATGAAGTCTCCAAGGCTGATCCATTCCTAAATGAGAACAACCGTATTCCTTATGCAAGCAGTGGGGCAAACTCAATTCGAAATACAAATATCCTCGCTCAACAGGCGGCCATAAGAGAGATGTCTATCAGCGGAGGTGTTTATGTTTTTGTGGACAGCAAATGTCCCTTTTGTGCCTTGCAACTGCCAGTCCTCAAGTTTTTGAATGAACAGTTCGGCCTTCAGCTTTGGGTGATATCAATTGATGGCGTTGCCCCGCAAGGGTATAAGGGGCAGCTGGCCAAGGACAACGGACTATACAAAAAACTAGGACTAAAGCTTACCCCCTCAGTTGTTTATTTGAACCATCCTGCAGCTTATAACGACGGAGTTGATCCCAATAAATATCTCATTATTTCGCAGGGCTACTACGCGGCTGATGAGTTAACTAAGGTAATGGCTTACGCTGCATACAAGACTGATTTACTGTCAGACAAAATCAAGCTCGATCTAAATTTATGGGATAGAGGGCTTGCCTCACCCGAGGATTTGGAGGGGTTGAAGTTAGATGCAAACAATCCGGCAAGTTTTAAACCAAAGCTGCAACCTATGCTTGAAAAAAATTATTAAAGTCCCTATCTATGTCTATCCATTTAAAACTAAACACTGCCTTTGGGTACGTTCGGGGGGGGGTATATAAATGTATTCCTATAGGTTTGATCTTACTTTGCGACTTGTGCTCAGCTGGAATTATGGGGGATCTCCAAAGTACCTTCATGTCAAATGCAACATCCCCAGGGGTTATGGCGGGGAAAAATATGACCGGAGTTTTTGGCGGATCGTTGGTACTGAGCACGCCTTTAAAGGAAGTCAACATCGTTGCCTTTGACCCCCCAAGACTGAACGCGGGGTGCGGAGGCGTAGACTTGATGCTAGGATCATTCTCCATGATCAACGGTCAGCAGTTGATTGCTGTGTTTCGCGCGATCGCATCAAACGCTGCAGCTTTGGCTTTTAAAGCTGCAATTCACACCATCAGTCCAGGTCTAGATCAATTGATTACTGAGTTTCAGGCGTTACTGCAAAACATGAATAATTTGGCAAAAAATTCATGTGCCATGGCCCATACGCTCTTATCAACCACCGACAAAGCAATTGGCACCAATTTGGACGGGGAGGGGAATCAAGGAGCTGCTCAGCGCGGTATGTTTACGGATGTCTTCTCTGGTTTGCAATCGTATGTAAATGACGCAAATGGTTTCTTTAAAACTGCCGCAAAGTTCAACCCAAGCTCGGGCAATCAAATCATGAAAGCGGCAGTGAATTCTGGAGCGACCAGCATTCTCGGTACTATTGGGCTCACTAATATGGATGGGTCCTTGGATGATTCAACCAACCCCAATGATTTAAACAATAGGATTTTGATCTCTTTACTAGGCTATAGCGTCGCGGGCGTTCCCTGTTCGTCTGCCAATCAAGGGGGAGCAGTTGACGGCTCCACCGTAGTTGGTAACGATAGCGGTCGGATTGTTTGTAGAGGTAACAATACGATAACGCTTGAGAGTTTTGTAAGAGGAGGTGGAGCGGGATCCTCTTATCCCAATACACCCCTGGTGCTTTGGTACTGCATGAATCCGTTGGGCGATTCTTCAGGGGGGGCAATAGACGCGCAGATATGTACAAGCATGCAAAAGCAGAACTTTAACTACTCAGGGGTAAGGGGGTGGGTTAATAGTGTTCTTTTTGGCTCTGCAGACGCACTGAGCATCACCCCTGAGTCTATCCTTGGAAAACTCAACAATAACAAAGGTAAAAATCTAATCCTATCTGATGCGCAAAGATCATTTGTATCCAGTGCTGGGCAACCGGTGTTGAATTTACTAATGAAAGCCAGGCGAAATGATGACCGTATCTCCATTGCGCTCAAACTTAGGACTCCAATAGAGAACTGCGTCGTTGCAGAGTTGGGAAGGGCGCTTGTTAGATCCTCTAGCGCGTTGACAGATGCGAATAGTTTTGAGATGTCCTCAGATATTGTGGCGAATAGAGATCATTTAAGAGAAGATACGCTTGGATACATCAAGGCCTGCGCAGAGGATAGAGCTAAAGAAAACATTGTTCAATATATGAATGATGCGACTACCTTGATGTCTCATACCAATAAATAAAGATTGAATATTTAGGGCGGACCTAATCTACTTTCAGTAGTCATAAAAACTCAATTAAACCCCAGTCACCAGACACTCCATAGTCAGATACTATTAATTCATATAAAGCCAAGCCCTGCAGATGATCCCTACCTTTAATATTGTGTCCTTTGCAGACGCTCAATTGCTTTATGTCATTTTCAATGGTGTAGCGATGATTTGCCAGCAGACCTCCTTCATTTGGAGTGTGGCAAGTCTTGCTGGAGTAATGCAAATTATTCTCATGACAACCAAGGCCACAGTAAACTCAGTTGGTCAAGGTGGAGGCGCTCTGATTAAGGGTTGGTTGAATGTACTGGCAGCGTTTGTCTTTGCTATTTTACTAACCCAGCCCAGTTTGAAGGGGACGGTCACGACTGAGAATTTACTGACTGGACAGCAAACCAGCATTGCCAATGTACCAGTTGTAATCAGCGTAGTCCCTTTTGTTGCATCTAGCATGGCCGACACCATGGGTAATTTAGTTGAGAACGCGTTTCAGGGAACCAATGCTCAGGCCTCCTACTTGGCCTCACGAGGCAATGGGTTCATGAACCCCCTTAAAACCTTACTATCTGCCAGACATGCAGTAGATAAACTGCCTGGTATTACGAGTCAGATTAACTCTGTCGTTGAGCAGTGCTTGGATAGTGCGGCGGGAGTTGACTATGCAAGTGTGAGCTCTTTAGTTATGAATGCAGGAAATACCAACTCATCTGGTGCATCTGCGTTGCAGTCCTTGCAAGTTTCCAATCTGAGTGCAAGTCCGACCAGCATCGGTGCTTTGCTTTACCAGGCGTCTCTTAACGGGACAGCCTACGTGACAGATATACCAACTGGGAGCAATGCGGGTGCTGACGCGCTGAGTTGTTCGAACGCTGCAATGCAGGTCGCAACCAATATCAATGCTGCCCTTTCGTCAAGTGCCTTTGGTGTAGCCGTCACCGGAGCAGTGAGCTCAACAGACACTGCGAACGGTCAAACCTACTCGCTTAGCAGTCTTGACAACATCTATCTGGGTATTCGTCAATCAAGCTCAGTTCTGAACTCGGCAGTGGGTGGCGTGGATCAAGCGAATAGCGAGGTTTTAAATCTTTTGTTTGAATCGGTTGTAAGGGATAACTTAGATTGCTTAAAAGCAGACGGAGCAGGCAAGGCCCAGTGTTTGGCAACTATGGAGCTGCGCAAGGCAACCGAGCAAGCAAACATTGACAACACCTCGGCTGGGCAATTGGCTATGCAGTTTGCGGGTCAGTTTGGAAATTACATGCTTGCTCTCATCATTGGGCTCTCCCCCATCATGATCATCTTTATGATGTTTAGAGGTGTGGACTCTGGTAAAAGTATTACAGTAGCGGTGCACATGATTGTTTGGCCATATTTGGTTACAAACGTGGGCGGGTCTCTCATCAATGGAATGATTTATTACAACGTGGGAAACTTTATTGTGTCCATGGGGCAGGGGGGAATGATCAACCAGGCCAGTGCAGCTGAGGTTTACAGAAGTTTCTCAATGCAAATTGGAGCAGCAAGTGCGCTCATGGCTGCTTTGCCAGTTCTTATGACCACTATATTTGCAATGTCTGAGTCCGCAGCAGTGGTGAGTTTGGCGTCCAAGATGGGGGGAAGTGACCATTTTGATGAAAAAGTTCTTGCACCTGACTTGGTTGCACCCTCAGCAATGGCTAGAAGTGGGGAGCTCATGAACGCTTCGATGCAACTTGGAGGAGGATCTGTCAGCAAGATGAGCGGCGCCTTTGACGGTGTATCTAGTTCTCAGACTTTTGGCACTGGTGCGAAAGAGGTCTCTTCAAGTACTTCAAAAGCCATCACCGATTCCGAGCAGTTCAGCTCAGGAGCTCGGGAGGTTCAAGACTGGACCGAAGCTTTTAAATCAGGTAATTACTCTAAGCTTGGAGTTAGTAACGAAGTAGGACGCGAGGTTCGAAGCTCATATGAGAGCAACTTAGCTCTAAATAAATCTTCAAACCAAAAACTTACCAGGGGGACCGGCTCAGATGACTCAACGAGTGAGTCTATTGGCGGCTCCGCAGCCCTCTCCATGACAGGCCTTAGCTTGTCTCTCAACGGTGGAATAGAAGGACAACACAGAGACCGGGATAGCCTTGACTCACAGGCGGCGAAGAGTCAGGCCGTCATTCAAGCCGATTCACTGAGTGATGCAACTTCTGAGGTTTCAAGGAAAGTAAGTTCAGAGGGACGCGGGGAGGAAATCTCACACACATTGGCTAGATCTGCTGGGGTGACCAAGGAGTATGCAAAAAGTGCTGCCCACTCTGAGTCATTGACGCAGTCAAGCCAAGAGGCACTCAGGAGTGGTTCAGCATATGTTGCAGAGTCAAATAAAATTGGTTCTCAAGAGTTGGCTTTTCACTCTACCAATAATAGACGATACACACAATTCCTGGACGGATCAACCAGTGACTCTGAGTTCAGCGATCGGGGTAAGTTTCAAGCTTACAAGGCCTCATCTATTCAAGATATGAAGGACGATGTAATAACTGTTGCGTCCAACCCTTATTCGAGAAACGCAATTGTGAACCATAGAGCCATGGTGCGGATGGCACAAGATGAGGACCTTGGAGCTCAAGACCGTTTAATAGCGCAGTCATATCTTGCGCAAGAGGGACTTGCTCTGAGTGGCCTTATGATTCCTAAAACGATTGAGGGTGGCGATAGGCAGGAAATGGGTAGAGGTAGGGTTGGGGGTATGGGTATGGGCAATGATAGGGGTAGGGGGATAGACCAAGGAGAGAGGAGTTCAAGCAGCCCATTATTGAACTCAGGCGTAGTGGATCAGCAGGGACTCATTCGTCGAAGTACAAACGCTGGGCAACTAGGGGCTGGATTAACTGGACTCCTTAATGACAAAAAATCAATTCCTTCCAATAAGAAGGCAGATCAGCTGAAAAATGATTTCAAGAGAAACATTGAATCACAGAAAGATAATTTGGATGGGTGGGTAGAGAAACAGATTAAAAAATAACTCGATAAATGGGCTCTAACTTAAGGGCAAATCAATTCCCTACTAAAGTCTAAAAACCTGCCAATTGCTCGGTGAAAATGTAATTTTAAGGTGGGTCAAATGAATTTCGCAAATGATTGAACTTGAGTTACTCTTTAGACTTGAGTCCAACCAACAACTGCATTCACTGATTTTTATTTCGCTCCTAATTGCACGATAATGGTTGAATGAATACATTGAATAAAGAAAATACCAAGGGATTTGACGTACTTGGTTTAAGTAGCGCAGTCTTAGACAATCTAACTCAACTGGGTTTGACCCAGATGACACCTATTCAAGAGTTAAGTCTTCCACTTGCTCTTAAGGGACAAGACTTGATTGCACAAGCAAGTACAGGGAGTGGTAAAACTGTTGCGTTTGGCTTACCCCTGGTCAATAAACTTGAACCTCTTAGACTAAATGTTCAAGCACTGGTACTTTGCCCAACACGTGAGCTTGCTGACCAAGTCACATTGGAGATTAGACGATTGGCTCGCTCTACTGAAAACATTAAAGTTATTACTTTATGTGGGGGTGTGGCACTTAGAGCGCAAACTCAAAGCCTGCTTCACGGGGCACACGTGGTTGTTGGCACTCCGGGAAGGATACTTGACCATATAGAGCGTGAATCTTTGCATTTGGGTGCAGTTCAGACGTTGGTGCTTGATGAGGCAGACCGGATGCTGGATATGGGGTTCTTTGATGATATTGCTAAAGTCATCAAGAAATGTGCGGTAAAAAGGCACACGATGCTATTTTCAGCGACATATCCAGAGGGTATTGACAGATTAGCGGCACAGTTTATGACCCATCCCTCAACAGTTAAAGTTCAGTCCCAACATGATTTAAGTACGCTTGAGCAAGTCTACATTGAAGTCGATGACTCTGAGCGTTTTGCTGTCGTTGAAAAAATCCTTCTTCATTACAAACCAGAAAGCACTCTGGCGTTTTGTAATACCAAGCAACAATGCAGACAACTTTTAAATTATCTAAGGGTTCAAGGCTTTAGTGCTGCAGCGCTTTACGGTGAGCTAGAGCAAAGAGAGCGTGATCAAGTGATGATTCAGTTTGCAAACCGAAGTTGTAATGTGCTTGTTGCAACTGACGTTGCAGCAAGGGGGCTAGATGTTGCTGATCTTTCTGCTGTGATCAATGTTGATGTAAGTCCAGATCCCCAAGTACACATCCACAGGATTGGCCGTACTGCTAGAGCGGGTGCAAAAGGCTTGGCACTTACTTTGGCTAGTTTGGATGAAATGGGATTTGTGGGTCGTATTGAGGAAATACAGGAACGAGAGTCTAAGTGGTTAAAGGTAGAGGATTTGATAAATAAAGACTCACCAAGCTCCCCCATCTCCCTAAGTTCCGTAAGCTCCCCAGGTGCTAAAGGGAGACCCAACTCTGCACCAATGGTGACTCTGCAAATTGTGGGAGGACGTAAGGAGAAGATTCGAGCGGGCGATGTGTTGGGAGCCCTCACAGGTGAGGCAGGCTTTAACAAAGACCAGGTGGGGAAGATCAATGTCAATGAATTCTCTACTTATGTCGCTGTGAACGCTGAAATAGGTAAAGAGGCAGTTAAAAGACTCTCGGAGGGGAAAATAAAAGGGCGAAGTGTCAGAGTTAGGTTAATCGGAGTTGATTCAAAAGAATTTGACTGAATTTCATTTTGATTTTTTAATGAATTCTGTTTTTTTACATTTTCTAATTAAAGTCTTCTTTTTGCTCTGATAAAATTTGCTTGGTCAGTGATTATTCATCGCTAACTCTATCATTTAATTCTCAGTCTTGATTGATTCAAGCCGTCTAATAGCTAATTATTAATATGACTCAAAAAACAGCTTTAATTTGTGGCGTCGGCGGGCAAGACGGAGGGTATTTAGCCAAGTTTTTACTTGAGAAGGGTTACACAGTTTGGGGTTCATCAAGGGACGCTCAAGGAGCTAGTTTTAATAATTTAAAACTTCTTGGTATTGATTCTCAAGTTAAAACAATTACCATCCAGCCTGAGGACTTTAAGAGTGTCTTCATAGGACTAAAGAAGTCCAGTCCTGATGAGGTCTATTACTTAGCTGGTCAGTCCTCAGTGGGTTTGTCTTTTGAGTTACCTGCTGAGACTATTCAAAGCTCTGTGATTGGTACGCTTAATATGCTAGAGGCTTGCAAGTTACTGGACAAGCCGGCCAGGTTTTATCACGCAGGATCTAGTGAGAGTTTTGGAAATACTCACGGGGTAGCAGCTACGGAGAAGACTCCTTTTATACCTCAAAGTCCTTATGCTTTAGCAAAAGCCTCAGCATTTTGGCTGGTCAACAATTACAGAGATGCCTACGGGATATTTGCATGTACTGGAATTTTGTTTAACCATGAGTCACCACTTAGACCCAGACGTTTTGTGACTCAAAAGATTATTCAAGGTGCAAAGAGAATCAAGGCTGGTTCGACTGAAAAACTAATTTTGGGTAATTTAGATATATCGCGTGACTGGGGCTGGGCACCTGAATACGTTGAGGCAATGTGGTTGATGCTTCAGCAGCAAAAAGCGGAGGACTATATTATTGCAACGGGTGAGACTCACTCTTTACAGGAGTTTGTCGAAACTGCATTTAATAAGTTGGGTCTTAACTGGAGAGATCATGTTGAGCAGTCCGCAGAGTTCATGCGACCAACAGAGTTGATGGTGAGCACGGCAAACGCAACTAAAGCCAAAGATTTGCTTGGCTGGAGTGCCAAAACAAAACTTCATCAGGTTATTGAAAACATGTTGAGTCAGGACTGCTGATGTTGACTATTGATGGGATCATCTTTACGCTGCAAAGAGCGGGAGGAATAAGTGTAATTTTTCGGTCCCTATTGGACCACCTAAATAAGCAGGGCATTGCGACAACTCATATTTTGGATGGGCAAAGTCGACAAGACTTGGTAGACTATAAAGAGGGCGTTACAACCAAGATTCGCTCAGCTCGAACTCTTGAGAGATATAAGTCTTGCCGTATAAATGACCTAAGCTCAACTGGAGTCTTGCAAGCATCGTCACTATTTCATTCTAGTTACTACAGAACTCCCACAGACAAAAAAATAACCAGTGTGCTTACTGTGTATGATTTCATGTATGAGCGTTACAGAAAAGGGCCAGCACAGTGGGTGCATACTTTGCAAAAGAATGCGGCTATTAAACGAGCGCAGTCAATTATCTGCATTTCTCAATCTACCCTGGATGATTTAGTTGAATTTGTGGGTGTCAAACCCGAACAAAGTGTAAAAGTAATTCACTGCGGTGTCTCAGAGTGTTTTAAGCCCGTGGAATTGAATCATGATTTACCAAGAAATGGTGATCGCCCATTTATCCTTTTTGTGGGACAAAGGGCTGGTTACAAAAACTTTAAGCTTGCTCTCCTAACATTAGCTCAATTAACTGATTTTGAGCTAAGGTGCGTTGGGGGCGGTGACTTCAGTCAATCTGAGTTTGAAGGCGTTCCTGAGCATGTTGTTTCTAGAGTCAAACGCATGGGCTTTACAACCGATGAGGAACTAAACCTTCTTTATAACCAGGCTGCTTGTTTATTTTATCCTTCAAGTTACGAGGGGTTCGGTATTCCTGTGCTCGAGGCCATGAGCGCAGGTTGCCCAGTGGTTAGCACCAACTGCAAGGCAATTGTGGAGATTGGAGGAGACGCACTTCAAATGGTACC
>CAIWAO010000004.1 GCA_903910745.1 uncultured Burkholderiales bacterium
GGTTTATAGAGGACTTGATCGGTTTGAGGCGCGCAAAGTCATTGTCAAGGATCTCAAGACACTTGATCTTTTTGTAGACATGAAACCCCACAAACTGATGTTGCCGATTTGCGCAAGGACTGGACAAGTGGTGGAGCCAATGCTGACTGATCAATGGTTCATCGCAATGAATAAAGTGGGTGAAGGAGACGCAACCGGAAAAAGCATAGCCGCTAAAGCTGTTGACGCCGTCCAATCGGGCGAAGTCCAATTTGTTCCAGAAAACTGGATTAATACTTACAACCAATGGATGAATAACATTCAGGACTGGTGTATCAGTAGGCAATTGTGGTGGGGTCATCAAATACCTGCTTGGTACGATGAAGACGGGGAGGTCTACGTAGCAGAGAGTCTTGAAGAGGCTCAGTTACAAGCTCCTGGTAAAACGCTCAGGCGCGATCCTGATGTTTTAGATACTTGGTATTCGTCTGCGATGGTGCCTTTCTCAACTCTTGGTTGGCCAGATACTACTGAGGATATGGATCTGTATTTACCAAGCTCTGTACTTGTGACGGGATATGACATTATCTTTTTTTGGGTTGCTCGGATGATCATGATGACCACCCACTTCACTGGAAAAGTTCCTTTCAAGAAGGTCTATATCCACGGACTGGTCTTGGATGCAAGTGGCAAGAAAATGAGTAAATCAGAGGGTAACGTACTTGACCCTGTTGATCTTATTGACGGTATTGATTTGACCTCACTTTTGGACAAAAGAGTTGTAGGTTTACGCAGGCCTGAGACCGCGGGGCAGGTAAAGAAAGATACCCAAAAAGAGTTCCCTAATGGTATTCCTAGCTACGGCGCTGACGCTCTGAGGTTTACCTTCGCATCTATGGCAACTTTGGGTAGAAGTATTAACTTTGACAGTAAAAGGTGCGAGGGGTATCGCAACTTTTGTAACAAACTGTGGAATGCAACTCGCTTTGTTTTGATGAACTGCGAGGGACAGGACTGCGGTCTTATGGAGCACACCAAAGAGGAATGTCAGGTTGGCGGTTCTGCCCACGGTTATATGTCCTTTAGCCAACCAGATCGATGGATAGCCTCCCAACTTCAAAGGCTTGAAGAACAAGTGGAGCAAGGGTTTAAGGATTACAGGCTCGATATCGTTGCAAGTTCAATCTATGATTTTGTATGGAATGAGTTTTGTGATTGGTATTTAGAAATCGCAAAAGTTCAACTCACTGGTGCCCAGGTCGGCGTTCAAAGAGGAACTCGTAGAACTTTAATCCGCACGCTTGAGACTTTACTCAGACTGTTACACCCGATCATTCCATTCATCACCGAGGAGTTATGGCAAAAAGTAGCTCCTGTTGCAGGGAGGGTAATTACATCTGAACTCGCGAATACCTCTGTATCGATTGCGGCTTATCCCAAGGCACACTTAAATAAAATTGATCCTGTGGCTGAGCAGTATGTTTTAGACCTAAAGGCTTTGGTAGACTCATGTCGAAACTTGCGCGGCGAGATGGGAGTATCTCCAGCAACGAAACTTCCTTTGTTGATGCTGGGTGCAGATGAGAGAGTTCGCTCTATGATGCCTGCTCTTAAAACTCTTGCAAAACTCAGTGAGATAAAGCTCTTTGAGGACGAGGTGCAGTGGACTCAAAGTAGTGAATCTTCGCCATTTGCAGTGGTTGGCTCAGTTAGGATGTGTTTGCATATTCAAGTTGACGCACAAGCCGAGCGAGCAAGATTATCAAAAGAGATTCTTAGAATACAAACAGAGATTGATAAAGCAAGCGTCAAACTCTCTAATGAATCTTTTGTTGCAAAGGCACCTCCTGCAGTGATTGAACAAGAGCGTAAAAGGGTGGATGAATTTCAACAAACGATGATTAAACTGAAGGATCAATTAGCCCGTTTGCCAAAATGAGATTGGGCTACGATTTATCTTCTTCGAAGGATATGAATAAAATCAGTACCTTCAGTTTTTTGTTCAATCAACTCGTTCCCTGTTTGCCTACAGAAAGCCGCAAAGTCTCTATTGGAACCACTGTCTGTTGAGACGACTTTTAAGACCTGTCCAGACTGCATGGTTGATAGAGATTTCTTGGCCTTTAAGATAGGAAGTGGGCAGTTAAGTCCTCGCGTGTCTAACTCTATATCTATATTCATCTTTAAAAACTAACCTTTTTTCAGTTGGATCAAAGTTGGTAAAGGTGGCTGTCTTTTTCATTAATCCGCTCAATTTCATCCCACTCAAGAAATCGAGGTTCTATCGATTGGGCTTTGAGCCAGTCTGCTACAGCGTAACCTGTGCCTGCAGGCCAACAAATTAAATCATTGAAATTGAAGAGTCTGTACTCAAGCAACTCGGGTGATAGGCTAATATTTCCTGTGTCGTTGGTTTTTGCATGGTATGCAATGAGAACTTGGTTGCGTCTTTGGAAATCATATACGCCAATGAGTTTTAGGGAAGTTACGTCTAGGTTTGTTTCTTCTTTCACCTCACGGGTAATGCCTTCCTCTGGAGACTCACCAGCCTCCATGAACCCAGTAATGAGTGCAAAGCGTTTTCCTGTCCAAGCAGCGTTTCTGGCTAGGAGAACCTTTCCCTTGTGCTCCACGATCGCAGCTAAAACTGGAGTTGGATTGTTCCAGTGAGTCCATTCACAACTCACGCAGGTCATCCGCTCTTTTGTTCCTCCGTCCTCCTCTCTAGAGATGAGTTGAAGGGATGTCGCACACATTGGACAAAATTTGTAATCACTCATGCTGGAAAAACTCCTGTTGAAAGGTATCGATCCCCTCTGTCGCAAACAATAAAAACGATGGTTGCATTCGTTACTTTTTTAGCCAATTCAAGCGCCACCCAACAAGCACCTGCTGCGGATACACCGGCAAATATGCCTTCCTCTTTTGCCAAGCGTCTGCACATTTCTTCTGCGTCAAATTGGCTCACCAAAGTGATTTCGTCAACATGGGTAGGATCATATATCTTGGGTAAGTATTCTTTTGCCCATTTGCGAATTCCCGGTATTTTGGAGCCTTCGCTAGGTTGCGCCCCAATGATTTGGATATCTTTGCTCTGACTCTTGAGGTACTGAGAAACTCCAGTGATCGTGCCAGTGGTGCCCATTGCGCTTACAAAATGAGTAACACGACCCTTTGTGTCTTGCCAAATCTCAGGTCCAGTTGTCTCAAAGTGAATTCTTGGATTGTCCGGATTGGCAAATTGATCTAGTACCCGCCCCTTTCCATCAGATTGCATGCTTAGAGCTAGATCGCGAGCCCCCTCCATTGCGATACTCTTGGGTGTTAGGATAAGTTCTGCCCCAAAAGCTTTCATAGTTTGAGCTCGCTCAATGGACAAATCCTCTGGCATGATGAGGATCATTTTGTAGCCCTTGATCGCTGCGGCCATGGCCAGCGCAATGCCGGTATTGCCAGAGGTTGCCTCAATAATGGTGTCTCCGACCTTTATTTCCCCGCGCTCCTCGGCCCTTTTTATCATAGACATTGCTGGTCGATCTTTTACTGATCCAGCAGGGTTATTTCCCTCCAGTTTTGCTAGTAAAACGTTGCCTTTGGACTCGTTCTCTTTGAGGCCAATACGCTGAAGGGCAACTAGTGGCGTTCGTCCAATGGTTGACTCAATAGTTGGATAATTCATAAAGTTGTTAAGGAAATGACTAGAATTTGACCCAATTATGGTCTTTTGTAAGCGGTGTTATTGATAACAGGGCTATACTGTGCCATAATTTATGACCTCTTCAGTGCCGGAGTGGCGAAATTGGTAGACGCAGCAGATTCAAAATCTGCCGGTGCTAAACACCGTGCCGGTTCGAGTCCGGCCCCCGGCACCATTGGTATACCCACACCAATGATAAAAATCATCTCTTAAAAGATCCTGACGAAACCTGATTTAATTAAGGTTCCTAGAGTACATGTATTAGCAATTTATGCTAAATTTTTTTTATTTATAAAATGATTGCATAATAGATTGATGTTATTTCAATAAATAATTTAAATATACAAACAATCAAATGACTTATTTAAATTGCTTTTCAATTGTCCTGATTGGAATCTATGTCTTTGTTGGAGTGTCTAAAGGGTGGCTCTCTCAAGCCTATTACTTGATTATTGGGTTGGCCATTTATTTTTTATTAAAAAGAATTGATAACGGCGAGTTTCATTTTTTAATCTTGCCCAATTTAAA
>CAIWAO010000005.1 GCA_903910745.1 uncultured Burkholderiales bacterium
GCTAATCCGAGCACTGCACAAATTGATGTACTTTTTATAAAAGCCCTCTAAATCAACAACACTTGTTTGCTGCATGGACTCGGGGGTCAATTTCGCACCGTAGGGATGATCGCCGTAGATGGCTTTTGAGAACGCTCTACCAGCGACTGAGCCAGGCTGAGTGAGGGACTCTTTCAAAGCGGCGATACTCTTTTCCCGCTCACGCTCAAAAACTTTAGCATCAAACGATGGCCTAGTTATTTGAGCTGCTGAGAGAGTGATTGCAGATTTGAGAATTTCTGCCTGCGTCAAAGTACGAAGCCTAATACTCAATCTGTCTTGGGTTGAGGAGACCATAAACGCAGCTCCTAAATCAGCCCAGGCTTCACCCATTTGATTCTCATCCATCGCAGGCATTTGGGCGCTGGATTTAAAGCCCTTTGACATCATCATTGCAACCGCGCTGGAAACCCCAGTTTTATCAGTAAAGTCTCGCCTAGAACCCGCATCAAAATCAATTTGAAGATCTAACATTGGCAAGTTGGGGGTTGAAACCAGATAGACCTCTGGTCCCCCTTGCATACTCCAGTGTTGAATGGGAGTGCCAGCACTGGCTAGACCGACTTTAAGAATGAGCGCACTCCCGATAAGGCAAAGCAAATACGAAGTAAAGTGGCGCAGTAAATTAGAGATTTTGCTCATATTAAATTTATAGTTAGGTAAGTTCATATTTTTCACCTGAGCATCCCCTCTTTTAGCTTGTTAGCTGAGTTAGCGGCTCTTTTGGCAGCCTCAGTGTTAATGGGCAAGGGCACCAATGTTCCAACAGTTAATTGATCGTCCATAAAATATTTTTTTGCCACAGCCTGAACCTGTGCAGGAGTGACGTTGGATAACTCTTTCATGATCAGCTCTGCTGAGTCCAGTGGCAAACCCTCTATCCAGTAAGATCCAATTTCTTGAGCCTGCATGAACAAAGAATCGCGCTTGTAAACTGCGCTAGCAATCCACTGAGCTTTTACCCTTTTGAGCTCTGATTCGTTCACTCCTTCATCAGCAATTTTTCTTATCTCTGCTTTTAAAGCGGCTTCAAGTTGATCGAGATTTTGTCCCTTCTTTGGCACCGCCTCTAATTGAAAGAGTTGAGGACCTCGTCCGCTAAAGGTGTACTCCGCGCCCGCTTCATCTGCCAGGGGATGCTCGCCTTGGGTCAAAGCACGGTCAAGTCTCGCGCCGCTGTAGCCGTCCAAAACTGCACTTAAAATTTGCAGCGCTATAGCGTCTTGGTGCTCAGTGCTGTTTGGGTCTGCTTTGTATCCAGGAACTTTCCATGACAGGACTAAAAAACCCTGCTCAGCGGGTGCCTTAACTGTAAGCCGCCTGATTCCATTTTGATCAGGCTCTAATCTAGGTTTACGTTTTGGGATCATGCCGCTTGGAATGGGTCCGTAAATAGAATCAACCAGCTTCCTTACCTCAAGCGGCTGCACATCTCCGACCACAACAACAACCGCGTTATTGGGTTTATACCAAGTCGAATGAAACTGCCTGACGTCATCTGCAGTCATTGAATCTAGATCATTCATCCATCCAATGATGGGACGTCTATAAGGTGAGGCAGTAAACTGTACCGCATTGAGTTGCTCGTTTAGTAAACTTCTTGGGACATCATCAGTGCGCATGCGACGCTCTTCTTTGATCACCTCAATTTCTTTCTTAAACTCAATATCTGCCCACTTGTTGTGCTGAAATCGGTCAGCCTCTAGCTCCATAACCGCTTTCAAGCGATTTGCTGGAATTTGTTGAAAAAACCCGGTGTAATCTTGATTTGTAAAGGCGTTTTCTCGTCCACCCAATGCTGCTACTTTTTTGGAGAACTCACCAACCCCGACTTTGGGAGTTCCTTTGAACATCATATGTTCAATTGCATGTGCAACGCCTGATGTACCGTCTACCTCATCAATTGAGCCCACCCTTACCCAGACCATGTGCACCACTGTTGGAGCTCTGTGATCTGGCAATACGACGAGTTCCATGCCGTTTTTAAGCTTGTAATGAAAAAATTGTGATTCGTTTTGCAAGCTTTCCGAATTTGAGTTAATACTCAAGCTCAAAGAACAAGCAAGCAAAAGACTGTGCTTAAACACGCTTAAAAATGAAGTTTTGTTGAACTTCTTTCTATGATTTACCAACGGGTTTGAGCTAGTTGTAAAAAATTTCGGACTTATATGCTTCATTGGATATTTAAGGTTAAACGTTTCATAGAATAGGGATCTGCACAAAATTGTGTTGCGCCTGGAACAACATTTTAAAAACTTTACCTCATGTTTAGCTTTTTTAGAAAAAAGACCTTAGATCCTACTTCTCCAAAGAAAGAGGATAAAACTCATTCGGAGTTGGATCTTAGCCGTGGGAACAACTCCCCCGATGTTACACAATCCGCAGAGGATAAAGAAAATACTCAATCTAGCAATCAGTGGCTCGCCAAACTACGGGCGGGTCTTAAGCGCACGGGCCAAGGCTTCAAACACGCCCTTAATTTAACCTCAATTGATGAACAACTATATGAGGAATTAGAAAGCGCACTCCTTAGTGCTGATACAGGATTTGCTGCTACTCAACATGTCTTAAAGTCCTTAAAAGAAAAAATTAGAACAGACGGAGTTACAGATCCCAAGGCTATTAAGTTGTTGCTCATCAACATTTTGACTTCACTTTTAAAGCCACTGGAAAAACAGTTGATTGTAGGTGAACATACTCCAACAGTCATTATGGTGGCAGGTGTTAACGGCGCGGGCAAGACCACTTCAATTGGGAAAATAACAAGGCATTTAAGTGATTCTGGCGTAAGTGTCTTATTGGCAGCGGCGGACACTTTCCGTGCAGCAGCTCGCGAGCAGTTGTTGACCTGGGCAGACCGCAACAAGGTTGATATCATCTCTCAAGAATCTGCAGACCCTGCAGCTGTTAGCTTTGACGCTGTGAGCGCCGGCAAAGCAAGAGGTAGAGATGTGGTTTTGATCGACACCGCGGGTCGATTGTCTACCCAAGCTCATCTGATGGAGGAGCTAAAGAAGATTAAACGTGTGATTCAAAAAGCAGATCCAACCGCGCCCCACGAGGTACTCTTAGTCATAGATGGAAATACAGGTCAAAATGCGCTCACTCAAGTTAAGGCTTTTAATGAAGCCGTAGCGTTGACCGGCCTTGTTGTTACAAAATTAGATGGTACCGCCAAAGGGGGAGTGTTAGCTGCGATTGCACTTTGGAATTTAGATAGAGTAAAGACGGGTTTACCGGTTGTAGCCGTCTACTTTATCGGAGTTGGTGAGAAACTTGAAGACCTACAACGCTTTGATGCACATGAATTTGCACAAGCGTTGGTAGGTGAATAATCGATTCAATTTAATCAAATTTAAATGCCAGAAAGAACATTCATGCAACGTCGTCAAACTTTAAAAACACTGCTTGCAAGCTCTGGATTGAGCGCAGGCTTATTTTCTGTTCCAAACCTTTTTGCACAGTCAAACTATCCCTCTAAGCCCATACGCTACATAGTGCCTGTATCCGCGGGTGGTGGAAGCGACATGATTGGCAGGACGGTTTGCGAGCGCTGGGGAAGAGTACTTGGGCAACCCATGATTATTGACAATGAGGGCGGCGGCGGCGGTGTCATTGCTTGTCAAAATGCAGCTAAAGCTTCTCCCGATGGATACACACTCATGCAAGGCTATGTGGCCACACTCGGAACTAGTCCAGCGACGAGAAGCAACCTCCCCTATGACCCTATTAAAGACTTCACCCCCATTGGGATGATTGGAGGTACCCCAAATGTTTTAGTTGTCCACCCCGGTGTGCCAGCTAAAAACCTTAAAGAGTTCATCGACTATATAAAGAAATATCCTGAGAAAGTAAGCTACGGCTCTTCCGGGCAGGGCTCACTTACGCATTTGACGATGGAGCTTTTCAAACAAGTTGAGGACAGCTCGATCGTGCATATCCCTTACAAGGGGATTGCCCCGGCATTTAATGACCTAATGGGGGGCCAAATCCAGGCCATGTTTCCAGGTCTAGCAGCTGCACTTCCGCACATTCGCTCGGGACGTGTCAAGGCAATTGCAGTGACTGGCACCTCCAGAAGTACTCAATTAAAAGACGTACCCACATTAGATGAGCTCGGATTAAAGGGCTTTACTGCTTTGCAATGGTACGGCGTAGTTGGCCCCGCGGGTATGCCCTCCTCAGTAGTACAAAAACTCAATGAAACCTTAAAAGTCACGTTGAGTGCACCCGAGCTCAAAGACAAAATGTCTGTCGAAGCTGTTGAACCCATGCCTATGAGTCCAGATCAATTCTCAAAATATATCAAAGCCGATTTGGCTAAGTGGACCAAGTTGGCCAAAGAAAGAAATATTGAACTCGACAATTAAATAAGTTCAGTTTTCAATCCTTAGATTATCATAATTTATTAATTCTATAGTACTTAATATAAATAAAATTTAGTTATATAGAACTACTTTTTAAGGGTAAACCCTGCTGTTTTCGATAGTATTAGCACTCTTTCATCAGGAGTGCTAAAATTAAGAAAACGTATTCAAAAGGAGTACTTCAATGACTACCATGACATTACCAACTTCTGGATCACCAAGTGCATCTGTGGCAAATCCATGGGCGCTTGTACCCCCGCTTGGAAATATTGAAGCTTATATTTCTGCGGTGAATCGACTACCGATGCTCACACTTGAGCAGGAACAAGAGTTTGCGACTAAGCTTCGCGAGTCAAACGATTTAGAGGCAGCAGGTAAGCTGATCATGTCTCACCTTAGAGTGGTGGTATCGGTTTCACGCCAATACTTAGGCTACGGCATATCACACGCTGACCTCATCCAAGAGGGCAACATTGGTTTGATGAAAGCGGTTCGCCGTTTTGACCCCACCCAAGGCGTTCGTTTGGTGAGTTATGCAATGCACTGGATCAAAGCTGAGATCCATGAGTACATTCTTCGAAATTGGAGAATGGTTAAAGTTGCTACGACCAAAGCTCAACGTAAGTTATTCTTCAATCTTAGATCTATGAAGCAGGGCTTTAAAGCCGATGAAGGGTCAAACACTGACGCAGCTACTCATAGAGACTGTTTAACTGAAGCGCAAATTGATGCAATGGCTAAAGAGTTGAACGTCAAGCGTGAAGAAGTCATTGAGATGGAAACTCGTATGTCAGGTGGCGACGTCATTTTAGATCCAGCACCAAATGACGACGGTGAAGATACTTACGGTCCAATCTCTTATTTGACGGACTTCAACAATGAACCTACTGCAGTGATTGAGTCACACCAAAGGGACTTCATGTCAAGCGACGGCATCTCTTTGGCTCTTAATGAACTAGATGAACGCAGTCGCAAAATCGTAGAGGAGCGTTGGCTCAAGGTGAATGATGACGGATCCGGAGGCATGACGCTACATGAACTTGCTGCAGAGTTCGGCGTAAGTGCTGAGCGTATTCGTCAAATCGAGACTGCTGCAATGAAGAAAATGAAATTAAGCTTGGCGGAGTTAGTTTAAGACTGACCAAACAGTATTAGCTTAACGAGGGGCTCACCTTATATAAAGTGAGCCCCTTTGAATTTGTTGAGTCCAATTTAAAACAGGCCTTAAAGAGCCTGTAAAGGCAGGGGAATAAGGTAACGTCCCCCCCCTTACCACCCACAAGCTGTAGCGTTAAGCTTAGTCAGGTGTTGCGCTTGTCAACCACCCTCATCCATTAAAGACTTAACATCCTTAACGATTTGCTCTCTAGGCATGCCGTACCTGATAAAAAGTCTTATTCGACCTTGTGTATCGAACAAATACGTGCCTGCTGAATGATCAACTGTGTATGCAGCAGAATTGTTTGAAGTGCCTATGACCTTCTTGTAATAGATTTTAAAATTCTGAGCGATTTTTTCAAGATCATGCACCTCTGGGCTATACCCAATAAAACTCGCATCAAAGTTATTCATGTAAGCTTTTAAAACCTGAGGAGTATCCCGCTCAGGATCTACAGAGACAAATAAGACTTGCAGTTTAGTGCTCTGGACTCCTAAGTCATCTTTGATTTTCTTAAACTCTGCCATAGTTGTTGGGCAAACATCGGGGCATTGCGTGTATCCAAAAAAAAGTGCCACAACACTTCCCTTGAAAGATTCAATCTTGAGCGGGTGCCCATCTTGATCTTGAAAGACAAACCCCTTTGCGTAGTCAGCCCCTGTGATATCAACCCCATAAAATACAGGTTTAGGCGCACAAGCACTTAAAAAGAAAACAATTAAAAGGGTTATCCGAGCGAACATAGATAGAAGAGTTTTATTAGATGATTATTAATGCAGTTATTGATTTCAATTAATTAGTCTCTAGATGTAGTGATCAACTAGAAGCGCTAAAAACAAGAAACTCAAATGGTACAAAGAAAAGCGAAACGTTTTGCGCGCTAGTGCGTCCGAGTAATTACGCCATAAAAGCCATCCGTATACACAAAACCATATTGACAATACCAGAGCTGAAACCAAGTAAAGCCAACCACTCATGCGGTACGCAAAAGGCATCAAGCACGCAGCCATTAGCACGAAAGTGTAAAGAAGTATCTGTAAACGTGTGAACTCATTTCCGTGGGTGACGGGTAGCATGGGTAACCCAGCTTTTTTGTAGTCCTCTACTCTGTAAAGTGCTAAAGCCCAAAAGTGAGGCGGAGTCCATAGGAAGATAATTAAAAAAAGAATCAACGCCTCGGGCCCAACATCCCCTGTCATAGCGGCCCAACCGAGCACAGGAGGCATAGCACCAGAAGCTCCACCTATCACTATATTTTGTGGGGTAAGGGGTTTCAAAATAACTGTATAGATCACTGCGTAGCCAACAAAAGTAGCAAAGGTTAGAACCATTGTGAGTGGATTGACCCAGTAATAAAGAACTGCTGAGCCTATTGAGACGAGTACAAATGAGAGCATTGCGGTCTCAGAGTCCTTTATCTCCCCCATCGCTGTTGGCCTCCAAGAAGTCCTTTTCATTCGAGCGTCGATGGCCTTTTCTACTAAGCAATTGAACGCGGCTGCAGCGCCCGCAACCAACCATATACCTAAACATGCAATTGCGCCTAACCTAATATCAGCCCATGAAGGCACACCGGGTACAGCGAGCACCATTCCGATAAGCGCACAAAAAACAATCAATTGAATAACACGTGGCTTGGTTAAGGTGTTGTATTGCTTCCATTTGGCAACAGAGAAAAATGCATTCACGCTCATAAAGAAGCCCTTGAATGTTGTACCGAGTCATTTACCTCAAGTGATTCAATTGTTTGATTAGACTTGATTAATTGGGTTGATTCACGAGCCATTAAAAATCCAGTAAACAAAATAATCACTAGTGATGCGGCCCCACCGGTGTGCATGACTGCTGACAGCAGCGGCCATTGAAATATAGCATTAGAAATTCCAGTGATCACTTGCAATGCAATAACACCCCAGATCATGTATCCAAAGTTTTTAAATTTACCCTCTCGGCTAAGCCTCCATCCCAGCCAACCTATAAAAGCGATAACGAAGTATGCAAATAACCTATGTGCGTAATGAATTGCAGTTAGAGCTGAAAAACTTAAATTCTCCCCGCTCGAGGTCAATCCCAAAGGTCTCCAGATCTCAAATCCATGAGCGAAATCCATGTCAGGCCACCAACTGTTTTGACACATCGGGAAAGTCGAGCAAGCGGTCACCGCATAATTGGTGCTCACCCATCCCCCTAAAAGAATTTGACACAAAACAAGAACGACCGCAAAACCAAACAACTTAGCGATAAATTTTGTGGAAGTTCGGCTTGAAAGTGGTGCCAAGCCTCCAAGCAAATTGGTCATTTGATCGATACGCTCTGCGTGAGCAGTTGAATTCTGATTTAAAGGAGAAGAGATACGAGAATTTACATCGGTGAGGGTACGCCCGTTTTTTAATTCACTCCTAACCTTAATTAAGCCTCTTTGAGCAGAGATAAAGAATACCAACATCATGAGCAAAGTTATCGCACCCATAAGATGCATGCTCACAATAGCGGGAAAGAGTTTCATTGTTACAGTAAAAGCTCCAAAAGCCCCTTGAACGCACACCCAAACCAATAATGCAAGACTACTCCATCTGATACTAGCCTCTAATTTATTAAACCAAGCAAAGAGAGATGTTGTGAGTATTAAAACCCCAACCCCAGTCGCCAAGTAACGGTGAATCATCTCAATCCAAGCTTTGAAATGAGTAACAGGTCCAGTCGGCATCAACAATTGCGCCCCTTCAATCATCGAACTGGCACCATTAGGAGTGGTGTAACCGTAGCAACCGGGCCAATCCGGGCAACCTAGCCCTGAATCAGTTAACCTCGTATATGCTCCAAAAATCAACAAATCAAATGTTAAGAATAGAGTGATCTGAGAGAGCATGAGTAAGCGCTGAATTCGAATGCTCTCCCTACTCCAAATCGCCTCTTCTAACGAAGTTCCATAGTCAGCAAGGATCGGTGTCTTTTGCATCCAAACCCAACTGATGGGGCCTAAAGCCACAACTAACCCCATGAATGCAACATTCAGCACGGGCGAGAGATTAATCAAAGAATTGGTGTGCATGATTTACTTTTTCACACCCGCGTTACTCAAATCCTCTCGCGCTGGGACTAATTTAAGCGTGTCCTTGGGCAGATCGTTGCGACCTGGCAAATCCCAACTCTCAGCGGCACGCAATAGACGCTCCAAGTCCCTTCTAATTTTAGGAGCGGTGTCAATTTCAATTTTCGATGAAAATCTCATCATCAACTCACCCATTGGATCCACTAAATAAACGTAATCCCCAAATTGAGATCCATTGGATTCTTTTTTATCATTTTGGGTTGGTGAGTCAAGCCATTTCACAATATCGTCCTTTGGTGCCCTAATCACCCATGAGTCACCAACTCCTCGTGTTAATTCAGGATCTACAGCCTTGTCATCCATAATCAACCACACTCTATCTACACGGTCTTTTTCACGCCCTAATGCAGTGTGGATTTGACGCTGAAAGTAAAGACTCTTTTGACAGTCATCATTACATGCACCTTCACTCAAGCTGAGCAACAACCATTGCCCCTTAAGTGAGTTCAAATGCAATGCATTCATATTCTTATCGGCAACGGGTTTTGTAATGACTTCAATACTCATCTCTGGCAGGCTTCTTGTGGGCTGAATCAACTCTCCAAAACTTCTCAGCGAAGTTGGCCTTATAACGTAATAAGTTAGGTATGAAAGCACAACAGGAGCTGCACAAATAAGCAGCACTGCGATCATCAAAAGACGTCCCTTGAGGGTACGCTTTGCATCTTGCGCCGCAACCTCCTGTGGGGAGGGTAAGTCATAAACGGTCATCAAAAGTGGATGATCAGACGCGCTTACATTTTCTATATTTTTAGGTTCGTCTTGCATGTAGATAAGGTTTAATCCATTGAAACCAAAAATAAAGTGCTGCGATTAATGCGCTTAACAAAAACCACTGTACTGAATAACCAAAATTTCGATCTGAGCTGACTCCCTGAGCGGGCAAATCTCTCATCAACCCTTCGGAAGGCTCTGCAGTTTGATGGATGACAGCACTGATTTTGAGTTGCGTTTGATTTTCAAACTTATCCAAATCAAAGTTTTGCCAAACATCGCTCTTCTTGTATGTCTTTTTATCTGTAATTTCATCAGCTTTGGTCCCCCCCCAAAGCTCGAGCATCTTTGAGGGTGTACCCACAATCAAACCCTCGATCTTAACCAGTCCAACAGGTGTTTGCACTTGATCGGGGATCAAAGAGGGATTAGTTGGATTCCAGGCCACCCAACCCCTTTGAACTAAGACAACAGTTTGGACGTTTAATTTTAATGGAGTCATCACCCAAAATCCAGACTTGCCTTCATGGCTTCTATTCGCTAGGTATATTGTTAACTCCGGTAACCATTCGCCCATCAACTCCACTCGTCGATTCATGGACTTCCAGGAGTACGTTGCACTCAATAATTCACTCTGAGTTAAGGGAGGTAAACTCATTTGCTCTTCAAGTCGCGTCATCAGTTGCAGTTTCTCATTGCCCCGGGATAGTTGCCACTCACCCAACCAACAAGTTATTAGAACACCTGCTAAGGCTACAAACGCAATAATTAAGCTACGTTTATTTGGGCTAATTTTTTGAGTTTTGTCCATTTGACTTTATATTTGTAAAATCAGATATTAGTTCTGCATATATAAGGATCATCTCACATATGGAAATCATTGTCTTCATTGCGTTTATTGGCATCATTGGTAGCTTAGGAGCTGCCTTGTACTTCATGATGAAGGATGGTCAAAATGGGGCTCCTAAAACCAGTCGAATGGCAAAAGCTTTGGCTTTTAGAATTGGGTTCTCTGTTTTACTCTTTATATGCATATTGATCGCATGGATGCTGGGCTACATTCAGCCAACGGGTATCAGACTTGGCCAATAAAATAAAAATGTTACCGTTCCCAGGTATTCACTATATCTAATCGCAAGCTTCCATAAATAAAGGCCGCTCCAAGCGGCCTTTATTATCTAGTTAATCTTTTCTGATTTTTGAATTACATCCAATAAACTAGGATGTAGAGTCCAAGCCAAACCACGTCAACAAAGTGCCAATACCAAGCTGCGCCTTCAAAACCGAAGTGTTGTTCAGGGGTAAAGTGGCCTTTTTGAAGCCTTAAGGTTATGACGGTCAGCATCAACATTCCCATGAAGACGTGAAAGCCGTGAAAGCCAGTCAACATAAAGAAAGTTGAACCGTAGGCACCGGATGTCAGTTTTAGATTTAACTCTGAGTAGGCATGGTGGTATTCGTAGCCCTGAACGCAAAGGAAAATAATGCCTAACGCAACTGTCATCCACATGAAGCGAATCGTGTTTTTTCTATCGTTTTCCCTGAAGAGGTTGTGTGCAATGGTAATCGTGATACCAGAGCTCAAGAGCAAAGCAGTATTGATCGTTGGCAACCAAAAGGGTGTCATGGTTTCGAAAGGTTCAATAATATTCGCTGGGGAAGCCGTGATACCCGCAGCCATGCTTGGCCAAACAGATTTAAACTCTGGCCATAAAACTGCGTTGCTTAAGTTTCCAAGTGCAGGCACTGAGTGAACTCTCATCCACCACAGGGCTGAGAAAAATGCTCCAAAGAACATCACTTCAGAGAAAATAAACCAGCTCATGCTCCAACGGTAGGACAAATCGATTTTGTGTCCATACTTACCCGTCTCACTTTCGCTGACTGCTTCGCTGAACCATTGGTAAAGAACAAATAACCAAACAAAGAGTCCAAAGAACAAAGAGTATTTGCCCCATGAAACTTCGTTTACCCATTGGCTTGCGCCAAGCATGACGAAAAATAAACCTAGCGCAGCAGCAGCCGGATGGCGTGAGGGCTCAGGTACAAAATAATAGGGCGTTCCGCCGTGGGAAGTACTACTCATCTCAACTCCTAGTTAACTCGCAACGACTAGGTTGACCAAAACGATCAACCCAATCACAAATATAAAAGCAGCACCGACCCCTACAGCCAAAATATGCAGGGGCTTGATTGTTGCAATATCCTCTTGAAAACCACTACTTTTTCTTATTCCAATAAATGACCATAAAACAGCTCTCACTGTTCTAAAGAAACCACCCCTCTTGACAGGTTTTGCGATTTCGACTGAATCATTCATACCTCAATACCTTGAACTGTCTTAGCCAGATGTTTCACAGGCACGGCGGCAATTGGGGTGTTTGGTGCAGCTGGAATTTTACTTCCAACTTCGAAGAAGGTATAGGATAAAGTAATTGTATTTACCTCTTTAGACAATTTAGAGTCAATTACAAATACCACTGGCCAAGATTTCTTTTCTCCAGGAGCCAGCGTATATTGATTGAAGCAAAAACACTCTAATTTGTTGAAATGCGCAGCCGCCTCTTTTGGAGCGTAACTTGGTATAGCCTGGGCAGACATGACTCTGTCTTGTGAGTTTTGGAACTCATACATGACAGTCACCAACTCACCAGGATGCACTTGCATGGAGTTTGTCTCTGGCTTAAAGAGCCAAGGACCTCGAACGTTGGTGTCAAACTCAACTGTCACAGTGCGGCTTAAATCAACTTGTGTGTTCTTTGGTTGAACGTACCTAGCATTGCCAGTACCTGCCTGCTCTTTCTCCCCCAAGGCCAATATATTAATGCCTGTGAATTCACATATGGCTTTGTACATGGGGATCAACGCGTACCCAAACCCAAACATGGCAAACGCGATGAAAACCAATTTGTAAAGCAACTGTTTATTGAGACCAGACATTTTATTTATGGGGTTTAAGCGCTAGCCCTGTCCGAGAAGCGCCATCTTTGCAAGAAAACCCAAACCGAAGATCACAGCAACTGAGGCTAATGCAAGCCCCAGTTTGAGATTTTTCTTCTTTTGCTCTGGTGTCAGCATTATTGATAAGAACTCAAAATTAGGCTAAAACTTTTGTGGCTGTAGCATCTAACTTAGGTGGATTCTCAAAAGTATGGAAGGGAGCAGGTGATGGCACCTCCCACTCAAGACCTTCAGCACCTTCCCAAGGCCTTTGAACAGCCTTGGCTCCCTGTCCACGCATCACGGGTAAGACAATAAGTAGCAGGAAGAAAACCTGAGCCAAGCCGAATGCAAAAGCACCAACAGAGGCAAGAGCATTGAAATCTGCAAACTGCATAGGATAGTCTGCATAACGTCTAGGCATTCCGGCTAAACCTAAGAAATGCATAGGGAAGAATGTCACATTAAACGCAATGATGGTCCACCAAAAGTGAATCTTGCCGCGTGTTTCGTTATACATGACGCCCGTCCACTTTGGACTCCAATAGTAAAAACCGGCAAACATACTGAACAAGGACCCAGCAACCAAAACATAGTGAAAATGAGCAACAACGTAATAGGTGTCCTGGATTTGCATGTCAATTGGAGCCATTGAACAAATCAAACCTGTGAAACCACCCATGGTGAAAACGAAAATAAAACCTACAGCAAATAACATTGGGGTTTCAAATGTCATGGAGCCTTTCCACATAGTTGCAACCCAATTGAATACCTTAACCCCAGTTGGAACAGAGATCAACATCGTTGCGTACATGAAAAACAGTTGCCCAGTGACTGGCATTCCAGTGGCATACATATGGTGAGCCCATACGATGAAAGACAAAATTGCAATAGAGGAAGTTGCGTAAACCATTGAGGCATAACCAAACAATCTTTTACGAGCGAAAGCCGGAATGATTTGGCTGATGATTCCAAAAGCAGGCAAAATCATAATATAAACCTCTGGGTGACCAAAGAACCAGAAAATGTGCTGGAACATGACTGGGTCGCCGCCGCCTGCAGGGTTAAAGAAAGTCGTACCAAAGTGCCTATCTGTCAATGTCATCGTTATTGCGCCAGCCAAAACAGGCATAACAGCTATTAGTAAATAAGCAGTGATTAACCATGTCCAAACAAACATTGGCATTTTCATCAACGTCATTCCAGGCGCACGCATATTGAGAATGGTGACAATGATATTGATAGATCCCATGATTGAACTAGCACCAAGCAAATGCAGCGCAAAAATAGCAGAGTCCATAGAAGGACCCATCTGCAAAGTTAGGGGCGCATAAAGAGTCCAGCCTCCTGAGGGAGCGCCTCCAGGTGCAAAAAAGGAAGTTGATAGCAAAATTGCTGCAGGAATCATCAACCAAAAGCTGAAGTTGTTCATACGAGCAAATGCCATATCTGATGCACCAATTTGCAAAGGGATCATCCAATTTGCAAAGCCAACAAAGGCAGGCATGATCGCACCAAACACCATGATCAGACCGTGCATGGTAGTGAGTTGATTGAACAACTCAGGGTTCACAATTTGCAAGCCTGGCTTAAAAAGCTCTGCACGAATCAGTAGCGCAAGGACGCCACCGATCAAGAACATAGTGAATGCAAACAACAAGTAAAGCGTTCCGATGTCTTTGTGATTGGTTGCAAAGACCCAACGACGCCAACCCTCAGGTGCACCGTGATGATCGTGATCGTGGTCGTGATCGCCTGCAATATGTCCATGGGGGTCAAGAACTGCGCTCATGCTAATTTCCTTTAAAGACTAATGCTTAATAACTGATTTCTATTACTTACGATTTGCCAAAACTTCTGCTGGCTGAACAATTTGATCGGTTTTGTTAGACCAGTTGTTCTTTGTAAAGCTGATCACCGCAGCTAAATCGGTATCGCTAAGTGCTTTCCAACTTGGCATTGCCCCGTTGTTTTGTCCATTAAGTAGAACCATGATTTGCTTGGACTTGTCAGCATTCAAAACAACTGCTGCGCCGTCAAGGGGCTTCACAGAACCGCCCCCCTTACCGTTGGGTTGGTGGCAAACCTGGCAATTCGCTGAGTAAACTTTTGAACCTCTATCCAATAACTCAGCTTTGGTCCAAACCTTATTTGGATCATCTTTAAGCGCAGCCATTTTGTGATTTTGATCGGCAACCCACGCTGTGTAGTCCTCTTGACTGAGAACCTTTACATGAATTGGCATATAAGCGTGCTCTTTGCCACATAACTCCTGGCACTGGCCGTGAAAGTCACCTACTCTCTCGGCTCTAAACCAAGTGTCTCTCACAAATCCAGGGATTGCATCTTGCTTGATACCAAAAGATGGAACAGCAAATGCATGGATCACGTCTGTTGATGTAGTAATAATACGAACCTTCTTACCGACTGGCACAACCAATGGGTAATCTACCTTCAGCAAGTAATCGTCCACGTCCACACCGACTGCACCGTTGTTTGACATCACGCGTTGGTCATTATCCAGAGTTGAAACAAAAGAGATACCTTCTCCCTCGCCCTTCAAATAATCATAGCCCCACTTCCATTGCTGTCCAGTGGCCTTGATGGTCAAATCTGCGTTTGATGTGTCTTTCTCAGCAACAACTGCTTTGGTGGCAGGGAGCGCCATAAAGATGACGATGATGAAAGGAATCACTGTCCATGCGATTTCAACTTTGAGAGACTCATGAAAGTTAGAAGCCTTATGACCCACGGACTTGCGGTGCTTGAGGATTGAATAAAACATCACACCGAACACCGCGATAAAGATGACAGTGCAAATGATCATCATGAACCAATGTAACCATACTTGCTCTTCGGCAATTTTTGTAGCTGGAATTTGAATATTCAATTCTCTGACGGCAGGACCCCCGGGCAAGTCGTTGACCGCCCAGGCAGCGCTTGCCATCCAAGCACCAAAGAATACAAGGCCAGAGCCCAACTTTTTGCGAATATCGTTCATCTTGTTCACGTTAATTGCCTAAGAAAAAAGAATCAAAAAATAGAATTAATAAATTAATTGATACGGCCAACAACAATTCCAGGGTTTATCCTAGCTTTCAAACTCCAAGCATTGTATCAATTCTTAGTGAATGCGACCAATCAATTGCAAGGTTTAATAGTTGACAGCAACTTTTAACTCAAAAAAAATCTTTTAAATTTCAAGATTTGCTTAAATTTTAAGCAATTTTTGTGCGTTTTTATAGTTAATTGCCATGAGGTCGTCATTTTTAAACCCGAATTTAGATAATCCTTGAACATGATCCAAAGAGGTTCTGTAAGGGTAGTCCGTACCAAAAAGGACTTGCGAAACATCTACTAAATTTAGAAGGGATAACAATGCACCGGGGTGCGCCGCTTGAGCAGTATCGTAGTAGAAACTTTTCACCAGTTCGAGAACCTCATGGGGTGTTATTTTCTTTCCAAACTCTTGATTTATCTTGGGCAGCATGGTCAAACGCTCGATCAAAAACGGCATAGTGCCTCCTGCATGGGAGAAGATAAAGCGAATATCTCTGTATTTTTGAGCCGATCCGGAGAACAATAAACTTGTAATTGTCCGAGTCGTATCTGTCGCAAATTCAATAGTTGAACCTGGCACACCTTGTTGCATGGCTGAGCAGCATTTGGGGTTAGAGGGGTGGGTATAAACCACCAATTTTCTACGGTTAATTTCCTCCATGATCGGATTAAAAGATGTGTCCCCTAACCACTTTCCATCGTAACTGGTCAGCATTGCGATACCATTCGCTTTCAACGTATCCATAGCGTATGCAATCTCATCCAAACTGGCTTGCACATCAAGCATTGGCAAAGTCGCAAAAAACCCAAATCTTGTAGGTTTATCAACAGCCAATTGAGCGGCGTACTCATTGCACATTCTGGCAACGCGCTTCCTGGTGGCTTGATCCCCGAAACTTGCAACTGGCGTAGTAGGTGAGGTCAAAGCGGTAGTGACTCCGGCTTTGTCCATATCATCCAAACTCTTGGATAAAGACCAATTGCGAGCCGGGGGCTCAGCAAGTCCAGCGCTTTCAAGTTCCTTTAAATAGTTCGGTGCAAACACATGATGATGCACATCAATCAGTGTGGCTAAACTAGTATCTGTCGGTGCAGCAGTTGCGCTAGAGCTCAAGGCACCTGCTCCTTCAATTCCAGCGTATAAGCCGGCTCCTACTAGTGAAGAAATAAATCCCCTTCTGTTGCCTGCACAGCAAGCGCCGTATGAGCCAAGAGCATGTGTATGTTGACTAGTGCCAGTGTTTAGGTTTGAAGGTATTAGGTCTATTGATTTCATATTTAATCCAGCAAAAATTTCCTTAACTTTGCCAGAAGTTTGAATGAAATCAACCCGTATTAACCAATATCTAAAGAGACCTTTACTGCGTTTACTCCGTTAACTCCCTAACCTCTCCTTTGAAGTTGCAAAGTCATTCACGGTTGACTGGGGAATTAGGGTCCAATAAGAGGGCCATCAAGTCCTGAAGTTGTCGCTCGTTCAATATTGCTTTCGTGCCAGACTGATCAAAGCCTTTTAAAGATTCAAAAGCAACTCCAAACCTAGGCATTACGGTACACAGGTTATAAGCTTTTGAATTTACAAGCATCCCCCAGGTATATTGGACTAAAGGACTTTCTTTAGGACTTTTTTTGAGTTCATCATATATGGCTTGAGAGGTCACGCCTCGAGACTTACCGTATCCATAAAGGCTAGGTCCAAGGGTTCCGTAGGACAATTCCTTTTTGCTGAGTTGATGGCAGTTGTAACAATTGCCCCCACTCAACTGATCAACTGAGTCGGTCCAGGTCTTTCCACGACCATCCTGCGCAATCGCCTCACCTCTTGCGTAATCTCCAAAATAGACTAAGTCACTTGGGGTGAAAATTAATGCTTTGTTTGTCTCCCTAAGGGACTCGAGAAGGAGATCAGAGTTGGAAGTATTTTTTGTAACTAATGGCATCCCTAAACGGGTGGCTTCATATGCACTTTGTGAACAAATGGCCTGTGTCTTATCTTGTTTTAACCTGTCCATGGTTGCGATACCGCTAGACCCAAATGACAGTTTTAAATAACTCTCATTTAAATATTCTGCGTCAGTGCCGGAATTACTGGTAAATGTTGCACTGGCTGGCTCGGTTTGTGACTGATGAGAGCAGCCTATCAAAAGTACAGCAAGGAAAAAGACAAAGACGTCTCTCCAAGGTCTAATTTTATTTGAGAGATGAATAAAATTGACTTTCACCATATTCACCGTTTCAGTCCAGGTGCAGAAGCTTCAGATCCATTTGCATTGAACCCCATGTAAACCGAGAGAGCTATGGTTGCTGGGCTTGCAAAAATGGGTTTAGGAAAACGTTGCTGCCTAAAACAATCAGACAGGCGTTGTTGCATGGTCCAAATTGACCCAGTAGAAATACGGTACGCTGGCCAACTCCCATATGCACCCCCTGCGCCATCTTGAGTTGTTAAATTAGGCAAGTCCTGAAGTCGAATGCGTCTGCCAGTTTCACTGTGACAAGTTGAGCATGAGAAATCATGAGTGCCGGCTCTTAGGAAAAAAAGTTTTTTGCCAATTTTGTACATCTCCTTTTCCTGTGGAAGAGACATCGGCACATTAAAGGGGACGCCCTCAGATTCTGAGGCAACGTAGACCGCCAACAATGAAATGTTTAGACGCTCTGGCGTATTGAAATCTTGCGCGACCAAATCAACTGAATTAAAGCCTTGAATATCTTGCATACAGAAAAGTATTCTTGACTCTAAATCTTGAACTCTTTGAGTATCCTCAAAATAACGTGGCATCTGAGCCCAAGCACCTTTTACTACACCAGGACCCAATCCAAGATCGCAACTAGCCAAGGATCGACGCTTGGGACCACGCGCAGAGTTCCAAAGCGACTCCCCTTTGATAACGTATAAATCTGCAGGATTAGCCTCTTGCAACATTTGTCTATACTGGGCTATTGCTTTTTCTGTTGATTGCTCTGCTGATTGCTCTGATTTCTGTACATTTGCAGTACTTGTTAGTCCCTCCAAGCTCCCGCTTTGTGCTTTTGCTATGCCAACTAACGCAACCAAAATAATGCTCAACACCGCATCTTTATAAGTCGATCTAATTGAGCCTGTGTTAGTTGGGTACATTTTCAGCTTGCAATAAAAGATTTTAAGAAACGATCACTTCGTCCGTTCTTGAATCCCCTCGGTTATCTCTCCAAGTCAGACTAATTTTGTCGCCGGGTTTGGTTCCTTTTACAGCAAATTGTAAAAAGGGGTTCTTTGAGATACCACCACCCCACTCTGCAGTCATGACGACTTTGCCGTTAAGTGTCGCACTGACATCTTGAATATTCCACAAGGGAACAATCTTTCCATCATCCCCTTTTCTCTGCCCAGACTCCATTTCATGACTCATTAGTACCTTTACAGTAGTAACACCGGCCTGGGACTGCAGGCGAATTCTCATAGGATCAGACATTGAGGACTCCAAAAATCAATTTTTAAAATAGAAAAATACAGCTTCAACAGCTTCAATGGTGAAGAGTTTTACAGTCACTTAGTTAGCCCCCACATCCACCAAGAGTTACTTTAACTTCCCTTTTACCGTAAAAAACTCTTCCATCAGCCAATTGTGCAAAAGCTATAAAGTCCGACGTCTGTGCAAATTTAGCTCTCGCTGTAATGCTCGGTAAAAGGTCTTCACTTAGGTTAAAAATGGCCACCAATGGAACTGGATTTTTTTCGACTACAAAAATCCATCTACGAATATTTGCCAATGTAGTAGTCGCTGCCACCTGGACAACTGCACCATTCTCAGCTATTTCTGGCGTATTGATTGTGATCTGGCTACTCTCTAAGGGCAGGTTCAAGCCCAGAGATTTATTCAAATCTGCAATAGTTTTGGCATCAAACGCATTTTGCTGATAAGCATAAACCCTCTCGCATTGAGTCAAGGTCTGAAGAAGGAGTGCCGCCATGGCGGTGCTTTTTTTAAGTACGTTGCGTCTTGAGTTGTTCATATCTTTACCTAAAACTCTACAAATAGCCTATCATTGTGCCTTATTAGCAATCTAATATATTGATAGAAATTTCAACCTTTTTCACTTGCTCACATCCCGCAAAATAGGTACACAAAAAATTGAAATCATTTCGAACACTAATTTTTATTGGACTGGTGGCGGTGACTTCAGATCAGTTGCCTATTTTTGCACAACCCCTTCAATATTCAAAAGAAGAAATTAAGATATCGATAGATCCCTTGAATTCGAATGAATCTTTTTACACTCGTGTGAATGCATCGATGTGCGCGCAGTGTCACGGCAGTGACGGCGTTAGTGTGCAAGGCTCGAACATTCCTAGCATTGCTGGAAAAGGTGCAGAAGAAATGATAACCAAGTTTAAGAATTACAAGGCAGCTGAGCCTACTTCTTCAGTCATGGCACGCTTGGCAAGAGGTCTTAGTGAGGAGCAAATTGTCAACACCGTCAATTACTACGCATCGCTAAAAAATGCCGAATTTCCTGGAAAATAACACAACCTTGATCACACTGATACCTACACAACGTTAAATCTTTCCCTTGAAAAGACGCGCACTACTCCAATCCACACTAGGTTCTGCACTGGGTGCCTTAGAGCTTACCAAATCAGTCCATCTATCCCACGCTGAGGGACTTGCCGTGCCAACCCAAAGCGTAGGCATTGCTAATATAGCTCTCAAGTCAGCCCATGTTGTTGTGGTGGGAGGAGGTTACGGAGGCTCTACAGTCGCTAAATACCTTCGATTGCTGTCAAAAAATCAAATCAAAGTCACTTTGATCGAGCCAGATTCTCATTTTGTCTCTTGCCCACTATCAAACCTAGTCATCACAGGCACTAAAAATATCTCAGATATCACGTTAACCTACGACGCGCTCAACAAAATACACGGAATTCAGATCGTTCGCGACCGTGTTGTCTTAATTGACCCCATCAAAAGAACACTTAAGACCCAACAAAAACTTGAATTTAATTATGATTTTCTTGTCCTCTCACCAGGTGTTGAGCTCTTGTTGGATGAGATATCAGGACTTAGGGAGGCAAAAACAAATAACCAAATTGTGCAGGCCTGGGGATCCGGGGCGGAGAGCTTAGTGCTAAAAAAACAATTGGAAGATTTAAAAGACGGGGATGTTTTTGCTTTAACTGTTCCAGAGTTACCCTATCGCTGTCCCCCTGGCCCATATGAGCGCGCGAGTTTGGTGGCACATTACTTTAAAAAATTCAAACCCAAATCAAAAGTGATCATCTTGGACGCCAATCAAGATGTAACTTCCAAAGGAGTTTTATTCAAAAAGTTTTGGCGCGAAAACTACCCCTATCATTTGGAATACAGATCAGATCACAAACTACTTGAAGTAGATACAAAAACACATACTTTAAAGTTTGAGATCCAAGAAGATTTGACCGCCGCAGTGCTGAACGTAATACCCCCCATGCGAGCAGGCGCTGTAGCAGTTCAAACGGGTCTGGCCAATGTGAATAAACGTTGGTGCGAGGTCGATTTCCTAAGCTTTGAGTCAACGATTGCTAAGGGTGTTCATGTCCTTGGGGACGCCATTCAGGCGGGACCTTACATGCCTAAATCAGCCCATATGGCCAACGCTCACGCTAAGGTCGCAGCCGCAGCAATTGTTGCAAAACTGTCTGATTTTTCACCCAATCCGAACCCTTGGCTCACCAACACCTGTTACAGTTTTGTTGATCCCTCGAAGGCCATTTATATTGCATCCGTTCATCAGTATGACGAAGCAGACCGGACTTTTAAGATACTACCCAATGCGGGTGGAATATCAGGATCGGCTAATGAGGAAGAGGGGAA
>CAIWAO010000006.1 GCA_903910745.1 uncultured Burkholderiales bacterium
ACACTTGGACACATAATCCAGTAACACTTGGACACTTGTTTTCGTATCAATGATCAATGGCGGGTTTGTTTTGTTTGGACCATCGATGGACCTAAAAATGTTGAGGCGTAGAAAGGGAATTGATTTGCTCGGGAAGTAAACACTTGTTGCCAAGGGGATGCTAGTCAAAGAGGGACTAGGAGCTGGGGTTTGGTATCACCTGAGCTAATAAAAAGGCAACATTTAATTACCGGAACAGAAAAATTCATACAATGTCGCTGCAAACAAATACGTGGAGAATTGCAAATTGACTGATCTTTTCAGCGTTTACCTAGCTTACCTGGCGGCCCTCACCCTGAAACGCTGTGGACTTACGCCTCACTCAAAGGAGATAGCCCAGTATTTTGAGAGAACGTTGATAGACAAACACTTAACCACCGGGGAAAAAGCAGATGAATTCGAGAAGGAGGGGTGGTCCCTTGTTGAGACCTTCACTTTGGTTGATCAGCACCGACTGGACCCTTTTTTAAAGGGGATACTAACGATTGTTGAAATCCAAAATCTGCTTGAACAAACCAATGGTCAAGAGCAATTAATTACGGTTACCCGACACTGCGCCTTACCCTACTCCCAGTCTTGGTCGCTTTCCTTAAAACCCAATATCAATCTTTTTACGTCCGAGCCCTTCATAGTCGATTTGAAGTTAAAAATTGACTTAAGCTCTGTGGACTCTCAAATTCAAATCACCTCCATTGAAACGGATGACTTAGACCACCAAATATTCATAGAAAAGATGGAAATTTACAAACAATTTCATTCAAGAAGTTAAAAATAAGGAGCGCCAAAATACACTCCTTCGTTGTCATCTTTATCTTATTAAGCTCTTTGAGCTTGCAAATATCAATTTAGATCTTATGATCCCACATCCATTAAACACCACTTTATGAGCGACTACAGAGCCTCGAGTTCGCCTTTTATTGAGTCAGAGCTCAGAAATGCCCTGGGCAACTTCGCAACAGGAGTTACGGTTATCACAACCCTTGGGAATAACCGCACTAAAGTTGGCGTAACCGCTAATTCATTTAGTTCTGTCTCACTTGATCCCGCTATTGTGCTTTGGAGCCTCAAGAAAACATCTTCAAGCCTCAGCGCTTTTGATGAATGTGGTCATTTTGCTGTGCACATACTTGCGTCCAACCAAGTAGATCTGTCTAACCGGTTTGCGAGCAAGTCGCCAGACAAATTTGCGGGGGTTTCTCACGTCAGTGGATTTATGGGGATCCCTATAATTGATGACTGTATATGTGTGTTTGAATGTAAAACCACCGAACGCATCTCGGCGGGAGACCACATACTGTTTTTAGCGGAAGTTCTAAGTTTTTCTAATCATGCTAAGCAAGGGATTGAACAAGGGCCTTTGCTGTTTGTTCAAGGGCAGTACGCACAGAGTGCGCCCGTCGCTCTTGAACCCTAAAATAAAAACATTTGGAGGTTGCCTTTGAAGAAACTCGGATACTTCTTTACGATCTTTGGCGCCCTCAACATGTTTTACGGCTTCTGGGAGTCGTATTCAAACTTCCCAAGCATCAAAGCGGACAGCTTAATGCGCATTATTGCAAGCGCACTTTGCATGATTGTGGGTGTGATCTTGGTCAGCATCATTAAAACCAAAGATCCCCTTGAGAAAGCCCCTAAAATCCCAGAAGACATGCCAGTCAATTAATGTAAATCATATGATGAAGCCCCCCAGAATAGCCCTTATTCACGCAACCCCTCTTGCGGTTTCTCCAATCAACGATTCCTTTAAAAACCTATGGCCACAGGCTATTTGTCAAAATCTTTTAGACGATAGCCTGTCTGTTGACCTTGCACGCGATGGGGAGCTAACAGAGGCAATGATTAAACGGTTTCTTAACCTGACACATTACACTTTATCAGCAGGTGCAGATGCCATTCTTTTTACATGCTCCGCTTTTGGGGTCGCAATTGAGGCCTGCGCGAAAGAGTCCAATGTTCCGGTATTAAAACCCAACGAAGCCATGTTTGACGAGGCTCTAAGTCTGGCACGCACGGATAAGAAACTAAAAGTCGCTTTACTCGTGACCTTTAATCCCTCAATAGCTTCAATGTCAGAAGAACTAAACCAAATGGCAAAAGCAAAGGCTATTGATCTGGATTTGGTGACTGCGCATGTGCCAGATGCCATGCAACACTTGGCAAATGGGGATGCACAAAAACATCATGACCTCATTGCACAGACTGCAGCGCAACTCCCCCCGTGTGATGTAATTTTATTGGCACAATTTTCTATGGCAGCGGCCAAGCAGACTGTGAGCGAAAAACTTAAAAACTCCAATTTACCTGTGCTCTCAAGCCCCGTTTGTGCAGTCCAAGCTTTACAAAAGGCTCTAGGCTTTGACACACACATTGATCACACACATTGATCAAATCAATTAATCACATGAATTGATCACATGAATTGATCAAATTAAATTTTCACAAGAAGTGACCAAGATTTTTAACAAATTGACATGACAAATAAACGCGTCTCTTATTCTCATCTCCAAAACTTTATTCAAACCGCCATGCTAGCCCTTGGCTTGCCCCCAAAGGATGCGCAAACTGTTGCAAACTACATGGCTGACGCAGACCTTCAGGGCTCAGATGGTCACGGTGTCATCAGACTCCCCCAATATGCGAGGCGCATATTGGCTGGAGGCGTCAACACCAACCCAAACATAACCATTGAATCTGAGAGAGCCGCAACTGCACTTGTGAACGGCGATAACGCAATGGGCCATGTTGTGATGAAGTTTGCAACTGAGCTTGCGATAGCGAAGGCGCGTCAATCAGGGATGGCATGGGTTGGATCAAGGCTTAGCAATCACGCTGGCCCAGCTTCCCTTTACAGCCGTATGGCTCTTGAGCACGATATGGTTGGGATGTACTTTGCCGTAGGAAATGCCAACCACCTCCCTGCCTGGGGGGGGCTTGATATGCTCCTCTCAACAAACCCCATCTCTGTTGCAGTGCCAACCCATTTGGAGCCACCCATTGTTTTGGATATGGCAACCACAGTTGCGGCTTACGGTAAAGTCAAAGCCAAGGCACAAAAAGGGGAGATGATGCCAGAGGGTTGGATGATCGACTTTGAGGGAAATCCACTCCTTGATCCCAAACGAAGCGAAGAAGGCTTTCTTCTCCCCATTGGTGGCTATAAGGGGTACGGTTTGTCATTGATCGTTGGTATCCTTGCAGGAACGCTCAACAGTGCCGCGATGGGCAAATCTGTGATCGACTTTAACCACGACGACTCAAGCGTCACCAACACAGGCCAAGCAATTGCGATCATTGATCCTGCTGCTTTTGGCGATCCTACTGCGTTCAAAGAACGGGTAGATCAGTTGATCAGAGAACTAAAGGCCAGCAAAAAAATGAAGGGCGTTGAACAAATTTGGCTACCGGGTGAGCAAAGCCATTTAAAGCGGGAAGAACACTCACGCTTAGGTATACCGATTAGCGCTGGACTTGAAGAACAACTGCGCTTGGTTGCTGAGAAACTAGAAATTCATAAAATTCAGTTGCAGTAATAGACAACGCTTACAAGAAATATCAACCCATGCTACAAACTATACACAGAAGAACCATTCTCAAATCAGCGCTAGGCGGGGCTTTAGCGACTCAAAGTATGCAAGTGTTCTCAGCAAATGAGTACCCAAGCAAACCCATCAAGATC
>CAIWAO010000007.1 GCA_903910745.1 uncultured Burkholderiales bacterium
ATACCAACTTTTAAATCAACCTATATTTTTTAACCCATGTGTAGTCCACCGTTACAGGCAAACTCAGCACCCGTCGTAAATCCAGACTCCTCGCCAGCGAGCCAACCCACTATTGAGCCGATTTCCTCTGGTGTGCCTAAACGTTTGACTGGAATAGTGTTGACAATTTTATCTAAGATCTCTGGCTTAATCGCTCGAACCATATCAGTTCCAATGTAACCTGGGCTGACTGTGTTGACAGTGACACCTTTGTTTGCCATCTCAAGCGCCAAAGCCATACTAAAACCATGCATTCCTGCCTTAGCTGCAGAATAATTGGTTTGACCGGATTGCCCCTTTGCACCATTGACAGAGCTGATCTGAATGATCCTGCCCCAACCACGATCGACCATATCACCAACAACTTGTTTGGTCACGTTGAACATGGAGTTCAAGTTGGTATCAATAACAGCATCCCAATCGTCTCGGGTCATCTTAAGAAACATCCTGTCCCTAGTAATCCCCGCGTTATTCACCAACACATCAATTGGACCGTGATCGGCTTTTGCTTTTGCGAAAGCTTCCACAGTTGACTCCCAAGAACTAACATTTCCAACAGATGCATAAAACGTAAAACCAAGAGCTTTTTGTTCATCAAGCCATTTTTTAAAGTCTCGCGTGGGTCCGCATCCTGCAACGACCGTAAAACCCATTTGATGAAGTCTTTGACAAATCGCAGTTCCAATGCCGCCCATTCCGCCTGTGACATACGCTACTTTTTTACTCATGAGATTGTCCCCTTTTGAGATTTATATTTTTTTATTAAAACTGCTTAGTATTTTTAATCCTAGCACTCTACTAACTCACCTACTCTTCAAACTTACGCTTTACGCCAGGAGTTGGTATTGAATCTGCATCCAACTCCCTCTTTTTTTATGGGTAAGTTTTTTATCTCTCTAATGTTAGAGATACCCCCATACCTCCACCAATACACAAAGCTGCCAGCCCCTTTTTAGCGTTACTGCGTTGCATTTCATGCAAAAGAGTAACCAAAATACGGCAACCCGATGCACCAATTGGGTGACCAATGGCGATAGCACCACCGTTCACATTGACTTTAGCAGGATCAATGCCAAGCTCTTGGTTAACCGCACAGGCCTGCGCAGCAAAGGCTTCATTGAGTTCAAAAAGATCAACATCACTGGCTTTCCAACCCGCGCGTTCTAAAGCTTTTCTTGAAGCAGATACAGGACCTAGACCCATAAGTGCGGGGTCAAGACCTGTAGTTGCAAAAGATGCAATTCTTGCTAAGGGAGTCATCCCAAGGGAGGCTGCTTTCTTGGCTGACATGACTAAAACTGCGGCTGCACCATCGTTAATTCCAGAAGCATTTCCCGCTGTAACGGTCCCGGTTTTATCAAATGCAGGTCTAAGTCCACTCAAAGCCTGAGCATCTGTTTTCTTGTTTATGAACTCATCTGTATTGAATACCACCGGATCGCCCTTGCGCTGGGGAATCGAGACCGAAACAATTTCTGATTTAAATTTTCCAGCCTCTTGCGCCGCAGCTGCCTTTTGTTGACTACCGAGGGCAAGTGCATCTTGCATTTCACGAGAGATGTGATTGGCCTTCGCTACATTTTCTGCAGTAATGCCCATGTGGTATTGGTTATAAGCGTCCCATAATCCATCCACGATCATAGAGTCGATCATTTTCCAGTCGCCCATTCGTTGCCCGTCCCTTGACCCCATCAACAGGTGTGGGGAGGCGCTCATATTTTCTTGTCCGCCTGCAATGACAATCTCACTATCCCCGTAAGCAATTGACTGAGCGGCAAGCATCACTGCCTTCAGACCTGATCCACAAACAGCATTGATCGTAAGCCCCGGGATCTCTTTGGCTAAACCTGCTTTCATCAAAGCTTGTCTGGCCGGATTTTGTCCGGAACCCGCGGCCAATACTTGGCCCATGATCACCTCTCCTACGGAGTTAGGATCTAACTTGGCTCTAGCAAGTAATTCCTTAATAACAATAGAGCCAAGCTCAGGCGCGGCTACTTTGGCGAGTGAGCCGCCGAACTTGCCAACGGCTGTTCGGGCAGCAGAGACGATAACGATATCTTCCATTTTTTTCTCCGGTTGTGTTTGTAAATTTAAAATTTTAAGATTTAACTTTGACGTATCGCCCAGGCGCTGGCTCAATGGGCTTGTACTTTAGCCGCCCAAGAGACTTTGGAGCCGCAATCTGAGCGCCTGAGTGGCTTGCCAACCACTTTGACCAGTCAGTCCACCAACTACCTGGGTGTTCTTTTGCAGTTTTAATCCATGCGTCAACGGAAGCTGGAAACTTATTTTCTGGCCCTATCCAGTGACTTCTTTTGTTCGAGGCAGGAGGGTTGATGACTCCAGCGATGTGACCAGACGCGCCCATGACAAACCGTTTTTTGCCCTTGAAAATATGCGTAGATGCGTAAGCTGCATCAATTGGAACTATATGATCTTCTCTAGAACCGTAAATATACATTGGAATCTTAATTAGATTCAAATCAATTGGAAGATCACAAATGGTTGCCTGACAGGGTTTGATCAAGTTATTTTCTAAATAAGTATTTCGCAAATACCAAGCATACATAGGGCCAGCCAAATTTGTTGAATCACTATTCCAATATAGCAAGTCAAATGCTGGAGGTGTCTCACCTTTCAAGTAATTTCCAACCACATAGTTCCAGACTAAGTCATTGGGACGCAGAAAACTAAATGTTGACGCCATATCACGACCAGACATCAGTCCACCGTCGGCAAACTCTATCTCTTTAAGTTTAACAAATGATTCATCAATGAAGACGTCCAAAATTCCCGAATGCTCAAAATCGATTAACGTTGTTAAAAGTGTTGCACTTTGAACAGGGTCCTCGCCTTTTTGAGCGGCTACTGCTAATGCGCTGGTCAGTAATGTTCCACCTACGCAAAATCCTAGCGCATTTATTTTTGGTACATTGCAGACTTCTTTTACAACTTGGATAGCCTTTAGAACACCCTTCTCAACATAATCATCCCATGTAGCATGAGACATCTCTTGATGTGGGTTACTCCAACTCACAATGAAAGTTCTAAAGCCTTGATCTACACAATATTTCACAAAGGAATTTTTAGGCTGCAAGTCTAAAATGTAATATTTGTTAATACAAGGCGGTACAAGCAGTAAGGGTGCTGTGTAGACTTTTGAGGTTTGAGGCTTGTACTCAATCAGTTGAAAGAACTCATTTTCAAATACAACGCTACCCTCTGTTGTTGCTACGTTTTGTCCTACATTGAAATCTTTCTCATCTGTCATTGAAATATGACCTTGGGAAATGTCATGCAGTAAATTCTGAATCCCTTTGGTTAAGCTCTCCCCTTTCGTATCAATTATCTTTTGTTGCGCTTCAGCATTAAGAGCTAGAAAATTGCTAGGTGAACTTGCTGCAGATAATTGCTCTACAGCGTACTTGACTCTAGCCTGGGTTTTGGCATCGGCGTGCAAAGCATCCGTCATCGCCATTAATGTTTTTGTGTTTAATAGGTAAATTGCAGCTGCAAAAGAGGCTATTGGATTTTGCTCCCAAGCTTCACCTTGAAACCTTTTGTCATCTAACTTTGATTCTCTATTTAATCCACTACTCCAAAGCTCAGTTGCCTCCTTGAGATAGTTACCTTGGATTTCAATGAGTTTTTCGTTATCAAAACTAAGCTCAGAGGCTTTTAGTTCAGAGAGTTCGATTTTTTTGAAATTCTCAAATGCCTTATTCCAACTTTCTGCAAAAACAGATAGGTCAGGAATTAAAGGTAAAGTTTCTGATTCGTTTTTGGATTTTTGCGTTCTTGCTCTTGGCATTGATTCAACCTCTGGAATTTCTCTGATCTAAACACAAGTATCGCAGTCTTTAACCCCAAATAACTCCATAATTCCATTACACGGGTAAACTACTACCCATGTATTTAGTTCTTATCGCATGGCTTTATGTCGCAATTATGATGGCGGTCGCTGAGGCGACAAGCACCAATGGCACCTTATTGGGGGCTTTTTTTACTTTGACTCTTTACGGGATTTTACCTATCATTATTATTGGATATGTGATGGGCACACCCGCAAGACGAAAGGCACGGCTTAGATTAGAGCAACAAAAGGACAAAAAGGATTGATGTACATCAAGAAATAATACTTTTGGTTAAGTACTCAATCCAACCAAGCAAAGACAGCCTGCCTCCCCGTTCTCTTGTCACGCCGATGTGAGAAAAAAAACGTCTCGTTTCTGACTGTGCACCAGTTATCTGAGCCGTCGTTTCCAAAAACGTCTTTAACTCCCATATTTCTTAAACTGACCCTTGCCAGTCCTGGCAAATCAGCGAGCCACTTCTTGCGACTATCCGCTTGAGTGGCTTTGTCGTGGCCTTGTATAGGAGTAAAAAATTGATTTACCTCCACACCTTGCTCTATCTCTAATTTGTTAAAAGCATTTTTAACATCACAACCAACTTCAAACTCCCCAGGTCCAATACACGGACCCAACCAAGCAAGGCAATCCTTCAAATCCTCCTTTTGCAAACGCACGCTTAGACCAAGTTTTTGTATTAAAGACTGCAAAACAGTTTCATCCCCTGAACAACCAAGACCGCAAAGGCCACGCCACCCAGCGTGGGCTGCAGCCACAAAAGCTCCATTTTTATGAGTCAAAAGAATAGGTAAACAATCCGCTACCATGACCGTGCAAGCGACGCCTGAAGTTCTAGTAAAACACGCATCGGCTTGGAGCCCTTGAGGGAGCCCTTGATGCAGTTCAATCACATTATTACCATGTACTTGCTTTAAAAACACGGGTGATACGCTAAGCGTTTTTGCCAATAAATCTCTATTTTCCTGAACTCTATCGATGTTGTCTCCAACATGATCCCCAAGGTTTAAACTGCAGTACGGCGCCTCAGAGAACCCGCCTAAGCGAGTTGACATTTGTGTTTTGACATTTTTCGGCCAATCAGGATGGTTGATGCCGAGCCAATCGGGGTTGTTTAAGTTATAGTTCAAAATCAAGAATGAATTCAAATAGTTATTATTTAGTGCACGGCAAAGCAAACGCCTAACTATTTCAAAAATAGAGTTTGCCATCAAAATTCAGTGCGAAAAGCTCTACACTTAAGTTTAATCACAACTCAGCCCTAAAATCCAATCTTTTGGATATTATTGGGTAAACTGACTCTTGGGTAAACCAACTCTTAAGTTAACTGACGTTACCACTTTTTTCAACTACTTTTTGATTTAATAAATATGAGCTTCGTATTCAATCCGCCTGAAATTGTTTCTGTTCCCGTGACTGGTTCAGCCCAAAGATTCCCTGCCCACCGGGTTTATTGTGTGGGTAGAAATTACGAAGAGCATGCAAAAGAGATGGGTTTTACAGGCAGAGAGCCACCCTTCTTCTTTTTAAAGCCAGCTGACGCATTGGTTGTAATCAATGAGGGCGAGACTGGAGCGCTACCCTACCCAACCCTCACGCAAAACTTTCACCATGAGATTGAGTTGGTCGTTGCAATTGGCAAAGCTGGAAAAAATATATCTGCGAAAGATGCACATGAATACATCTTTGGTTATGCTATCGGTTTGGACATGACCAGAAGAGACTTGCAAAATGACATGAAAAAACAAGGTCGTCCCTGGTGTATCGGAAAAGCTTTTGAACACAGCGCCCCTATAGGACCCATCACAAAAGCATCTCAATTACCTCACATACAACACGCCCAAATCGAACTCATGGTAGACGGCGAAATTCGTCAGACCAGTACGATTGAGAAATTGATATGGAATATTGGCGAAATCATCGAGCATTTGTCAGCCGCATGGGAACTACAGCCAGGAGACTTGATTTATTCTGGAACTCCTGAAGGTGTTGCTGCTGTTGAACGGGGCAATGTCTTGATAGGAAAAGTAACTGGGATACCAGATTTAATGCTACAAGTAGTATAAAAAACTTTTTCTAAATTTACAAAATTCATACTATGAGCACATCCCCAAGCACGTTTAAATTCTGTAAAAACTGTGGAACTGGGGTTGAACTCAGACTACCGGATGATGGGGACTCTCGGGTCAGAGCAGTATGCCCAAGTTGCAAAACCGTACATTACGAGAATCCTCTCAATGTAGTTGGTACTTTACCGATATGGGGAGATAAGGTCCTACTTTGTAAAAGAAATATCGAACCAAGGCTTGGCAAGTGGACATTACCGGCAGGTTTTCTGGAAATGGGTGAAACTCTACAAGAAGGAGCTTCAAGGGAAACAGTTGAAGAAGCCGGTGCAGAGTTTGAATTGGAAAACCTCTTCTCCATCATGAGCGTTGCAAGAGTTGGCCAAATACATATCTTTTACAAAGCCCGTCTAATTAGCGACAAATTCAATCCTGGATATGAAACCATGGAAGCCAAACTCTTTGAGGAGGCTGAAATTCCATGGGAGGAGATAGCTTTCAAAACTGTAAAAGAAACACTTAAAAATTATTTTGAGGATAGAAAACTGGGCTTTTTCAAGATTCATCAACTAGATATACATTAGTTTTTATGCTCTTTTTGCAAAGGGGGTGGTTAACAATCCATTCCCTGGTCGTACAAAAGCCCAGCAAGCTTTTTAATCAAAATAATTAACGAACAACTCTTGTCTTTCCTCTTGGTGAGCTGAGGACCCTCACAGATTCACCAACTCCCAACGGACCAGTTGCTTTATCAATCTCTTGAGCGACAGAAATGAGTGAGTTGTCCTCCAAGCGGACAGTTAACTCTTGTCCATCAACTGTGTTGAGGTCTTTTTCCAAAAGAGCGCCGCCAACGCCCCCTGCGACTACCCCAGCGATGCTACCTAAGACTGATCCATTGCCTCTACCAATCTCTGAGCCAATAACGCTCCCAGCAACTGCACCGGTCATTCCGCCAAGGCCTGTCGGTCTTGCAGAAATCTTTATGGGTTTAGCCAGTTCAATGCGCCCCATTCTGACGATTTGAGCCTGACCTACATCTCCTTCGGTATAGGTAGTGGCAGTCATAGTTTGAGAAGCACAACCGACAAGCAAAATGAGGGTTGCGACACTCAACAAAGTAATATATTTTTTCATTATCAATCCTTAAAAATCCTTGAGCTTGTGCCAATTGTAAGATCACGGCTGTTAAGTAATGTAAACTTTCGGAAAATACCCAAATCTTTACCCAAAACCTCCAACTCCCCCATTATAGAAATTATGAAAATACTTGTCCTAAACGGTATCAACTTAAACATGTTTGGCAAAAGGGATCCAACCCACTACGGTACGGCTACCTTAGAGCAAATAAATGGCAGTTTGCATACACTAGCCAAAGAGCTCGCAGTAGAGGTTGAATGCTATCAAACAAATATTGAGGGTGAGATGGCTGAGAGAATTCATGCAGCTCACGCCGAGGGAGTAAACGCTGTGCTAATTAATGCAGGTGCATGGACTCACTACAGTTACGGAATAAGGGATGCTTTGGCAATTTTAAAATGTCCTATCATCGAAGTGCACATGTCTAACATCCATGCAAGAGAGAGTTTTAGACATCATTCAGTTTTTGCTGAAATAGTTTTAGGACAAATTTGTGGTTTCGGTCCTGAGAGTTATTTACTTGGGCTTAGAGCGGCGGTATCTGCAATCATGTGATATTTCATATCACCGCTAACACAAAAAAATATGGAAATCAAAAAAAAAAAAGCAAATGACTTTTAAATTAAAAAGTTATTCACAAAATAGGTGGAAAAGACTCCCCTAAAATCCTAAAAAATGAGCATTTATGAGGCTCTTACTGGGGTGATTAAAAATTAATCAGCATCTAAAATAAATAAATATTTAAATTAGAGAAAAATTGATTGACAATCCTTAAAACATGCTAATAATGATGTACCAAAAGGATATTTCTCTATAGGATTGAGTGCATTTTTTTCTTGAAGAATGACTTTAAACTTATTTTTTTGAAATTAATTATCTGAAAAAAATGAACGATGATCCAGTTATTCCAAAAAAACCGAGAGCTCGTACAAAAAAGAAAGTTCATCAACTCAGAGTTAAGTCAAAACTTGAGTTCAATAAATTTGAAAAAAATATTCCTCAGCTTATCCAACTGCTTAAATCTCATTCTGTAACTAAGAAATTAAACTTTAGCTTTGAACTTATAAAGGACCCGTTATCTCCGAAAATCAGATTTAAGTACGGGAAAAACGAAAACCAAAGCGAAACTGAAATAACTATCGAGCCTGGCAGCTTTGAATTTGATTTTCAAGACGGCTTCAACAAAATTGATGAACTTACCGCCTACAAAGCCTCAAAGTTACTTCAAGAACAAATAATCAATGAAGTCAATACCTGGTATCAAGCCATCACATTGTTTACTTTTAGCGAATCCAATGTGAGTAAAGCGAGAACAGAAAATCGCAACAGTGCTAAAAAATCATTAAAAAAGCAATCCTAATTTCAGAAAAATTCAGTCCAGAAGACTTACTTCTGGATTTTGAGTATTTGGTAAAAATTCGTTAACTTTACCCCCCCTATTAACGGTCAAGCTCAAATCTGAACTTCACCGAGCTTGATGAGCACAAAGAATTCAAACTGGCACCAAAAATGCTATTGCACTATGTGTGTAAATTTATCGACATACCACTTGTGGATTTGATAGATTCATTTGCTCACACCTAATTAGTAAGTTTTTAAGTAGGACGGACCGATGTAACAATTATTAAAGGAAATATCATGTTGTCAGAAAATCAGTCATCACTGCCCGCTTGGGGTAGCAGTTTTAGTGGTAAAGGATCCTCCTTTGGGGATCAAATTAGGCAGCGCAATCAAATGGCCACAGTCATGATAATGGCCATCAATAAGAGCAATCTAGATACTGCTAAACGAGCACTCTCAGCGCTCCTAGGCTTAGATACTTCATTAAGTACAAACCCCCTACTTTTAAATATTGGTGATGCATTGGTTAGGAGTGATCATTTCAAAGCACAAGAACTTACAGCTGGATTTTCAATCGACTTAATCGATTCGCAGGTTCATTGATCGCGTTTTAAAAATACGTGTTATCTCACTTGCTTTAGTTAGCGAAGTTAAGGGATGAATACGATACGGCTTGAGATTCATAGTCTTAGGCCTGTTTTTATTTTTTCTAGTCAAAGTTCTAAATTATCCAATGACCAAATTAGTTAAAGATTTAATATGTATTCATATTGAAACTGAAATAATTTTCTAATACTGACTTTCAGTTAATTATTTAGCACTCGAGAAACCAAGTTTTCACTATGCTGAAACATC
>CAIWAO010000008.1 GCA_903910745.1 uncultured Burkholderiales bacterium
AACAATATGAAAAAGAGGGGACGCCACGCAAACGAACCTATCTCGTGATCAGCCTGTTCTTCTCTTGCAAGAATGGATGTCAACAAAACTGCAACACCCAATCCTGCTAGCAACACGCCAAGCAAAAGGGGAAAGTACCCGGGACCCATACGAACTCCAGAACCGATTGAGTAAGAGGTGTATGAACCCCATCCAAATGCTCCTCCAACGATCATGAACATGACGCCAGAGAAAAAGTCTTTTTGACTCTTTATATTCACAGGTCTTCTCCTAGAAGAATTATTGATCAATTAATTTCCAAATGTACTCTTACTTACCGAGCAATCAACTTGGAAAACCGCCTATGATAAACGCAATTTGCATACGTGGTAAAAACCCTAGTTTTATTTTGTCGATTTAATTTCAGAGTCGAAAGAATTTTTCAAAATTTCTAACTCTGATTTTCAATACAAACCTCACTTGGCATATGAATAATTAATTGAAATACGCACAAATTTAGATAAATAAGTTTCAAACCTAGGGGGTGTTTGGATTTGAAAAAGATATTAAAAACTAGGTAGTTACAACTACAAAACCAAAACCTTAAGCCACTTTTTAGCTGGTAATTGCCAAAACTCCTCAATTATTTCTGCGCGCCTAGAAAGTATCTCTTTGCTTGGTATTCCTGGTGTTCTAAGAGCTATTACAACAGTATTACCCTCCCTCGTGGGTCTGAAGGCGCAAACCGCATTGGGTCCAAATGCATCCACAATTTTGGCGTAACTTTCATCAAACTTTACACTTCTGCCGAACAAATTAACAACCATAGTGCCATGATCAGTCAAAAGAGAGCGACAACCTTTATAGAAATCCACACCCTCGATCACTGGGGCTGCTGCCTCTTCATCATATAAATCTACATGAAGTGCATCCACTTGACCAGCCCAGTGAGCATGACCTGCAACATCCCCTGCGTCCCCAAGTATCACTGACAATCGATCATTGTCATTGGGTAACTTGAACCAAAGTCTACAAGCGGCAATGACTTTGGGATTCAATTCAATAGTGGTCGTTTTCATTTGAAGTTTTTTGTAACAAAACTTCGTCAAAGTTGAGGCTCCTAGCCCAAAGTGCATTGAATGCAATGATTTCAGGTGCCTCTCACTTAGCGGGTCTATAAACAGCAACCACCCCATCATTCGTTGAGCATACTCAAGCTCAATGTCAAATGGTTTTGCAATCTCCATTGAACCTTGTACCCAAGGGGTTCCAAAATGAAGGTAACGAATCCCATCGTGTTCAGATAAGTTAACGTCGGGGAGGTGGGGTGTTTTTGTGGCCATGAAAAAGTACAAATGATTTAAAGCTATAAATCATTTAAATTAAAAAGACTAAAAAAATTCTGTCTAGTAGCATACATCAACTCTTCTTTGGAAATCCCTCTTAAAGAAGACAATTCAGCTGCTATTTTTAGAATTTCAAGGGGCTCATTTCTCGCCTGCAAAGCTCCCTTGGACCTGCGCTCTGCATTGACATATAGCCATGAGGGAACTATATCGGGTGAATCCGTTTCCAAAACAATGCAATCAATTGGTAACTCTTTCGCCAATTTACGCAAGTGCAGTGCCCTCGGGTAGGTAAGGGCGCCCCCAAAACCTAACTTGAAGCCTAAATCGATGAGCTGATGAGCCTGTTGGAGACTGCCGTTGAAAGCATGCGCAATTCCACCACAGACTCTAATTTTTCGCAGTCCTTTCAATATAAAGTCAACACTTTGCCTGACATGCAAAACTACAGGTAAATTAAATTCTGATGCAGTCCTCAACTGCGTTTCATAAAAAAATACTTGTTTGTCCCAATTCAAGCCAGGCACTGATTTATCCAATCCTATCTCACCTATCGCAATCATTCTTGGATCATGCACTTTTTGCGCGGACGAAACACACTCAACTAAAAAATCTAAATCAGACTCTTTTGCTTTAGTTGTGTAGAGCGGGTGAATCCCAAGTGCGTAGACATCTTTAAATTGATGAGCCAATCGGGCGACTTTTTCGAAAGACATCTTATCAACTGCGGGTAACAAACAAAGGTCTACGCCACCTTCTCTGGCCCTCAACCTCACCGCCTCCAAGTCTTGTTCAAACTCCAGAGCATCCAAATGGCAATGCGAATCAACAAATCTATAGGAATTTGTATTAATCGGTCTTGCCGTGAAGCCCGGTTCTTCAGGACAGGGATATGAGGCGGTATTCATCTCCGACATATACAATTTAATCTTACACAGTTTGATTTTGATATCTTAATTAACTAACCTCATGTAAGTGTCCACTGATGAGTTTAAGTCGCCTCTTGCAACGCATTGCCAAACTTTCATCGTGTGTTACAACGACAAAGGACATACCTTCTTGATGGGTTAAATTGATCATAAGATCAAATACTGCGCTTGCCGCTTCACGGTCCAAATTCCCCGTAGGCTCATCTGCCAACAAGCACTTAGGCTTTATCACTAAGGCTCTCGCAATAGCAACTCTCTGCCTCTCGCCCCCAGATAGCTCACTGGGGGAATGTAATGCTCTTGGTTCAAGCCCTACTTTGTTGAGTACTTCAAGTGCCTGAGCCTTTGCTTGCGAGGTCTGCATTCTTGATATTAAAAGGGGCATTGCAACGTTGTCTAGAGCATCAAACTCTTGCAACAGGTGATGAAACTGATATACAAAACCTAGCGATTGATTGCGAGCGCGGTCACGGTCGCGCTCATCCATAGCAGAGAAGTCTTTGTCAAGTAACTCGACCACACCTGAACTTGGTGAATCCAAGCCTCCCAGCAAATGAAGTAAAGTGCTCTTTCCTGAGCCAGATGCTCCCATTATGGCGATAGAGTCACCCTCTTGAACGTTTAAATTAACATCTTGAAGCACTGTAATTTCATTAGGTGCTTCTGAAAATTTCCTAGAAAGGGCAATTGCCTTAAGAATTGTTTTACTCATAACGCAAGGCCTGTGCGGGTTGAACTTTACTGGCTCGCCAGCTTGGATAAAGAGTGGCGCAAAGCGACATAAAAAGTGAAATTAATAGGATGGGGACAATATCAGCCGATTGAGGATCACTTGGCATTTTGCTTATCAGATAAATATCTTTAGGCAAAAAACTCATTCCAAGTAAGTGCTCTATAGCCGGGACAATCACATCTAAATTAAATGCAATTCCAAGACCCAGTACTGCCCCGATCAATGTACCCCCTACTCCGATTAAAGCCCCTTGAACCATAAAAATCAAGAGTATGGAGCGAGAGCTTGCCCCCATTGTTCTGAGTATGGCTATATCAGCGCGTTTATCTGTCACCGTCATCACTAATGTACTTACTAAATTGAATGCGGCTACAGCGACTATTAAAGTCAGGATAATGAACATCATTCGTTTTTCAATTTGAACTGCACTGAACCAGGTCTTGTTTTGACGAGTCCAGTCCCTAACAAATAATTGAGCAGGAATGACTTGAAGCAACTCATCCGCAATTTGTCTTGCCTGCTGAGGGTCTTTAACTTTTAAGCGCATGCCCATAGGGCTTGCAAGTCTGAATATTTTTTGTGCATCCCCAATTGCGATTAAAGCCAGGCTGGAATCGAAATCATAATGCCCCGTGTCCAGAAATGAAATTACATGGAGTTGTTTTAATCTGGGCACAACTCCTGCGGGAGTTACCTGCCCCTCTGGCGCTACTAAAGTAACTGAGTCCCCAATCTCGACCCCCAATGCCCGAGCTAGCTCAACGCCGAGCACTACGTTATAAGACCCAGTGGTAAGTTGAGCTTGGATAGAGGGCTTTAACTTGGAGACCACATCTGTGACGTTGTCCTCTTGCCCCGGATCTATCCCGCGCACCAGGGCCCCTCTCATCTCCTCTCCTCTTGCCATCAAGACCTGTGCATATACGAACGGCGCGGTTGCTAAAACATCATTTCTAGAAAGTACAATTTCCTTTACTTTTTCGTAGTCCTCAATACCATCCCCAGTTGCTGACAAGATCTCTACATGCGATAGTACAGCTATCATCCGGTCTCTGACCTCTTTTTGAAATCCATTCATAACGCTCAACACAATAATGAGCGCTGCAACACCTAAAGCAATACCCGTCATTGAGACTGCAGAAATAAAAGAGATAAATCCATTTTTTCTGGTGGATTTACCAGCTCGCGTGTACCGCCAGCCAATTAATAGTTCAAACAAAATAATGGTCTCTCAAAATAATCTTGCACAATCACACCATGCAATTCTCAACTGTTCCTAAAAATTTAATATTACTCAACGCACTACCCCCTAATGATACCCACCCCAAAGAGGATTGGCAGTCATTTGGGCCTACAAATATTGAGTTAAATAGTCTTAAAGTGCCAAACTTGAGAAAATTGTTAACAACATCTCAAATAAAATGGTCAGAAAAATTAACTCCCGATTCCTATAACACTCCATTTGAGAACATATTTGCACGTTTTTTGGAGTGGCCAATCGAAGAGGGACGGTTGCCCTTTGCACAGATGAGGGCTATAGAGCGAGAATTAATTAACAAGACCGCCAACTCAGACGGTGAATGGGCGCTGATCACACTTTGCAACTGGAATGTCCAGCAAGGGCAAGTCAGTTTTACTGCAGATGCTCAGTCGCTTGGAATAACTCATGCTGAGTCAGCCCAAATACTCAACGACATGCAACCTTATTTCAAAGAGGACTCAATTGAACTCTTTTTTGACTCAAATTTAAAAGAGGGGCAATGGTTGGCATTTAGTCCTCATTTTAAGGCCTTGAGTTGTGCAAGTGTGGATAAAGTTAAAGGGTTAGCGATCGATGATTATTTAATTGGAAAAGGTCCAAGCAGCTCTCACCCCAGCTCCAATAAACTGAGGAGACTTCAAAATGAAATGCAAATGCTCTTGTATAACCATCCGATTAATGACGCAAGATCAGTTCATATAAATTCATTTTGGATCAGTGGATGCGGTGAGATTCCCAAAGGTCAATTGAATAATGCGGCGCATATTTCGCAACTCAACAACAATATCTTGATCCAAGATGTTTTAAGTTTTGAAAGCGAGCCTCGTGCGACTCTCACGTCTGTTTCAGAACTCAAAGAATTTTGGACTCAGTCATGGGAGCATTTAGACTCTCGCCTACTGGTTGATTATTTAGACTCATTTAAACTTGCTGAGCACAACACCAGCATATCTCTTTGTAACGACAGCGAATCTATTACCCTAGTGGGTGCAAAACACGGGTGGGGCCATCAAATTAAGCAAGCCTTCAGCTCCAAGAAGTTATCCTCTTTGCTACATGTATGACCTCAAAAATTCAAATCAAGACTCGAACTGCAAATCCTCGCTCTGTTTGGGCGTTAGAGCAAGCACAAGTCCCCCCACTATTGTCTCGCCTGTTTGCCAACAGGGGGGTCACCAAAGCTGGAGAGTTAGACACCAACTTGGGCGCACTTTTGCTACCCCAAACTCTTCTTGGAATGGACAAAGCGTGTTCACTCTTAGCCAATGGAATCAAAGAAAACAAATCAATATGTATCGTTGCAGATTACGACTGCGACGGGGCAACTGCTTGCGCGGTGGCTATCAGTGGATTGCGCTTGCTAGGTGCTAGCCGTATTACTTATATAGTTCCAGACAGAGTCGTGGATGGATATGGACTGACACCTGAAATCTCCAAAAGAGTATTTGATTTGGGTGCTGACATTTTAATCACTGTGGATAACGGAATTGCAAGCGTAGACGGGGTTAAAGTGGCAAAAGAGCTTGGTATGCAAGTGCTCATTACGGACCATCACCTACCTGGCCCAGAAATCCCAAATGCCGATGCCATCGTGAACCCAAATCAACCAGGTTGCTTATTTGAGAGTAAAAATTTATCAGGCGTTGGCGTGATGTTCTACGTTTTGATGGGTCTTCGCAGTTTGATGCGAGAGCAAGGGGCTTTTAATGCTAGTTCTGCTGCGCCCTCCAATTCATCCAATAGCCAAACTGAGATCTTTAGTGACCCTATAGATACTAGAACTTCAAAAACTCTTCAACCCAAACTTGATTCACTTTTACCCCTTGTCGCCTTGGGCAGCGTAGCAGATGTGGTCTGCCTGGACTCAAACAATCGCCTTCTGGTCGAACAAGGTCTAAAACGCATTCGTAGTTTGCAAATGCCACTGGGTATGCAATGTCTTTTTGAAGTCTGCTCTAAAGACCCAAGAAAAGCAACTACTCAGGACTTGGGATTCTCAATTGGTCCACGCATTAACGCAGCGGGAAGATTATCTGACATGACCATTGGTATTGAGTGTTTACTTAGTGATAGTTTTGATAAAGCAACTGCTCTGGCCACTCAGCTACATCAGATCAATATTCTTCGTCGCAGCGTAGAGGCACAAATGCTTGAAGAAGCATGGGAAATCGCAAGAAAGAAATCTTCCTTTCAAGCAGAAAACAACGAGGCACTATGTGTTTTTGATGAAAGTTTTCATGAAGGCGTGGTCGGTATCGTTGCTTCCAGAATTAAAGACCATTATCACTGTCCAACATTTGTTTTTGCGCCGAGTAAGCAAGATGCTGCGAGCCCAGATGAGGAAATCCTCAAAGGGTCGGGGCGATCGATACCCGGCTTTCATCTCAGAGATGCGTTGGACTTAATCTCTAAACGACATCCGCATTTACTTGTTAAATTTGGGGGTCATGCCATGGCAGCGGGATGCTCAATTTTGGCTAAGGATATTAAAGTCTTTGAGTCAGCGTTTTGTAATGTCGCGAAAGAGGCCCTCAGTCTTAATCCAGGAATTAAACAAATATTTACAGACGGCCCGCTCGAACCAGAAAATTTGAGCCTAAATACAGCTAATTTATTGCAGTTACAAGTTTGGGGGCAAGGTTTTGAAGCGCCCCTATTTTGTGATGCCGCCAAAATCATCAGGCAGCGAATTGTTGGCGAAAAACATCTATCCATGCGAATATCAATTCACAACCAGGAATTGGATGCAATTTGGTTTAACCACACCGAGTCACTGAGCCCCGATGTCCAATTGGTCTACAAATTGGATGTAGATACTTGGTCAGGCGCAGCCAAGCTCAAGTTAATGGTGGAATGTGCTTTATAGACATTTGTGTCATCTGGCGGCTAACTTGCCCAATCTTTCGTATTTTTATAAATCTTGCCATATGCGCGAAATCGAACTTGGGATTAAAATACCACGGTGAACTATATTAACGCCGACCTCCACTGCCACTCTGTCATATCTGACGGAACCCTCTCCCCAGAGGAGTTAGCGCTTCGCGCTAAATCTAATGGTGTGGATCTTTGGTCCCTCACCGATCATGATGAAATTGGTGGACAAGAAAGAGCCATCAAAGCGGCTCAATTGGTTGGCTTGTCCTACCTAACAGGCACTGAGATATCTGTAAGCTTTGCGGGGAAAACGGTCCATATTGTTGGTATTGGTTTTGATCATCTACAAACTAACCTAGTTGCCGGCCTTCAATCGACCAGAGGAGGACGCGATGAGCGCGCACTCGAGATGTCACAGCAGTTGGAGAGAGTTGGAATAAAAGGAGCCTATTCAGGCGCTTTGAAATACGCCGGCAATCCTGAACTGATATCACGTACACACTTCGCCCGCTTCCTTGTTGATACCGGGGTTTGCTCAGATACATCTGAGGTTTTTCGTAAATACCTAACAGACGGCAAACCAGGTTTTGTTGAACACAAGTGGGCCACACTTGGAAATGCGGTAACTTGGATTACACAAGCAAAGGGGGTTGCCGTCATAGCTCATCCAGCTCGCTATGGTTTTACGCCCAATGAGGAATATGCACTATTTAGCGAGTTCAAAGAACACGGTGGCAAGGGCGTTGAAGTCATCACGGGGAGTCACACCAGTGAGGAGGCTGTTAGGTACGCGGATGTAGCAAGAGAGTTTGGACTTTGTGCGTCTAGGGGAAGTGACTTTCACAGCCCAACAGAAAGTCGCATTGATTTAGGAACACTGCCCCAGCTCCCAAGCGACTTGACCCCAGTTTGGTCCTTACTTGCCAACAATATTCACTGATATTGTTCTAGCTTTCTATACACTTCTGTTTAATTTTCTACCCATCATACAACTCAGCTGCTTACCAGTTGATTTTAAAAAAGTCCCTCAACAGCTTGTTAAAAGCTTCACAAAAGCAATCAATGCGCAATAACTCGTTTGTCATAGGGGCCTTGTGCCTAATTAGCTCATTATTTTGTTTCTCAGTTTTGGACGCCACAAACAAGTACCTAATGACATCTGTACCTCTTGTAATGGTACTTTGGTTCAGGTACGCATCACACGCTTTTCTAAGTACCTCATTTTTACTGCCCAAAAGGGGACGCGCACTTTTTAGAACCAAAAGAATTTATTTGCAAATCTTTCGTGGTTTCTTGTTGCTAGTTAGCAGTATTTTGGCTTTCCTGAGCCTGCAAAGAATGCCAGTGGCTGAATTTGCAGCAATTGGAATGTTGACCCCTCTTTTTGTAATGCTTCTATCTCATTTCTTTTTAAAAGAGCCCTTTTCTTGGATTGGAAACGTGTGTGTAGGAGGCGCTTTAATAGGAGCCATAATTTTGATTCGACCAGGAGGTAATCTACATGGGTGGGACGCAGCGTTTCCGTTGGCCATGTCCGTAGCCAACTCCCTTTACCAAGTCCTAACCAGCTACCTTTCTCGCACAGAAGATACGATGAGTATGCATCTATTTACTGGATGGGTTGGCTTTTTAATTAGTAGCTTATTTGTTGCCGCTTTCTGGGATTCAGATATGAGCACCACTTTTTGGCTCTTGATGTGTTTGTCCGGCATATCAGGAACATTAGGTCACTATTTGCTAATCGTGGGTTTTTCCAAAGCACCTGCCAATCGACTTGCCCCCTACTTATATCTGCAAGTTGCGTTTTCTTGGTTCACGGGTTGGGTTGTCTTTGGCTATAACCCTCAGGGAATGGATTTAATCGGGATTTTATTAATCTGTCTGTTTGGGGTAGCCTCTGCCTGGTGGGGCAAGCCCAAGCCAAAATCAGAACTCACGACTTAATTTGCAATCTAATGACCCAAATTCTTACCCTGCATCCAGATAATCCACAAATTAGACTACTTAAACAAGCTGCATTAATTTTGAATGGTGGGGGAATCTGCGCCGTACCCACGGACTCTAGCTACGCGCTAGTTTGTCATCTAGAGGATAAAGCTGCTGTAGACAAAATCCGGCGTATTAGAGGCGTTGATGAAAAACACCATTTAACCCTTTTATGCAAAGATTTATCCGAATTGTCTCACTATGCAAAAGTAGACAACCGGCAATTCAGGCTGATTAAATCAGCTACTCCTGGCCCTTACACTTTCATATTAGAGGCCACAAAAGAAGTTCCTAGACGGGTGTGCCACCCCCAGCGTAAAACAATTGGACTTCGAGTTCCAGACCATGCTGTCTTGATTGAATTGCTGAGCGTGCACGGAGCACCGCTGCTAGCAACCACACTCATTCCACCGAATGAGACGCTACCCATTAACGACCCAGATGAAATTCAGGATAAATTTAAAAATGCAATTGACGCCATCATCTCAAGTGGTGCTTGTCATCTAGATCCAACCACAGTTGTAGATCTCACCCCGATGGGTGATGGCGGCTCACCAGCACTCATTCGAGCCGGTCGGGGTCCACTTGAAGCTTTGGGACTGTAAGCGAAAAGTTTTTAATGAATTAGAAAGAATTAGAAATGTCCAAGGCCCTGAAAGCAGCCTTTAATTCATCAAGTGAGTAATAAGGTATTAAGCATATTCACCCATTTGTGGTAAAAAATAATCACTTTCTAAATATTTTTAACCATTTTTAGTCATTCAGGTGAGAAAATAACAATGTGGATATTTCTCATCTAATTCAAATTGTCACAATCAATGCCTTACCCGTGTTGTTTGCTATTACGCTTCATGAAGCAGCTCATGGGTTTGCTGCTAAATATTTTGGTGACAACACGGCTTGGTTGCTCGGACGAGTAACGCTTAATCCTGCGGCGCATATTGATCCAATTGGGACATTGTTGATGCCACTTTTGATCTATTTTGTAACTGGGGGGAGTTTCTTATTTGGTTTTGCCAAGCCAGTACCAGTCAAGTTTGGTAATCTGCACAACCCCAAAAGAGACATGATTTGGGTGGCTCTTGCAGGTCCGTTGATGAACTTGTTACAAGCTTTTTTATGGGGTATTGCTCTGTACATTCTTCTTGGAATCAATTTCAGTGAAACTTTTTTCTTAGAAATGTGCAAAGCTGGAGTATTGGTCAATATCGTGATGTTTGCATTCAATCTCTTTCCTGTCCCTCCCCTTGATGGTGGACGGGTATTGATGGGTCTGTTGCCCAAAAAAATGGCTATGGAGTTTGCACGAATTGAGCCTTACGGTTTTTATATTGTTATGGGGATGGTTTTTCTCAACGTTATCAACCCTATTTGGATGTCCCCTATCATGGGACTGACTTTCTCAACACTCGATTTGGCGTTGCGTCCGATCGAACTTTTTTTCCGCTGATCCATGAAAGAACGCGTTTTATCCGGCATGCGCCCAACAGGAGCCCTTCATTTAGGGCATTACCATGGGGCATTAAAGAATTGGGTGCGTCTTCAGTCTGAGATGGAGTGCTATTATTTTGTTGCCGATTGGCACGCGCTAACCACTCACTACGAAAACCGTGAAGTTATTGAGAAAAACGTATATGAAATGGTGATCGATTGGTTGGCTGCGGGTCTTGATCCAAACCAATGCACCATATTTCTGCAAAGTAAGATTCCTGAACATGCAGAGCTCTTTACGCTTCTCTCCATGGGCACCCCCATTGGGTGGCTTGAGAGGGTACCGACCTACAAAGACCAACAAGAAAAACTGAAAGACCGGGATCTGTCCACCTACGGATTTCTAGGCTACCCCCTGCTTCAGGCGGCAGATATCTTGATATACAGGGCTAAATATGTCCCCGTGGGTGAGGATCAGGCCTCACATGTGGAATTAACAAGGGAGGTTGCAAGACGCTTTAACCATCTATATGGTCGAGAGTTTGACTATGAGGACCAAATTAAACGCGTCTTATCAACCCTACCCGCGGATAGCGTTAAAAGGCTTGAAAAATCACGAAAGAAATTTCAAGAACTCGGAGACGCTAGTGCCCTTGAAGGAGCTCTAGGATTTGTAAATGAGCAATCTCACTTAAGCACCCACGACAGAGAACGTTTAACTGGATATTTAAAAGGCACTGGACAAGAAATTCTGCTTGAACCTCTTGCCCTTTTAACTGAGGCTAGCCGGGTACCTGGTTTGGACGGCGCAAAAATGAGCAAAAGCTATAACAACTCTATAGCTATCAGAGAGGAAAAATCTAGTCTTGAGCAAAAAGTGCGGCGAATGCCAACCGACCCAGCTAGGGTCAAAAGGACAGATGTTGGAGACCCAGAAAAATGTCCCGTTTGGCAGTTTCACCTTTTGTATTCCACTGAGAACACCCGTGCCTGGGTTATAGAGGGGTGTAAATCTGCAGGAATCGGTTGCTTAGAATGCAAAGAACCGGTTATAAATGGCATACTGAGTGAACAACAGCCGATGTTAGAGCGGGCTGAACCCTATATGTCAAATCCTAAAATTGTTAGAGAGATAGTTGAAATGGGCACTGAGAAGGCCCGCCGAGTCGCACAGGCAACCATGCAAGATGTGCGCTCTGCAATGGGTTTAAATTATTAATGATCAGGGAGATACAAAAATGAGTTTATACATAATTGATGACCACCCCCTTGTAAGACAAGCCATTGGCATGTTGCTAAGAAGAATTCACCCTGCATCTAAAGTAGTTGAACTTGATAGGTACAGCGAACTACAGGCGGCATTAATTAAGAACGGTGAGCCTGAGCTCTTTGTACTAGACTTATTACTCCCAGGCATCAAAGGGGCAAGTGCAATTAGTGAAATAAAGGGAATGTATCCCAGTATTCCCTTGGTTGTCTTCTCTGCAATGCCCTCTGGAGAAGCCAAGGAGGCTTGTCTAGAGGCTGGGGCTGACCTTTATTTGGAGAAAACATCTAGCTCTAATGACGTTTCCAATGCAATCCAAGATCTTCTTAACGTTGAGGAAGAAGGCGCTGATGAAGCACTCCCAACAGCAACAGGAGATACAAAGCTCTCCAAGCGACAAAAGCAATTGATACTCATGCTTGACAGAGGTCTGAGCAATAGAGACATAGCAGCCGAACTCAACATCAGTGAACACACTGTTAAAGTTCATTTATGGAGACTCTTTAGAAGACTAGGCGTAAAGAGCCGTACACAGACACTTCATTTTGCAAGATCACATGGTTTGCTGATGAGTTGAGACACTTCAGCTAACACTTTGACGAAATAGCCAAAGATCACTTAGCCATTTGTATCTAATCACAGATAGGGCATGTTTTGAAAGAAACATGGCCTATCTATTTCAAAGCCTCAGATATGGTTAGGTTTAAATTTTGAGCACCCACCTTGACTGGCCCAATCGTTACACCAAAGTCTCCAGGTTGTGGCATGGCATTACCAGAAACAGAAATTCTAGCTTTAACCATCACCTCATCAACAGAGGACAAAGTAGCAGCTGGATTCATTGCATTGGTATCGTTGAGTTCAAAATAATAGGGCAGTTTATCAACGGTTGTCTTGATCATCGCCAAAGGCATCCTAGAGCCTGAGACAGGTACGGCATAAATAAACACAATGTCGGTAGGATGAGTTTTACTTGCCAAGCCACTAGACACCAGAACTCGTCCAACCAACTGAGCGGCATGCGCAGCTGACTTTTGTTTATCCTTGCCTTTATCTAAACTTGTCGGCATTCCCTCTGTACTTTGTACATTAGCTGGGCTTGCTGAATTGCTTGAAATCACAGGTGATTCAGATTTCAATGAGCTTGGAGTTGTTGAGGTCTTTATACCTGCTCTCTCCTGTGCTTTTGCAATAGCATCTGCCAAAGCAGCAGCGTCCGCAGAAGAGGGAGCAACCAAACGTTGCACTTTTTGCCAATATTTCAAAGCATCTGTGTAACGATTCTCGGTAAAGGCGGCACTCCCCGCCAAGAGTAAAGCATTGCCTTGATCTGGATTTGCTTTAAGTACCTTTTGAATAATAGCCCACGGCTCGCCCTTAAAGCTTCCGTGATTAATTTGCGCAAGCACCTCTGCTCTCTCTATCTGTACGTCATCGTTGTCGCTCAGGCTTAGGGCCTTAGATAGTGCTTTCTCAGCAACTTCAAAGTGAGAGAGGGACCTTTCTACACGGGCAAGCATCACCCAACCATCTGCATTGTTAGGTTCTTGGGCTAGTCTTTTATTGAGCTCAATCGCCATCTCAGCCAACTTCTCCGGAGTAAATGCCTCATCTGCGCCAGCACTTTGAGTATCTACAAAATCTAGTGCCCCTGGACTGCCGACAGCGAAATAAAGCGATATTGCAAGCACTGGAATAAAAAATGCAAGCGTAGGCAAAGTCCATCTGATCCAAGGTGAGCGCAACTTAGAAGCACCAAGTCCGAAGGTATCTGAGGACTCAAACGCGGCCTCACCCCTGAGGGCATGCACAGTTTGCGGAGTCAAGGTTTGTTGCTGCGAATCCTCCATGAGTCGTTGGGCTAATTCTTCTCTAGCCGCCTCGAACTCATTTTCATTTAAGCGTCCCAACTCAAACTCAGCAGCCAACTCAGTCAACTGTTCACGGTAAACAGCAACGTTTGAAATCATGACCTCCCTTACATCAAAGGGCTGTAAGCGCGCTTTGAAGATAGCAGATTTTAGTGCCGCCCAGAAATAAACAATCACCAAAACAAGCAGCGATGCGGCAACAAAAATAAATATCAGAGACTCGTTCACATCAATCCTTAAGCTTTTGTGTGTGTTTCAGTAGTGTTTATAAGTTGATCGGCTTTTTGTTCTTGCATTTGAACCCATTGGCCAACGTCATGAGACTGATGTGAGGTGAACTCTTTTACTTGGATTTTCTCATTGCGTCGCTTGATCGCAATAAGCAAAACCCCAAGTGCAATAAGTAAACAAGCGAAAGGACCAAACCATAATAACCAGGTCATGGGTTTAACTGCAGGACGGTAAAGAACGAAGTCTCCGTAACGCTCTACCAAATAATCCTTGATCTCTTGGTCAGTCTTACCTTTGATAATTTGTTCGCGAACCTGAGCTCTTAAATCCTCTGCTAAGTCGGCTCGTGATGAAGAGAGAGACTCGTTTTGACAGACAAGACATCGCAACTCCTCAGCGATATGAACTAAGCGTGCCTCAACCACTTCATCGCTCGCCAATGGCTCAGCCTCTTTAGCCCAAGAACTAGGGCTACATGTGCTCACTGCGAGCAGCAATAACACAGATGCCCACAAGTAGATTTGAACTCCATTTATCTTCAGTTTTTGAATCAAAAAGAAATGGCTCATGAATTCTCTAAACCTTTGATGATAGGGATTATCGTTTCTGATAATGTTTGAGGGGTTACGGGACCAATTTGCTTGTACCTTATAACGCCGTTCTTATCGATGATGTAGGTCTCTGGGACGCCGTAAACACCGTAATCAATGCCTACCCGCCCATCCAAATCCATAACAGATAGAGTATATGGATTTCCGTGCCTCTCAAGCCAAACGCTGCCCCTTGAACGTGCAAGTTTCAGCAATGCCTCAGGACTTAGTTTCTTTTCGGGATCGTCCTGAGGTTGTATTTCTTTGTAACTCAGTCCCACAATCGGAACACCTATTTGTTTAGAGAAAGCAACCAGCACAGGATGCTCCTCCCTACAACTCACGCACCATGTAGCCCAAACGTTTAACATCCAAACCTTACCTTTAAAGTCCTGAGGACTAAAAGGCGCCGTTCCAGTTAAAGTTTGTAGAGAAAAATCAGGAGCCGCCTTATTAATCAAAGGAGAGGGTATTTCATGTGGGTCTCTTTTAAGTCCAACTGCCAAAAAAAGCACCAACACACCAAAAAGCACTAAGGGGATGAGAAATTTCTTCATTTTTCAGTGGGCACCACTCGAGTTTAAATTTGGACTAGAGTTCTCATTAAGGCTTGAGTTGTATTCAGAATTTATCTCCGGATTTTGCTCTGGCACTGCGCCTAAGTGATGCGCTGAATTTTCTGATTGATCTGAAAAGAATTTATCCTTCAAGCTGAGGTCTTGAGAGTTAAAAGAAGAGACGGCTTGGGCGGCGGTTTGAAGTGGGCCAGATGGGCTAACTCTACGGTACCGTCTATCAAATGCAGCTAATACACCACCCAAAACCATAATCAAAACCCCAACCCACAACCAAGGAACAAAGGGCTTGTAATACACGCGCATACTCCACTGATGTAAATCCCCTGGCAATGGGTCTCCCAGGGAAACATACAGGTCCCGCCACAGGTTCGTGCTGATTGCAGCCTCTGTCATAGGCATCGCAGAGGATAGGTAACGTCTTTTCTCAGGTTTGAGTTGTTCAATGATTTCACCCGATTTGACAACATCTATTTGAGCCTGAAATGCTTTGTAGTTGGGGCCAGTAACCTGTGTAATGTCATTCAACTTAAAGACATAAGGGGCAATCGTCACCTCGTCACCCACTGACATTTTTACATCTTTCTCAACCTCGAATGACTTCACACCCGTTACGCCCATCACAACTATAGCCAACCCAAGGTGAGCAAATTGCATGCCCCAAAAAGATCCACCAATACGCCCTGGTTTGAGCGCACGCTCGAACATGTGTTGCAAAGTTCCAAGACCTACCCAAAGACCCAGAGTCCAACCAATAAATGCCCCAAAAGACCACTCACCCAGTAAGAACGGTAAGCCAGCCCCTAGGGTCACACTGATAAGTGCAGTCCATTTGAGGTGGTTCACCATGTCAATCAAACTAGCGCTTCTCCATTTTGCAACTGTTCCTGGAATCAAAATGAATAACAAGGGCACCATAAGTGGTGCAAAAACGAGGTTAAAGTAAGGAGGACCCACAGATAACTTTCCAAGATTCAAAGCGTCTATGACAAGTGGGTAAAGTGTTCCTAATAAAACTGCTGCCGTCGCAACTGATAAGAGAACACTGTTTAATAAAAGAAACGTTTCTCTTGACAATAACCCCATAGCCCCCCCCAATGTCACTTGAGGCGCACGCCAAGCAAAGAGGGTTAGTGAGGAGCCTACGACTACAGCTAAAAAACACAGCACAAAAACCCCCCGGGTCGGGTCAGAAGCAAATGCGTGCACTGAAGTCAAAACACCTGAGCGTACTAAAAACGTTCCAAGCAAAGATAGCGAAAATGCGGCAATTGCCAACAGGACCGTCCAGGCTTTAAAACCGCCCCGCTTCTCCGTCACCATCAAAGAGTGAATTAGCGCCGTCGATACCAACCAAGGCATCAGCGAAGCGTTCTCAACGGGGTCCCAAAACCACCACCCCCCCCAACCCAACTCATAGTATGCCCACCAAGAGCCCAGTCCTATACCTAGAGTTAGAAAAGACCACGCAATCACAGTCCAAGGTCTTGACCACCTAGACCAAGCAGAGTCCAATCTTCCCGTGATGAGCGCAGCAATTGCAAATGCAAATGCAACTGACATCCCTACGTACCCCATGTAAAGCATTGGGGGATGGATGACAAGACCGGGGTCTTGAAGCAAGGGATTCAAGTCGTGACCATCTAAAGGGGCAGGCAAAGACCTAAGAAATGGATTGGACGTAAATAAGATAAAAAGTAAAAACCCAACAGAAATAAAACCCAGAACGCTAAGCACTCTAGATATGATCCCAATAGGAAGACTTTTAGAGAAATAGGCCACTAAAGAGGTCCATATGGATAAGAACAAAACCCAAAGCATCAAAGAGCCCTCATGCCCTCCCCACACAGCAGCAAATTTATAAGGAGTCGGCAAAAGATGATTGGAATGATCCGCAACATAAGTAATTGAGAAATCATCACTTAAAAATCCAGCCAATAAGCAGGCATATGCAGTGGCAACCAACGCACACTGCAACCAGGCAGTGGGTCTGCCCAAGTACTGCCACGCGTGTTGTTTGGTAAGGGAGCCCGCCATAGGCAACGCAAACTGAATAAACGCAACAATCAACGCCAATATCAAAGCGAATTGGCCTAGCTCAGCAATCATTGGAACACCTTCAAATCTAGGGAAATTATTTTTAAGTTATCGAGCATAAATTTTTGAGTTCGCTTTATATCTTTGCAAAAATTTGCAGAGAGAATTTCTTTTATGGGTTGGTTTTAAGAGATTTAGAAGCCCGCTCAATCGCTGCCTTGTCAATTGCATCTTTAGCCGCAGGCGGCATATAGTTTTCATCATGTTTTGCCAAAACCTCAGTTGCAGTTAAGACATTATCATCGCTTAAACGACCCTGGGCTACAACACCCTTACCCTCTTTAAATAAATCTGGCAACAATCCAGTGTAGTGAACTACAACTTCATTAGAAAAATCAGTCACGATAAATTCGATTTCATCTTTACCCCTCTTTAAGGTTCCCTCCTTAACCATCCCGCCAATTCTAAAGAGTCGGTTCTTTGGAGCCTCACCTCGCGCGACTTGGGAGGGCGTAAAGAAGAAAACCAAATTACTTTGAAATGCATTCAAAACAAATGCAGCAGCCAAACATAGCACCACGATGCCGCAAGTTATAAACCAAAATCTTTTTTGTCTAGGAGTCATTGAATAAGTGTTCTAGTTACTCGGATATTGATCTCTGCGCTTTTACCCATTCAAGCGCTTGGCCCCTGGCATTTAATACCCACAGGACTTCGATTGCCAAAAGGGCAAAGGTAACGATCACGCTACCCCATACATAGAATGCATAGCCGCCCATCAGAAAAAATTCAGACCAACTGTTCCAGTTCATCAAAAATCCTTAGTTCAAAATTTCAATAAATCAATGATATTTTCTGCGAAAAAGATGATTCTTGGGTTAAATATACATTTGATTGAATATTACTGAGCCTCTGGCAAGGATTGCACCCAATGGGCGTCATATTCTCGCTGCAATATGATAGTTCTTACCCTATAAAAAGCAATTGCTATGGAATAGGCCCAAAACGCCAAAGTCATCAGCAACATAGCGATCAACATTTGGTGCGCCATGGAGGGCGCTTTTGTTACTGACACTGAAGCACCTTGGTGTAAAGTATTCCACCAAATAACTGAGAAATAAATAATAGGGACATTAATGGATCCGACTAAACTCCATATTGAGCCTGCCTTATCTCTTCTTGCAGGATTGTCAATGGCAGATGTCAAAGCTATATAGCCTAAATAGAGAAAAAATAAAATCAATTCTGATGTCAGCCTTGCATCCCAAACCCACCAGGCTCCCCACATCGGCTTTCCCCACATTGCGCCAGTCCATAGGGAAAGAAATGCAAAAATTGCCCCCGTGGGCGCAAGTGCAGAAGTCATCATGCCCGATAAACGGGTTTTAAAGGTTAGACCCAAAAAACTCCACAAAGCCATTGCCATAAAGATAATCATTGACATCCAAGATGCTGGCACATGCAGAAAAATAATTCTGTAACCCTCTCCTTGTTGCGCATCAGTAGGGGCTATAAAAAAACCAATCCATAAACCCACAAGTGTCAGCAAGGTGCCCATACCGACCAACCAAGGGATGATTTGACCAGCCAAGCGATAAAAAGCTTGAGGTGAGGCAAATCTAAATAAAAAACCCATCATCTTGTTTTGTTCCTGAAAACTTCTAGCTTAACCTAATTAAAAATGAACCCTATCACTCTAAGGCGACTTTAAGGGCTTGAGCACATGCCCAAGGACTAAAAAATAGTGCCGGTAATAGCATAGCCAATAAGATTGAGAAATATGCCTGAACTCCAAGTCCAGCCGCGAGCGACTCAACCGCACCTGTACCAAACACCAAAACGGGAACATATAGTGGCAATACGAGCAACGAAATCAGCACTCCCCCTCCCCTAAGTCCAAGAGTAAGAGCAGATGCGATTGCCCCTAAACAAGAAAGGATAGGGGTGCCTAGCAAAAGTGTAGCCATCATTACCCAAGCGTAATCGAGTGGCAAATCAAACATCAAACCCAAAATACTAGACATCAGCACCAATGGGAGACTACAAAGGAGCCAATGAGCGAGTATTTTCGCCAATACCAATAAAGACAAGTTTTGTGGGGTCAAAACCAATTGCTCAAGCGTACCGTCTTGCCAATCGGCCTCAAACAAACGACCCAAGGTGAGCATTGAGGATAAAAGTGCGCCAACCCACAGAATTCCCGGTGCTATTTTTCTCAAAATATCCAAGTCTGAGCCAATGGCTAATGGAAATAAAGTAGCAACAACCAAATAAAAAAATAATCCACTGAGCACCTCGACTTTACGCTTCATCGCGACTCTTAAATCTCTGCGCAAAATAGCCAAAAATGCGCTCATCTGCTCAGCCTCATTATTTCCCCTGGACATTCAAAGTCAACATTTTGATGACTCGTTAAAAGCACAGACCCACCCTGCACTAAATGGCCTTCAATCAAACCAATAAGAAGACCAACTGAGTGAGTATCTAAGGCAACAAAAGGCTCATCCAACACCCACAAAGGCGCGCGCGTAAGTTTAAGCTTGGCTAGGGATACTCTTCTTTTTTGACCTTGAGACAAAATAGCAAGCGGAACTTGCTCGCGCCCCCTTAACCCAAAATAATCTAAAGCAGAAAAGATATCTGCACTTGTTGATTCAACTTGCATCAACTGTGTTTCAATATTTAAATTCTCGAAGGGGCTCAACTCCTCTTTCAAAGCCAATTTATGCCCCATGAAGAAAACGTCCTTCAAAAAAGAAGGCATGTCATGTAGGGTATTTTTTTGGCCCCAATTTACCTCCCCCGAATCTAAGGGTACAAGGGAGGTAACGGCTCTCAATAAAGTTGTCTTTCCAATACCGTTATCGCCTTGAACATGGATCCAGTGCCCAGGACTTAAGACAAAACTTATGTCTCGCAAAAGTTTCTTCCCTCCCCGTGAGAGCGTTATATTGTTCACTTCTAACGTTTGAGGAGGGTACACGTAATAGGAATGCTTTGCTTAGAGAAAACTTAAACGATCAATTCCGGTAGAACAACACAACTTTGAAAGTGCCTTCTTAAGCGTACTCAGTCTGCTTTTGCGCCCGAGGCCTTAACTATCGCGCCCCAACGAACAACTTCAGTCTTATCCAACTCAGCCATTTGCTCAGGTGTGGAGGGGATCATAATGAAACCTGATTCGCTCATTCTTTTAACAAATTCTGGGGACTTGGTACCCTTCACCATTTCAGTATTTAGTCTCGTGATAATCTCTTTTGGCGTGTTACTTGGCGCAACCAATCCAAACCAAACTCCAGACTCATAGCCTGCAACTCCAGCCTCAGCGATGGTGGGCAAATCTGACAAAGAAGGGTCCCTTTTGGTTCCAGAGGTTGCAATTGCTCTTAGTTTGCCTGATTTAATGTACGTCATTGAACTTGGGAGATTGTCAAACATCATCATCACTTGACCTCCCATTAAATCGACCAAGGCTCCAGAACTGCCTTTGTAAGGAATATGAGATATATCTACCTTAGCCAAGCTCTTGAACAACTCACCCGACATATGAATACTTGTTCCACTTCCACTTGAGGCGTAATTAAGCTCCCCTGGACTAGCCTTAGCTGCATTGATAATCTCTTGAACAGTCTTGAATTTTGAAGTGGGCGGAACCACCAAAACATTATTCATAGAAACAAATGTCCCAATGGGTGCAAAGTCTTTACTAGGATTAAAAGGCATCTTTGAATAAAGTGCTGGATTGATGGCTTGAATTCCGCTCGTGGTCAACATGATTGTGTAGCCATCTGCTGCTGCGTGGGCGACTTCTGATCCCCCTATATTTCCACCTGCCCCAGGTCGGTTATCTACCGTCACAGGTTGACCTAGACTCTTTGACAACTCCAATGCAATTGCACGAGCTGCCATATCGGTGGCCCCTCCTGCAAGGAAAGGACACACCAACTTAATGGGTTTGCTTGGATAGGCATCTGCACTGTTTGCATTAACACTATACAAACTTGTCGCTAATAAAACGCCGCATAGAGTTATTGTTTTACTAAAAAATTGTCTCATTGTTCTCACTCCTTTATTGTAAATACTTCAGCTACTCAGCCTACAAAGAACGCATCGAACCCGCCCTCAGGCTCAAACCTTTGGTTCACAAATCTTAAAATTTTTGGGCCCCTCATCACTTCTTCTCGCTCTGGGTGTTTATCATGCCCAGGATAACAAAGATGCCTAATCCCCTCGAGATCAAAGGGTTGGGGTCTAATGCAGGCGGGAGCTTTTCCACGAAAGTATGCAAGCGCAGAGTCTACATCGTCAAAAAAGGATAAGTTCGCCAGGCTCATTATTTGTGGAGGCGCCATCTCTATCTCTAGGTCCCAATACTTCTGAAGTGCTACCTTAGGAGAGAACCAGGCACTGTCAATAGCCTCGAAATTATCATGTTTTGCGATTTGCATGTCAGGATTTTTAGCCAAAAAAAACCGAGTATCAAATCTCTTGGACATCACTGAAGCCAATTGAGGGGTTATCCATCTACTAAAAGGCACCAACTGATCCAAACTAAGGCCCAAGTCATTGGCATTCAGATGTTTAAGTAACGGATTGTCTAGCAATTCTGTGTCAGGGATTTTAGTAACGGATTTTTGAATTGGTTTAGCAAATAAGACTCCGCACTCCTCAAATGTTTCCCGAATTGTTGCGATATAAATGGCGGCTGCAGACTTCGGATCTAAATCAGGCTCGTTTAAACTATGCTTTAATATCTCGATATCTGCATCAATTCGGTCAAAGAGATTTATATTTGAGTCTTTTTTATCAACTTTTCCACCAGGAAACACATACACTCCACCCAATACTGAGGACTTAGTGTGTCTACGGATCATAAAAACTTCGATTCCCTGACCCTTGTCCGAGTCTCTGAGTATCAAAAGAGTGGCTGCATCAACGGGTGCACTTGTTATGAGATCGTTTTGAATTTCCATGGTGCCATTGTGGCATCAAAACTTTAGATTTTTATGTCAAGCATAGATACAAAAAACAACTTAAGCACATCCTCTGAACATGAGGTGAAACCCGCACAAAGACAAGCCGCATCCACTCCAAACGCTCTCAAACAGCTCTGGCCGTTTTTGGGTAAATACAAATTCGCTTTGGGGTCTGCGAGCTTGTTTTTGGTTCTTGCAGCGGCCTCAACCTTGGCTTTTCCCTGGGCACTCAAGGTCCTAATTGACCAGGGACTGACTCACCCTGAGGGGCGATTGCATTTGGCTGAGCATTTTTTAGCCCTTTTTGGAGTTGCCGCAGCCCTTGCAATTTTCTCAGCAGCTCGGTTTTATACCGTCAGTTGGCTGGGAGAGCGAATCACAGCGGACGTTAGAAATGCTGTATATGGGCACGTTCTAAAGCAAAGTGCGGAATTTTTTGAGACCACCCAAACAGGCGAAATATTGTCCAGACTTACCAATGACACCACTTTGGTTCAAACCGTAGTTGGCTCGTCCCTATCAATGGGGCTTAGAAATTTAGTCATGGGCTCAGGGGCACTTATCATGTTGATCTGGACCAACCCACTCTTGATGCTACAAGTTCTTGGTTTGCTCATATTAGTGGTTTGGCCAAGCATGCGAATGGGCAAAAAAGTTCGCAAACTATCAAGAGCTAGCCAAGACAGGGTTGCAGATGCAAGCGCTATTGCAGGCGAAGTTCTAAATTCCATTCCAGTTGTTCAAAGTTATACCGCAGAGGCACGCGAATCAAAAAGGTTTAACGATTCGACAGAGTATGCTTTTCAGACCGCCGTCAACAGAACCAAGGCACGCGCAGTTTTAGTGGGTTTCATTATCATGGCCACAAGCGCTGCTCTGCTTTGGGGTCTTTATGAAGGGACACTCGCAGTCCAAGCGGGTACTTTAAGCGCTGGGGAACTGGGTCAAACAATTGTTTATGTTATTTTGTTGGCCGGCTCAGCAGCCGTCCTTGGCGAGGTCTATGGTGACATGCTCAGGGCAGCAGGCGCTACAGAGCGGCTCATGGAGCTTCTCCAAACCAACTCAAGTATCAATGCAAATGAGTCCTCCGCAGAGCCAAAACTGCCCCTCAATGGCTCAATTATCCAAATACATCAACTGACCTTTAAATACCCCTCAAGACCCACCGTATTGGCACTCAATTCCTTAACAGGTACGGCTCTCCCCGGTCAAACGATCGCCATTGTGGGTCCAAGTGGAGCAGGAAAAACTACGCTTTTTAGTTTATTGCTTAGATTTCATGACCCCGCCTCTGGATACATCGAGATGGACGGGGTGAAGATCAATGAGATGAGCCTTAACTCGCTAAGAAACAGAATTGGACTGGTCCCCCAAGAGCCAGTTGTGTTCTCTGGCTCTGCAATGGAGAATATCAGATACGGACGTGTTGATGCAAGCGAAGCCGAGGTGATTGCTGCGGCCAAGGCCGCATTTGCAGACGAATTCATCAAGGACTTGCCCAACGGATACGACACCTTCCTTGGGGAGAGAGGGGTTAGGCTGTCTGGGGGTCAACGTCAACGTATCGCCATTGCTAGAGCTATTCTAAAAAATCCACCTCTACTTTTGCTAGATGAGGCCACCAGTGCACTTGATGCGCACAGTGAAAGAGTAGTGCAAGAAGCCCTTACTCATGCCATGAAAAACAGAACTACCTTTGTGATTGCTCACCGCCTCGCAACCGTTCAACAAGCCGATTGCATTTGGGTTTTGGATAAGGGTGAACTGGTTGAGCAAGGTACGCACACCGAGCTCATGCAACGAAATGGACTTTACGCGGGCTTGGCAAAATTACAATTCAATCTTTCCCGCTCTCAGAGTTAACCATCAAAAATGAGTGGCTTAATTTTGCAAAATGCATCGGCACCATTCATCATTTCAGTTACTGCTCTAGCTTTTGTTTTAGGCTCTATTGTCGGAAGCTTTCTTGGGGTTGTTGTTCCCAGACTTCCAAAAATTCTTTTCTCACAGGCCTCGGATCACAGTGATCAACTGGGGGCTGAAAGTGGACCTGAGAGCAGTCTTGATACTGGTCATGAAAATAATCTAGACAACACACCTCACATTCACCTAAGTAATAAGGTACAAACGCCGCTTGGTTTTCGTTACTTAGCATATCCCGGCTCACACTGCATGGACTGTGAAAAACCATTATCGGCTCGTCATAACATTCCCATCCTCTCCTACTTGTTACTTAATGGACGTTGTGCATTTTGTGAAAAATCAATTCCCACTTGGCATTTTTGGATTGAGTTATTATGCGCATTTTGGTGGATGTTTTGCACTTACCAGTACGGTCTAACTTGGACAGCCCTGGCCTATTGCCTATACGGGTCAGCACTCATCTGCCTCGGATTTATTGACTGGCAGACTACGATACTTCCAGACATCATCACATATCCTGTGCTTTGGGGTGGGCTTATTTCGAGCTCATTGAACATCACTCAATTGCCCCTGATTGGATCAGTATGGGGTGCAGTTATTGGCTATATGTCCCTTTGGGTCATTAGTAGAGCCTACTTTGCTGTTCGGGGTAAGGTGGGCCTTGGGGACGGAGATCTAAAACTTGTGGCTGCAGTTGGGGCATGGACTGGCCCTTTACCTCTCATTTGGCTTTTGCTTGTTGCATCACTGGGGGGAATAGCCGCTGCAGTGGTTTTAAGAATTCAAAACAAATTAGAACAAAGCGGCCTTATACCCTTTGGACCTTTTATAGTGGGGGCGGCCTTACTTATTACTATTTTGAATAGCCTCCCCTTGATCGCCCCATTGATTAACTTCTCAGGTCGTTTTTGATATTTTTATTGATGGGAACTTTGAGGAAAAATCTTTTGTCTTTGCTGAAACCTTAGCAGCAACGCGTCTGGCTACATCCTTGTAAATGGCAGCCACTGCTCCGTCAGGGTCTGCTGCTACTGTTGGGGTACCGCCGTCAGCTTGCAAGCGAATTTGAATATCCAAAGGTAACGCCCCCAAATAGTCTACGTTTAATTCAGTAGCCATTGACTTGCCCCCTCCCTCACCAAAAATATGCTCTGTATGCCCGCAATTTGTACATGTATGAACTGCCATGTTCTCTAAAACACCAAGGATCGGGACTCCAACTTTCTCAAACATACGAATACCCTTGCGCGCATCAATTAAGGCGATATCTTGCGGCGTTGTCACTATAACTGAACCAGTCATGGGCACTCTTTGACTGAGTGTCAGTTGAATATCTCCTGTACCTGGTGGCAAATCAATAATTAAATAATCAAGCGAGTTCCAGTTTGTTTGTCTAAGCAATTGTTCAAGAGCTTGAGTAGCCATGGGGCCACGCCAGACCATAGCTTCATTTGGGCTGACCAAAAAACCAATTGACATAACTTGTACGCCGTGCCCCAACAAGGGCTGCATAGTCTTTCCATCCGCACTCTCGGGCCTAGCGCTGAGTCCCATCATCATGGGTTGGCTGGGTCCATAAATATCAGCATCTAAGAGTCCAACTGTTGCACCCTCTGCTTGTAGAGCCAGTGCTAGATTAGCTGCAGTCGTGCTTTTACCAACCCCTCCTTTACCAGAAGCAACACCGATGATGTTTTTGACTTGAGGGAGCAACTGCACACCGCCTTGAGCAGTGTGGGCAACCACGTTCGTTTTGAAATTTACGCGGACTTGTGTATCTTGCGCGTTAGGAAGTGTTCTAACCGCTTTTTCAAATCTCTCTTGCAGACCGCTCCAAATGCTTTGAGCTGGATAACCCATTTCAAGATCGAAACTGACCGTTTGTGCAGAAATCGACAGATTTTTGATCGATTTATTTTGTACAAAATCTGTGTTTAGGTATGGATCGCGAACTGCACCTAATGCCTCAAAAACCTGCTCTTGTGTCGGTACCATCTCAAATCTTCCTTAATCGCTTTTAATTTACTTAAATGACTATCAAAACCCACACAGTCTAACCAAATCCCACCTACCTTACACAACTAAAGGGCTAAAAATAGAAATTGCTTCAACAAGGGAATAAAATCTACACCTTACCTGAAAGTGAAGTTATGTCCAAGCGTCGCCTATTCGTCACCACTGCCCTGCCCTATGCCAACGGAAAATTCCACATTGGCCATATCATGGAATACATCCAAGCAGATATCTGGGTTCGCTTTCAAAGGATGCAGGGTAATTTAGTTCATTTCGTTTGCGCTGATGATGCACACGGCGCACCCATCATGATTGCTGCAGAAAAGGCAGGTATCACACCACAAGAATTCGTAGCTGGCATCTCCAGTGGTCGAAAGCCCTATCTTGAAGGTTTTCACATTGCTTTTGACAATTGGCACTCTACCGATGGGGAGGAAAATCACCAACTTGCAAAAGAGATTTACCTGCAGCTCAAAAACAAAGGCTTGATTGAGGTTCGTGAGATTGAGCAGTTTTTCGATCCTGAGAAGGGAATGTTTCTTCCCGATCGGTTTATAAAAGGGGAATGCCCAAAATGTGGTGCAAAAGATCAGTACGGGGACAGTTGTGAATCTTGCGGAGCTGTCTACAGCCCAACAGAGGTTAAGAACCCCTACTCAACGCTCTCTGGATCTAGCCCAATTCTTAAAAAGTCAGATCATTATTTCTTCAAGCTCTCTGACCCTTCATGTGTGCAATTCTTGCAAAACTGGATTCACACTCCCAACCCTCAAGGGCGAGCTCGCCTACAACCCGAGGTTTTAAATAAGATCAAGGAATGGTTCGTTGCCGACGAAAGCGGCAAAACTGGACTTGGTGATTGGGACATCAGCAGAGACGCGCCCTACTTTGGTATTGAGATACCAGAGGCTCCGGGCAAATATTTTTATGTTTGGCTAGACGCGCCCATCGGTTATTTGGCATCTCTTAAAAATTACCTGGACCAAAACAACACTCAAAAAACCATTGCCGAAGCCCTCCCCTTCGATCAATTTTTATCTGACCCATCCGTAGAACAGTACCACTTTATTGGCAAAGACATTACCTACTTTCACACACTTTTTTGGCCTGCAATGCTGCACTTTAGTGGGCGCAAAACACCCTCAAGCATATTTGTGCATGGCTTCATAACGGTAAGTGGAGAGAAGATGAGCAAGAGCAGGGGAACTGGAATCGACCCCCTAAAATACCTCTCACTTGGTATGAATCCCGAATGGCTAAGATATTATTTAGCTGCCAAACTCAGCTCAAAAGTTGAGGACGTCGACTTTAATCCAGATGATTTCATGCTCAGGGTGAACTCTGACTTGGTGGGCAAATACATAAACATTGCAGCACGCTCAGCCGGTTTCATTCATAAACAATTCAACTCCAAACTTGGAGAGATCCTACCTAATGGTGAAAGCCTGCTTGTAAGTCTTCAATCCAGTGCCGACTCAATCAGCAATCTTTATGAGGAACGCGAGTTTGCAAAAGTTCTCAGAGAGATTATGGCCCTTGCGGACAAAGTCAATGAATACGTAGATCAAAACAAACCTTGGGAATTGGCTAAAAAAGAAAACTCACAACTTGAGCTTCATGCGGTCTGCACCACATGTCTTGAGGCCTTTAGGTACTTGAGTATTTACTTAAAGCCAGTCTTGCCCGCATTAAGTGAGCAAGTTGAGTCCTTTCTAAAATGTCAAACACTCACCTTCTCAGATGCCAAAACAAGACTCGGGGCTGGTCACACTGTCAACCCTTACAAGCATCTGATACAAAGGGTTGATGAAAAAATGCTTGATTCACTTTTTGATTTACCCACCGAAACTGAATCGACGGCAAGTGGCGTGACTCCAGCAATTTCTGAAGCAATCATATCCAAAAATGAAGATCACGCAAGTCTTGTAAAACCAGGAGGCGAGGAGATTGCACAGATCATTAATATTGATGAATTTGCAAAAGTGGATCTTCGTGTTGCTCAAATCGTATCTTGTGAAAGCGTTGAAGGATCTACTAAATTACTTCGACTGATGCTAGACGTGGGTGAGGGTCGACACAGGCAAGTATTCAGCGGTATAGCTAGCGCCTACAAGCCTGATGATTTAGTGGGCAAATTAACTGTTATGGTTGCAAATTTAGCACCGCGTAAAATGAAATTTGGTATCAGTGAGGGCATGGTTCTAGCCGCCAGTCATGTTGACGAAAAAATCAGTCCGGGCATTTACATCTTGCACCCATGGCCAGGTGCAGTGCCTGGTATGAGAATTCATTAGTATAGATAAAGGGGCTAAATCATTATGCAAACTCTATTTTTTAGACCCAAGTTAATAGATACTCTAAGAGATTACTCGATTGATAGTTTGATACGTGACATAGGTGCGGGACTGACTGTAGGAGTTGTCGCACTTCCCCTTGCAATGGCTTTTGCTATAGCATCGGGTCTCCCGCCTCAAGCAGGTTTATTCACGTCCATAACGGCGGGTTTTTTAATTTCCCTTTTGGGGGGAAGTAAAGTGCAAATAGGCGGGCCAGCTGGGGCCTTTATCGTCATCGTCTACGGCATCATCCAACAAAACGGTTTAGGTGGGCTGGTACTCGCCACACTTATGTCTGGGGCCATTCTCTTTGTGATGGGCCTGCTACGATTAGGTACCCTTATTCGTTTTATCCCAGTTGCCGTTGTTATTGGTTTCACAAATGCCATTGCTGTGTTGATTATGTTGTCTCAGATAAAAGACTTTCTTGGTCTGAGCGTTGCGAATATGCCGGCTGATTTTTTAGGAATCATGTCAGTCCTGGCAGGCTCTATCAACACTTTAAACTCAAGTGCTTGCATCCTAGCCCTATTTTCATTGATCTTCTTATTCACCTGGCAGTTACTAATTCCAAGGTGGCTTGAAGAATCTAATAAGCGAAGTCATTCCAACACGCATTTACATCAATTACTTTTAAAGCTCCAAAAGCTCCCTGGATCAATTTTGGTTTTAGTGTTTTCAACTCTTGTTGTTTACGTAAGCGATCTGCCGGTGCAAACCATTGGCTCAAGGTTTGGAGGCATACCGAGCTCTTTACCTACATTCGCATTTCCGTCGTTTGACATCAGCACTCTTCAAGACCTGGTTCGACCCGCGTTTACATTAGCAATTCTTGGAGCCATTGAGTCTTTGTTATGTGCACGGATTGCAGATAATTTAATCGATGATCAACACAATCCTAATCAAGAACTGATGGCTCAAGGCATAGCCAATTTCATCGCCCCGCTTTTCTCAGGGATGCCCGCCACGGGAACCATCGCTCGTACTGTGACCAATGTAAAAAACGGCGCTATTAGCCCCGTTGCGGGCATTGTGCACGCATTCACATTGCTCTTTATAGTCTTAGTTGCAGCACCACTTGCATATTTCATACCTCTATCCGCTTTATCTGCTATTTTGGTCTTTGTTGCTTGGAATATGGGGGAGTGGAGAGAGTTTGTTCATCTAAAAGAATTTCGAATACCCTACCGAGTCATTCTTATTACGGTTTTTTTAGTCACCATATTGGTTGACCTTGCTAGTGCCGTTGAACTTGGACTCATCGGCGCTTGCCTAACTTTTATTTATAGAATTTCAAGTCTTACTCGTTTCGAAGTTATATACGACTCACATAAAATTAGAGTTCACCGTCTTTATGGATCTTTGTTTTTTGGAGCAGTCAAATTGGTGGAGGAATTGGAACAGTTGTTACCAGAGCAAACAATAATTTTGGATTTTAAAAATCTTATTTACCTCGACTCCTCAGGTACAGACGCGCTAAGACATTTAATTAAAACATGTCACAAAAAAGAAATTAGATGCGTATTCTCTGGATTAATTCACCAACCCCTTGAGATGATGGAACGCGCTGGTTTGAAAGAGCTTTTATCGCCTCAATATTTTTACGATGATGTCGCGACGGCTATGCGTTTAGAGATAAACGATTTATAACACAAAAGTATTCATAAAATCTTAATTTCATCGTCTCATGTCTTAAAAGAATTAACCCACCGACCTAAGAGGTAACACCTGAGAGATCAACTTCAGTTCATCAATTACCAAAATTGAACAAGCCACTAGTGCAGCACTCACATTGGAAGTTACCCAATCTTAAATACGGTGAAACCGGTTTAAAACTCGCACTCTTTGATCAACCACTTGTAGATCATTAGCCTGTAGAATACAGTTCTGTTTTAAGAGCAACTGAATATGTCCTTTTTTAGACGCCCAGACTATCACTCAGACGCGACTGAGTTCATTCAAAAACTAAAAGCTTCACGCCCTGAGCTCGAAGCTGAGCAGCGCTTGGGCAGGTCTTTACTATGGGACAAGAAACTTGATCGTGAAATCTTAAACGAAGTCTCACAAGCTCGAGTTGCACAAAAAGCTTACGTTTATCAAAACGGTTCGTGAACTCTGGCCCAATTGAATCCCCTTCTGAGGAGGCAGCTAGCCCCCCAGGAATGGTCGAAGTAATCGATCATGTCGCGGTGGCTCGTCTTTACGGAGAGCCGCTTTTTTCGCTTCCCCACGATTTGTATATTCCACCCGACGCGCTAGAAGTATTTTTAGAGGCGTTTCAAGGTCCACTTGACCTTTTGTTGTATCTCATTCGCAAGCAAAACTTCAATATCCTAGATATTCCCATGGCAGCTTTAACGCGCCAATATCTTAGTTATATTGAGGAGATCAGGAATTCAAATCTTGAGTTGGCAGCAGAGTATTTGTTAATGGCAGCCATGATCATTGAGATCAAATCTCGCATGTTGCTCCCCCCCAAGAAACAGGCCGACGGGGAAGAAGCCGAAGACCCAAGAGCAGAATTGGTTAGAAGACTGCTTGAGTATGAACAAATCAAACTCGGTGCCGCCCAGCTTCAGGAGATTCCTCAGTATGGGCGTGACTTCCTTAAAGCCCAAATATATATTGAACAATCCCTGCAACCCAGGTTCCCAGATGTTGATATTACGGAACTACAACAAGCATGGGCCGATATTCTCAAACGCGCAAAGTTAATTCAGCATCACAAAATTGACCGTGAAGAGTTATCTGTTCGAGAGCATATGAGCTTGGTGATCAAGAAATTACAAGGTAAGAGATTCGTTCAGTTTGAGGACCTTTTTGACCCCAGCAAAGGAGTCTCAATTTTGGTCGTAACCTTTGTCGCTTTACTAGAACTTGCCAAAGAGACTTTAATTGAAATCACTCAAGCCGAAGTATACGCGCCCATTTATGTGCGCTTAAGTTATTCTCCGTCTTGAGTCTCTTTACTGCTCAATGACTTTGATTGTCCTTTATCCAATCTTTAACGATTACTTCCAATACATCAAGCGGCACACTGCCATTTGAGAGTACGACATCGTGAAATTCCGATAATTTGAATTTCTCGCCTAACTCTTTTTTTGCAGTCTCACGAAGACTCAAAATCTTTATCATTCCAACTTTATAGGCCAAAGCTTGACCAGGCATAACAAGGTAACGCTCGATCTCAATAGTCACTTCATCCTCACCCATGCCAGTTTGGCTAATCATATAGCTAATCGCATGCTCCCTGCTCCAATGCTTTGAGTGCATTCCAGTATCAACAACTAACCTTACAGCACGGAACATCTCCGCTTGGAGTCTTCCTAGGTTATCAAGAGGATTTTTCTCCAAATTCATCTCAAAAGCCAACTGCTCTGCATACAAAGCCCAGCCCTCAACGTATGAAGTAAATCCAGTAGCCCTTCTAAAGAAAGGAATTGACTCTTGCTTCATCTGGATTGCAATTTGAAGGTGATGACCTGGTATGGCTTCGTGATAAGCGAGCGAATGCATTGTGAATTTTGGAGAATATTCAATCTTGCCTAAATTCGTAAAGAACATACCAGGACGGTCACCATCCAATGAGGGCGGTTGATAATATCCCACTGGTGCGGTCTGCTGAGAGAACTCAGGCACCCTTTTGACGACTACACCGGTAGAGGGCAGGACTCCAAAATACTTTTTAGACTCATCCCCCGCCTCATCAATGATTTTCTGATAATCAGCCAGTGAGGACGCTCGACCCTGTTCGGTATCTGGATAGAGTTGCTCCTTAGAGTGTGCAAGATTAAATATTTTTTCTGCTCTGTTTTTACCAGGGATTTTTTGCTCTTTTAATATTTCATCAATTTGCTCGCCAATCCTTTGCACCTCACTCAGCCCCAATTCATGGAGTTGATCGGCCGAAAGGCTAGTAGTGGTATGAGTTTTAATAGCATATTCATAATACTCTTTTCCCCCTGGCAAACTCCATACTCCGTCATTATTAAGAGGTAATTTTTTAAGGCCCTCCATATGTGCAATGACTCTTTTATAGGCTGGATAAACTTGCTGGGCAATAATATTATTAGCCTTCACTAAATTGTTCTCTTTTTGCTCAACACTCATCTCGCTTGCGGGAATAGCCGTCATTTTTGATGCCAAATTTTTAGCTAGGGCATTTTCTTTCGCGTCTGAAGCAATAAAAGATTTCATCTGAGCAATCGTTTTGTCAACTGCAAACAAATTGGGCAACAACCCTTTTTCGTCTCTGATTGAAGCATCTTCCAATACTTGATCAAATGCAACAGGGAGTGCCTGCAGCCTTTTGAAAAAGTTATCGATATCGCGTTGATTTGTGATCGGATGAATATTAATTAAGAAATCAGGGAGTTGAGACTGCATCCCAAACAAAGGATTGAAGGGGTAGCCGTACCAATGCCATTTTTCATCATCAAATTTTTGCTTGTAAGCAAAGTCCGCAACTAGCCAATTAATCTTATCTTGTCCCTGCAAAGAGTCGCTTGGATAGGATTTGAAGGTACTGTAATTCTCTTGCGTGAGAGCAAATTGTTTTTTATGCTGAGCTTCTGAAAAATCATCTAATTTATCTGCGTACCAAGCAAATGGGGTCTTATCTAAGAGCTGAAGACTTGAGAGCGTAATTGGTGACTGAATTAATTCCTGAAAAAATACTCTATCGTAAAACCAAGAAATTTTCACAGGCTTGAAGTACCAAATCTGCGCAAACAAGAGGCTGATTATTAACACGATAGACAAAATCAACCATCCGAAAAATTTAATTATTTTCATTTTTTTATTTATACAATTCAATAACAATTAGTTTACAAGAAAATTTAATATCCAATTAAATATAAATTGATAATTTTTATTCTTACTTATTTAAACCATCCAAGAATCCTCGGATTTGGTCTGCAATATAAGCCTCCTCTGCTGAGCCTTTGATTGGGGCAGCACCTCCTAAATGACCCCTGATAGTTGGAATCTCCACATATTTTGCATCCTTGATCCCTGCTAAGAGCTCTCTGGAGAGGTAGGCCGGTATTGTTCTATCGGTTTGACTGGGTAGAAGTAACGACTTTGCAACAATCTTGCCCAATGCAACTTTCATATTACCCGCGTAAGGGGCAGAGGCATCAAAGTTCCTTGAAGCTGAGTACCGAATGATCAGAGAATTTGCATCCCAATTTTTAGCCCAACCGGTTCCAAATGCCATTAAGGCGGTTTGGTAAGGTTCTGGCTCTTTAAGCGTAAGGAGGTACTCATCACTAAAAAGCCAAGGAAAATAAACCATTCCTGACCTCTTTATCCCCTCAACTGGGTTCTCAGTGTATTTACCCCCTTTGTATGCCGGATCTAGAGTGATCATTCCTATGGTTGCGTCAGCGATTGAGTGAAAATGTTGATCACTCCGTGCTGCTGGCACGATAAGGATAAGTCCCTTCATAAAGTTTGGATAATTAATTCCCCACTCAACCCCCTGAAACGAGCCCATTGAGGGACCTGACACCGCCAATAAACTATTTAGTTTAAGACCGTCATGCACCATTAGGTACTCTGTATGAACCATATCTCTCACTGTGTACCTTGGAAAGTCCATCCCTAAACCATCTTTTGGCTGAGTCGAGAGTCCTCCACCAATTACGTCAACCCCGATAAAAAAATATTTATCAGTGTCGTACATCTTTCCAGAACCTACATAATCATCTGCCCAGTGTCTTCCACTGCTGGTACCTGGGACCAAAAGAACAGCATTGGATCTGCTCTCATTTAATTTGCCGTAAGTTACGTAAGCAATTTTGACGTTGTCCAACTCCTTACCATCCTCGAACTTATAGTGAGGAATGGTGTATGAACCCTCTTGCTGCGCACTTGCAGTGGAAGTCAACAAGAGTGAAGCTAATCCAATAGCCGATACGATGCCAGATAAGAATCTCATTTTCAATCCTTGAGTTAGAGGTTAGGAATATTTATTTTCAAGGTTAATATTCGTTCATTATCATAGGTTTGAACCAACCCCCGCCCCCATGGCTACCCCAATATAGAAATTACCAGTTAAGGTTAATGACAACTTTTAGCTAGATGTCTTGAAGATAACTATGCCAACAATGAAGCACATTTTCATTCTTTGATAAAGTCCAAGGCTTCATCTTTCGCGGATCGACCCATTAACAATGGAACTGAATCTTTAGCACGTAAGCTCCCATCCAATAATGCAACAACGGCGTTCGTAATTGGCATATCTACACCGAGTTCTGCAGCTCTTAAGGAGACCGTTTTAGCAGAGTAAACTCCCTCCGCTACGTGTCCCAATGTGTCCATGACATCTTTTAGAGTGAGTCCTTTAGCCAAACAAAGACCCACCCTTCTATTGCGAGATAAGTCCCCTGTAGTGGTCAAGACCAGGTCCCCAAGCCCACTAAGACCCATAAAGGTTTGGGCTCTAGCTCCCAAAGCAACGCCCAAACCCGTCATCTCCGATAAGCCGCGAGTTATCAGCGCCGCTCGAGCGTTTAAACCCAGTTCGAGTCCATCGCAAAGACCCGTGGCGATGGCCATTACATTTTTTACCGCTCCCCCCACCTCAACGCCCACAACATCAGAGGTTGCATAAATTCTTAACTTGTCTGTATGCAACGCTTGAACTAAGGTCTCACGCACCTTTTCATGTTCACTCGCAACGACCAATGCAGTTGGTTGCAACAAAGCAACCTCCTGCGCAAAACTTGGTCCACTTAATACACCGGCAATAAGATTGGGCGCAACTTCTGCAAGTACTTCATGCCCTAAGAGTCCTTTACTGGCAGTCCCGCCAACTCCTGAGTCACTTTTGTCCCTAGGAGCCTCGAACCCTTTGCATAACCAAACCACTGGAGCTGTGATGTTTAAACTTCCCAGCTTAGTTAGCACTTCGCGAAGCGCAGACATCGGAGTTGCAATGATGATGAGATCAAAATCAGTCAACCACTCAGCCAATGCGCTACTTGATAAAGTCAAATGATCAGGTAATTTAATATCTTTTAAATATTTTGTATTGGTACGTTCAGACTGCATTTGAGCAATCTGGTTGTGATCGCGACCCCAAAGCGAAGTGGAATGGGCCGCGCTGGCTTCAATTGCCAACGCAGTCCCCCATGCACCGGCTCCCAATACAACGATCTTCATGGAGTTGGAATTAATTACTGCGTGGTAGCAGAGGCAGCCTGAGCTCTTTGTTGCTCATACATGCTTTGAAAGTTAATCTCTGCCAAATGCAGAGGCGGAAAACCTGCTTTTTGAATAATGTCAGCAATGTTAGAGCGAAGGTATGGATAAATAATTTGTGGACATTGAATGCCTACAATTGGATCTAAATGTTCCTCAGGAATATTACGGATCTCAAAAATTGCAGCTTGTTTACCCTCTACCAAATATAGGGTCTTATCTTGAACTTTTGCTGTAATTGTTGCTGTTACTGTAATTTCCATAATTCCAGGTACAACATGCTCAGCTCCCAAACCTAATTTGATATCTATTTCTGGTGCGTCTTGAACCGTAAATATTGAGGGCGCGTTGGGTTGCTCTAAAGATAAGTCTTTTAAGTAGACACGTTGGATAGAAAAAACCGGAGCTTGTTGGTCAGATTCAGACATGAAATTTTCCTAATGGTTCAATAAAAACCCGCTTCAGATTTGCTCCAAAGCGGGTCATGACTTTTGACGTTTAAACGTCTAGCAAAACTGGATTATCTCAGAACAAATGCTCAAATTTAAGACAAATTTATATACATAAATGAGATAGCTACTAGAGATTTATCAGGAATTAAGGAGGGGCGCTAATCCACCTTGGCCGTCTAGTGCAATAAGATCATCACAACCCCCAACGTGATGATCTCCAATAAAGATTTGCGGGACTGTTCTTCTTCCGGTTGTTTGCATCATGTGATCCCTTTGCTGTGGATCAAGGTCGATTCGGACCTCCTCAATCACCTCTACCCCTTTGGACTTTAAAAACTGCTTGGCTCTAACGCAGTAAGGACAAACAGCTGTTGTGTACATTTTTACATTTGGCATTGACATTTTTCTGATTTGTAAAGTAAGTTTATTGTTAGACGGGATGAGGACTGATGAACAGCTTCAAGAAACCCTTTGAACAGTTATGCTTACGCTTTTTGTAAAGGTAAGTTTGCTTCGCGCCAAGATTTTATTCCGCCACCAAGGAGATAGACTTTTGAGAACCCAAGCTTTTGAGCAACCAATACGCCCTTCGCTGAGGTGTTGCCGTTTTGGCAAAAGAAAATAAGAGGTCTGGACTTATCTGATACGTGCCTTGTAAGACCAGATTCCAAACTATCAAGAGATAAATTAATAGCCCCAGAGGGGTGCCCCGTCGCAAACTCTGCCGGATCACTGAGGTCAATAACTACTGCTTTTTCACGGTTCATCATCAAAACCGCCTCGGAAGTCGAAATCCCTGGAGCCATTCCGGATTGGATGATGGGCATTAAAAGCAAGGAGCCTGTGAGAATGGCGATACTAAAAAGCATCCAATTGTCTAAGATAAATTGCAC
>CAIWAO010000009.1 GCA_903910745.1 uncultured Burkholderiales bacterium
CAATTGCCATAGCAATTTTTAGTTAACCATTCTCCACTTCTAAATACGCACATTACTCCTATAAGTTGATCTTTACCTCAACTGATTGACCTTTGCGTTGTTAAATAAAAGGATTTATATCCTTTTAACAGTTAAGATGTAATTTATATATATTAAAAAAAAATTCAATGAATATCAACTCACTAAATAATCATGTTGCTTTAATTACAGGTGGAAATACCGGAATCGGTCGAATCACTGCTTTGGAGTTGGCAAAAAACGGAGCTCACGTATTTATTGCTTGTAGATCAGCAGATAAAGCACAGACAGTTATTGATGAGTTCAACGGATTTCCAATGATTGGAAAAATTGAGTATTTATCTCTTGATTTATCTGACTTTAATTCAATACGTGAATGTGCAAAGACATTCTTGTCCAAAAAACTCCCGCTTCACATTCTCATGAACAACGCCGGTGTCGCGGGTGTCAAAGGTCAGACAGTGCAAGGGTTTGAGATGACCATGGGAGTTAATCATCTTGGACATTTTTTACTTACACAAGAGTTGCTTCCCGCGCTCATCTCAAGCGCTCCGTCACGTATAGTTAACTTAGCCAGTCGAGCTCATTTTTATGCGAAGGGAATTGATTTTGATCGGATTACAAAACCAACTCAATCCAGATTTGCAATTAAAGAATATTGTGAATCAAAGCTTGCCAATGTACTTTTCACCAGAGAGTTAGCAAAAAGATTGAAAGGTACTGGAGTCAGTGCATATGCAGTTCATCCCGGAGTCGTGGCATCGGACTTATGGCGTAACGTGCTTGCCCCATTTAGGATAATCATGAAATTATTCATGATCTCCAACAATAAAGGCGCAATGACGTCCATTTACTGCGCTACTTCGGTTAGAACAGCATTTGAGAGCGGAAATTACTATGATGCTTGTAGGAGCAAAAAACCTAGCATGGTTGCCCTTGATTCAGCATTGTCAGCTGATCTATGGATGAAGAGCGAAGAGTGGGTAAAAGGGTAGTCCTGACCCATTAGCCCATAAAAAAAGGCTAGTGTAAGTAGCCCCTTTTTTTTATTTTTCTATTTTGCTTTAGTTGGGTTTAAAGCTTTTCAAGTTTGTCTTTAAGTTGCTCATCAGTCATAGTTAATAACTGGGCACCTTTTTCTGGGTTCAAAAGTTTAAGGCTGAGCAACATAGAGATGGCGTGCTCTTTTGATGTTTTGGAGTCTTGTGATTCAGTCATACTTTCACCAAAAAGCATGACCATTAGAGTCTTTCCTACGATGTTCATCAAAATACCAAAAAGAACCAAGCCGAGTAACATTGTCACACTAGCAATTACCCTTCCGCCAAAAGTGACGGGGAACATATCACCATAGCCAGTTGTAGTGAGCGTAACCATACACCACCACATCGTAGAGGGTATGGAAGTGAAAAAATGTTTGTCTGCTGCAATTGCGTTTCCGCCTATTGGGTCAACCGGGGCGAAAACTGAGGCCTCTGGTGGTGAGCCTTCAGGAAGAGGGTGTATTTTCAACTCTGCATCAAGTGCTGCTTGGCCAATTGCCATATTCTCAGTTGAGTACAAATCCCCTTCAACAAAAAACATCAAACTACTTGAGATCATGACCACGGAGAATAATGCTATGAAATAAATTCGTAGGTTAGTTACGAGTGGGTTTGTAGATTTGACCTTGTTCGAGATTTCCTGAATTGCGGCTTTGGCCATTTTTAATACTCGAAGGACCCTTACAACCCTCAAAATTCTCAGAACTTTAGCGCCTTGTAAAGCACCCAAGTCAAGGATAACCAAGAAGGTTGGGAGAATTGAGATTAAATCCACCAAACCCCAAAAGCTGAAAATGTATTTGATCCTGTTTTTGGCGAAATAAACATTACCTAAATAATCGCCAGTAAAGAAAAAAACCGCAACCAGTTCAATTGCCCAAAAAAGACTCTTGTAAGTTGTTGCAAATGGCTCAAGTGTTTCAAGTGCTAATGAAATACATGAAACGTAGATCCAAAAATTGATAACAGCAATCCATAATTTGAATGGTTTGGATAAAGGCTGCGTGAAAATTTGACTTAACAAACCTTCTTCCGATATTTTGTCGTGACTAATTGCGTTCATTTTTAAAACCTTTATAACTGGTACTGCAAACCCTGATGATTTTATTATTTAAATTTGACTTTTAAATTGCTAAAGTAAAAGAAAAGCTCCAAAAAACGAGTATTTTTTTATTAATCTGCTCGTATTTTTAAAGATTTCTGTTTTTTTACCAATTTAAAAAATATTATTTAGATTGGACAAATAAACTTTTTATCGTTGTTTGAATTCCTAATTTGTTAACAATGAGCCTCATTGATATATGCAGGATCCTCAACAGTTTTTTCTAAATAAATTTAGTGATTGTCAGGTTGTATTCAAAAGCGTTCAATGAATGAGATGTTTCAGGAGCCAATACGCCGTGTAGGTCTGTAGTTAGACTGGCAAATATTTCTCTTTAAGAAACTTTATCTTAGATCCCCAAAAAAATATCGTCTGCGTACAAATCAAGCTTGATAGTTTTTTCGCCCCTTCTATCAACTCAAGCCTTTGCATCGTGCGGCCCCTGTTGGTTTGATAATAAAGGGATTGAGTTTTGAGTAAATTAAAGTTAAGAACTGGGTGTTTGATCCGTAGTTAGATTATCATAGAACTTTTGGGCTAGTACGTATTAATTTGCTTAATAATTAATCAATTCTCTAGACTAAACGGTCGAATCTTATCGGAATATATTACATGAAACGCTTTACTTCACAACTTTACTTCTGGGTTTTGTTAGCAATTTTAGGAGGTGGTTTGATTGGCTATTTGTCGCCAAGCACTGGAACCAGTTTAAAACCGTTAGGTGACGGTTTTATCGGGCTAGTAAAAATGCTCATCAGTCCTGTTATTTTTTGTACGGTTGTAATGGGAATTGTAGGCGCTGGGGATATGAAAAAAGTGGGTCGCGTTGGTGGTAAAGCGTTGCTGTATTTTGAGTTGGTCTCTACTTTTGCACTTGTATTGGGAATGATTGTGATGCACATACTCCGCCCCGGGGATGGCTTCAACGTTGATCCCCAGACTTTGGATGCAAAAGCGGTTGCAAACTATGCAAAGGCTGCTCAGGACCAAAACTCCGTTGACTTTATCTTACACATCATACCTAAGACATTTGTAGATGCTTTCACCGGATCTGGCGACTTGTTGCAGGTTTTGTTGATTGCTATTTTGTTTGGTTACGCAATGCTCAGCCTGGGACAGGCGGGCAACGGAATACACAATTTAATTGAAGAGTTCGCTAAGATTGTTTTTAAAATGATGAATAGCATTATGAAGCTTGCCCCCATAGGTGCAGGCGGGGCAATGGCATTCACTATAGGTAAATACGGAATTGGTGCACTCAAGCCTTTGGCTGCATTGATGGGTAGCTTTTATCTAACCTGTGTTTTGTTTATAGTTGTTGTGCTCGGGTTGATCGCTTTATTTACTGGCTTTAGTATTTTTAGATTTATCGCGTACATTAAAGATGAAATACTCACTGTTTTGGGAACATCCTCTTCTGAGTCTGCATTGGTTCCACTGATGCTTAAACTTGAGCAACTAGGATGCTCTAAATCTGTTGTGGGTCTTGTGGTGCCCTCTGGTTATTCATTTAACTTAGACGGAACAAATATTTACATGTCAATGGCTGCTTTATTTGTTGCCCAAGCACTAAATATCGATTTATCACTTTCTCAGGAATTGACTATTTTGTTAGTCGCTATGTTGACTTCAAAAGGAGCCTCAGGTGTCACGGGAGCTGGTTTCATCACACTCGCTGCAACTTTGGCTGTAGTTCCGACGATCCCTGTTGCTGGATTGGCGCTTATTTTAGGAATCGATCGTTTTATGTCTGAGGCTCGCGCCATTACCAACTTTATTGGCAACGGTGTAGCAACCATTGTTGTCTCCAAGTGGGAAAACGAGCTTGATAAAGAAAAGCTTGCGATTGGCATGAGGACTTGATACTTGCCTTGAGCGCATAAGAAGCTTATCTAACTCTGGAAACCTCTTTTTTAAGAGGTTTTCCTTATTTCTGAAATATATTTATTTCATAATTTCTGAGTGTGTGCACAAAGAACTGAGTTATGTCACACGAACGGATAAGCACAGCCAAAATTTTGCTAATTGCTTTATGATCTTACGATATGCCTTTTACATTAGAAATATGGTCCTTTATTGGGTAATACTGTGAAAATAAAAAAGATAGTCAACCAATACCTTGTCGTTGATGATCATAATTTAGACCGTAAATTAGCTTACAGCGAGGTGGGTAATCGGGATTCAGATCAATTGCTTTTATGTATCCCGGGCATATTGGAGAAGAGAGAAACTTTTAGCCCACTACTAGAGAAGATTAGCCATTCAGATTTTTCTTTAAGAACAGTCAGTCTTGATCTATGCGGAAGAGGGGACTCCGATCCCATGAAAGACCCAAGGGACTATAAGATGTCCCGTTATCTTGCAGATATCGAGCGCGTCCTTAGGGAGCTCATATCAAACCACAATAATCCAGCCGTAGAAGTTAATATTTTAGGTACAAGTATGGGAGGCATACTGGGAATGTATCTAAGTACATCACCCGCAATCAAAGTTTCAAACCTAATTCTCAACGATATTGGTTTCAGTTTATCTTGGTGGTCTATTTACAAGCTCTACGGCGTGATGACTAAGACCTCTGCCCCTTCTTTTTCTGGCTTACCCACATTTGGTAATTTTCAGGGTAATGGAGCTATAGATGTAGCTGAGATGGCAATAAATTTAGGGGTATCTAAGGAGGTTATCAAGGCGGTTCAAGAGCCGTCACATTTTGACCTGCCCTACAAGTCAGATTTTCTGGGCATGAGATTTCTAGACGTCATAAAACCTTTTAAAGGTTCTGTCTCTTTGATACATGGTCAAGATTCTCCAATCTGTACTGCATTGCAGGTCAATGAGTTCTTAAAATTCTATCCAACATGCAATCTTCTTTTAGTACCAGGGGCAGAGCATCCAGCACCCTTTAACGAGTTGGTATGTGATTTCATCATCTCCAAGATTCCCAACACTCAATCTAGTAAACTGATAGATGAAATAAAGCCAAACATTTCTAGTGGAGGATTTATTCTTGTGGGTGATGGAGATACTGCCACTACCACTACCACTACTACCCTGGCCACCCCAGTATCAGAATCATCAGAACTCACCCCTTTGCTTGAGACTCCTACGTCGCCTAAGACTTTAAATTCACAACCGAACAAGATTAAATCTGCAGATTCGACTTCTCATATAAACACTTTCGTCCAGCAAGTACCACTTTTGGGCTTGGATTACTCGGCTCCGGCTGCTCACGTACCTGTACCTGTACCTCCTCAAGCAAGTGATGCTGCTGGCTCCTTGATCCAGAGTGACCCCGCTTCCCAAGACATTCAAAAGCATCTGGTCAGCATGCCAACCCAGGAGGTTATTCAAAATGAAAAAGGGACAAATGATAGCCCCTACCCGATTACTTCTTTGGGGATTATTTCTAAGCTAAGGTCCTCTTTCTTTAAATTCATAGGCTCTAAATTTAAATAAATTTAGTATTTTGTAGACTGTCAAACAATTTAGAGTTTTAGTTGGCTCTTTTTTTGCTTTAAATCTTCCTAGATAGTTCCATATTATTAGGAGGTTTATATGAAAATCGTTTTTAACGTATTGATTTCAATATCTTTTTTGACTTTTTTAATCGGTTCATCGCACGGATTTGATATGGTCAGAGACTCTAATGCAAAGCAGTTCACTCAAAAAGTCGACCATAGCAAAGACGATAAACGCCCAGTCACAAACTTGCAAATTAAGAGACCAGATAATTACCCAGGAAATGTTGCCCCTCAAAAGTAATAATTGGCGGGTACTAAAGTAGTCATTTAACGCTATTTAATTTTTTAAAATAGTAATAAAGAAATAATTATTATTGTGGTCCATAATTTTTTTGTTTTTTAAAAATTATTTGTATCCCTTGTAAACCGATTTGTAACTTGATGCGTTAATTACTCATAGATTACTAAGGTCTCAAAATGGACAACACTGTAAATATTCCTGACACATTGGTTTCAAAGTTTGAACAGCGTTTCATGCAGTTTTCATATGAAACGACAAAAATCAAAGCGTCCTTCGATCGCTTAAGGGCTCAATTAGCCCAAGAGGCGGAACAAAAAAGCCGCCCAGCGGCAAGAATTTACTCCGGTATGCGAGCCGTAAAAGCTTAATTTGAATTTACATCCCCAACCCTGCATGGTTAGTGGTTTAGGTTTTGATTAATTTTTCTCCAGATTAACTTAAGTAATTTTGGCAATTGTCGATTATTACTTTGCCAAGGTTGAGTTTAAACCACCCCTTATTTAGTGGGTGGTTTTTTTTCGGCTGAGAGGCTATCAAAATTGCTTTACAACGCCCATATAAATCGATCTACGTGGTCCGAATTGAGGGGCGTAAATGCCGATACCACTACCGTCCCGAATTTCATAAACCCTGTCCAGGGCATTGTTAACCGCTACCCTGAACTCTACTGTGCCTAAGCCTGTCGTAAGTATGGATTTTGTTAAGCCTAGGTTAAGGACTGAATATGCAGGTAGGACTCCAGTGTTAGCAAAACCATTTCTGAGTCCGCTTGCGTAAATCATGTTGGCGTTGTACCTAATGCCGCTGGATAAATAGGAGACACCGCCAGTTAACGAGTGAGTTTGTTCATGGTCGACGTTAACCCAATTATTTGACGCATATTGAAGAGTCAATTGATCAAAAAGGTACTGGCTTGATATGATATTTTTTGCTTGACTTAGGTTTTCGGAAAGATTTAAGTAAGCGCTAAATGAGCCTCGTCGATAAGAATTCGTAAGCTCAAGCCCAATCACTCTCCCATAAGCATAATTAAAAGGTGTCAATATCAATGCGGGACCGAATTGACCTTCATCTAAGGTGTCTTTGGTATTCTTTACATACGCATCTAAGCCAAAACTGTAAAAATTTGTGATCTTTTTTGATAAACCAATATCGTAGTAATCACTGGATTCAGGTCTTACAGCATTGTTTAATCCTGGTATCGCATTTGTTGTGTTTACAAACAGTGACTGTGTTGTTCCTGAGACTAACTCATTGGGAGGTGGGGTGTAGTAGTGAGAGTATCCTGCATGAACCGTAGTATTCTCGGATGTTTTATAAACAAAACCTAACCTCGGGCTGAGTTGGCTCCCGCTGACGAATGCATTAAAGTAATCGTAGCGAAGTCCGTAGTTCAATTTTAATTTTGAATTGACGCTCCAAGAATCCTGAACATATAGACCGATTAATAAATTGGCTTTGTGGGTATTGTTATCCAATATAGGGAAAGGTTGTCCATTGACCACAGCCGTGAGCGGATCAAGTGCATAAACTAAAGAAGTGTCATTTGTTGAGACAGTCTCCAAGTCGCTGATCATGCCAATCTTGATTAAGTGTGTATCGTTGAGCTGATAGGCAGAGTCAAACTGTAAACCAGTCAATAAACTGCTTTTATAAACATCTGAAGAAACACCGTTAAAGTATAAATTTCCATTCGAGTCGGGTATGTAATGGGAACTGGTGCTGTTGGAGAAGAGGGAGGCTTGATAGCTAAAGTCTTCGCCAATCCATCTTTGCAGAGATACAGACAAAAATTGATTTTCCTCAAACTGTTGATCGTTAAGACTTGAGGAGTTGAATTTTGTTGGTGAGTTTGACTGATAATTTATCGTTGCTGAATACGGGTTAGGCGTGCCTGCAGTCCCTAATGCATAGTAAGGATTTGCAGGAGGATTGCTCGCCCCTCCAAGAAGCCCAGGGGTGTTGGGGATTTGAAAAGCTCCAGAATAAGTGCCTCCCATTAAAGAAATCTTGGTACTTGAGTCGACCAAGTATGAAAGATGAGCAAAGCCTTTTGTTTGACGTGTAACGTCATGTACAGGATTATTTGAGTTAGTCGGGTTTTCAATTCCAATGGTGTTGGTAAGAAACGATCCAGTTATGAAATAAGAAAGTTGATCACGGGAACCGCCATACTGAAAACTTGGATTAAAGGTGTGAAAACTGCCCCCCAATACGGATACTGAACCAGAGTCATTTAAATTATTTTTTGTTGTGATATCAACGACACCCGCTGTATGCGTACCGTACTCTGCGGGTAAGGCGCCCGTCAATAAGTCAATAGTTTGTGCGAACCGAGTATCAATATTTTGACCAAACCCACTTATTCCTTGTGGAAGAATGACCCCGTTGATTCTGTATTGAATATTGGCGTGTTCCCCTCTAATATGAATTTGTCCATGAGAGTCACTAACTACTCCTGGTGCTTCAATTAAGACTTGATTAAGAGGTGTATTTTCGCCAAGCGGTAATTCATTTATTTCCTTTTTACCCATCCGGTAAACGCTACCGCCCGTTTCATCTGAAATGCTATTTTTAGCTGCTCTGTCGTAGGTAATATTTACGGTTTCAAGGATTTGTTCATCGCCAATTTTGTTTTGTTTTGTCGATGCTTGATTCTTATCAGATAAGGCCTCTGATCCCTTTGATTCTAAAGAATTAGAATAATTTAGTACCTGAGCAAATGACGTGGTTAAACACAACAAATACAAACCGATCCATGAGCAAAGGCAATATAATTTTTGGTAATTTTGAGCAATTATTTTTTTTTGAAAATAAAATAATATTCTTAAAATACAACTATAAAAAATATTAAATTTAGGGTGATTTTCCATATCTCAATTTCATTTTGCTGAACGATGATTAAGAACCATCAGTTCGATAATTTCAACCCTAGATACTGAACATAAAGTCGCCAGCACCTAAAATTGGCTTTGCAAATTCAAATGAATTAGAGTGGAGGAGCGCGAGATTGATAAACCCAAGAAATCTTGCAATATATGGGGGATGAACGGGTCGTTGCATGAAGCGTCAACTCATTCATTAAAAGTAAAAGTGCGAAGATGCTTGAACTCAAGCAAATACCTAGCATCAACGATTCAAATAATTTACAACTTTGAATCTCAATTTTTACTTCATTGGATTCATTTAAAAAACTATCTAAATTAAAAGATTGGGAAGTACTAAAATGGGAATTTATTAAGCTTTGTTGGCTCAGTTCACCCAAATCAAATACAACTGGAGCGAATTGATTTTGTTCTTCTTTAGTTAAACCGTGATAAACGCTATGAACCATCCCTAAATACTGGGAAATTAAAAAACTAAAAATCAAAAGAGCAGACACAAAAGAACCCCAAAGGTTCATCGTGTTTTTATTTTTATCTAGTGTGTTTCTGAAATAAATCATTAATTCAGATTTGAGATTGGGTTTACTTCAAAAATAATATTCTAACCTAATGAGAAATAATGAGTCTTCTTATATTTTAATAATAATCTTTAAAGGCTGCTTAGCGATTTCATGTAAGACTAAAGCTTAGCTGGTGGCTAATTGACCTATAAGAACAAGGCCGTATATGACTGTTCCTAATCCTGCTGTCTTGGACACTAGATTCATTTTTTTGAATAGTAATTTTGAGGATAAAACTCCAAAAGCATGCAACAACGCTGTTGAAACCACCAATCCTAATAGGTCTTGAATAAGTTCCACGTCATTAGATGCATTTACAGCTGGTAATAGTTCTGAATGAGCTAGCCCATGAAAGACACCAAAAACAGCCAATAAACCAATGATTGGCTTTTGGGAGAAGTTTAGTTGGCTAAGAAGTAATAATCCCATTGCTATTACAGAGCCAGAGATTGCATATTCAAGCCAGGTGTAGGGGATGTAAAGAAGTCCAATTGTTGATCCTAAGGCCATACCGGTTATAAAAAACAAAGGCCCAAACCAGATGTTTTTTAATGACTTAGCGCTCCAAAAACCAACCAATAACATCACTAAAAAGTGATCCATTCCACTAAAAGGGTGAGACAGTCCATTTAGAAAATTGATCTCTTCCGTATGTCCGGGATGAGCACTGCAAAAAAGGGGAAACAAAAAAAGTAAAAACCCAACTGACTTCATGATGGGTGATTTTAAATTGGCAAGGTTAAGTAACTTCATCGATTTACCCCTTTGAAAAATAGCGGCTTGTGTGGTTGAATGATACTTTAAATTTGGCTTATTTATCAATCAATTTGCGCTCCAGAGGCTTTTACAACCTCTCGCCATTTAATGATGTCTTTCCTCAGAATATTTGCAAACTCATTAGGCTGTGTAATAAATGGGTCAGCCCCTTGGGCATTGAACTTTTCAATGATTTCCTTGTTTTTAAGTATTTCTTCTATATCGTGGTTAAGTTTTTTGACGACTGAGGAAGGGGTCTTTGACGGTGCGAAAAGGCCAAACCATGGGGAAACATCAAAATCTTTAAAACCGGCCTCCGAAATAGTCGGAATATTTGGAAATGCAGATGACCTCTGTGCGCTGGTTACAGCTATTGGGCGGAGGGTGCCGCTTTTTATGGATCCAGCGACAGATGGTAAGCTTGTGAATACCATATTGATTTGCCCACTCATTAGATCTTGCATTGCTGGGGCTGCACCTTTATAGGGAATATGTTCTAACTTGGTACCGGCAGCAGCATTAAACATGACACCTAAAAGATGGTTGACCGATCCATTGCCCGCAGACCCGAAGGTGAGAGGCTTTTGCCTTGCAAGATCTGTAAGTTCTTGAATCGTTTTGAAATGGGCGTCTGGGGAGGTTACCAAAACAAAGGGAAGAGTTGCTAAGGTTGCAACAGGTGCAAAATCTCGCTCTGGATCAAAGGGCAGCTTTTTGTATAAGGATGCATTTATCGCATGTGAGCCAACATAGCTCATGAGTAATGTGTAGCCGTCCGCGGGAGACTGAGCGACAAACTCCATTCCAACGTTTCCGCCAGCGCCGGCTCTGTTTTCTATCACAACGGGTTGTTGCCATTTTTCATTAAGTTTTTGCGCAACAATTCTGGCCAAAGCGTCTGAAGCACCACCGGGAGTTTGTGGGACGACAATTTTTACGGGTTTAGTCGGAAAATCTTGGGCGTATAAGGGATTGAAACTACCCACGATGAAAGTGAAAAATATAAATATTAATTTTTGCATTTGAATTTTGTCATTAAGAATTGCTCTTTAGTTCAAATGATACACTTTCCCATTAACTTTTAAAATTAGCATTTTTCCTATGATAGTTAAAAAAATTGCAGGTGCATTAGGTGCAGAAATCAGTGGTATTGATCTTAGTCAGGTTCCTAGTAACTCATTGGTTTCAGACTTAAGAGCTGCATTTTTAGAGCACCAAGTGATTTTTTTGAGGGATCAGAATATTACTTCTGAGAATTTCCTAGCTTTTGCCAAATTAATGGGTCGACCCATCGAATATCCCTTTGTAAAGGGTTTGCAAAACTTCCCTGAGATTATTGAAGTTAAAAAACTTGAGCATGAGAAGTCAAACTTTGGTGGAATATGGCACTCAGACACTACCTACTTAGAACGCCCCCCCATGGGGTCAATGTTATTGGCCAAAGAGATCCCGCCCTACGGTGGTGATACGCTTTTTGCAAACCAATACCTTGCTTGGGAGGGTCTCTCCACAACAATGAAAAACTGTATATCTGATCTGGTTGGTATCAGTTCATCGGCCAAGGCAGATGTTTCTAAAACCAGAGAGGACCGTTTGAAAAGTGACGCAAAAGAAGGCGTGAGAAATGAGTACCGAGCTGAGCATCCGATTGTTCGTACCCATCCAGAAACAGGCAGAAAGGCACTTTACGTAAATACAGCTCATACTTCGGGCATAGTTGGAATGAGTGGTGAGGAGAGTCAAGCGTTGCTGAGTTTTTTATTTCAGCACCAAATAAAACCAGAATTTACCTGTAGATTTGTTTGGCAGGTTAATTCATTGGCGTTTTGGGATAACCGCTGTGTACAACATAATCCTGTTAATGACTATCATGGATTCAAAAGGGTAATGCATAGGATTACACTTGAGGGGGATAAGCCCGTTTAGGCACGGTTTGGATTTCTTGCAAACCAAGCATCATTTAAAGTTGACTCTTTTTAGGGTATTCCTTCACTCTAGGATAAAGTTAATTTGATACGATTAACCTCACTTTTTTTGAGGAATAAATATGCATGCTTTTAGTTCAAAGTTCAATACAAAGATTAATTCGCATTTGATCTGTATCGGTTTAGCTTTATCCTTTTCATCCGCCAATACTTTTGCAAATACTGAACTTCTTTCACATAAGGATCTCACCTCTTCTCTTGCTTTTACGATGGCTCAAACTGCAATCGCAACATGCAAGGACAATGGTTACTCCGTCTCTGTGACCGTAGTCGGTCGAGCTGGTGAAGTGATCCTTCAAGTCAGGGGGGACAACACCGGGCCTCACACGGTTGAGAACAGTTTTAGAAAAGCATACACTTCAAGAACCTTTAGGTCGCCATCAGGGGATACTGAAACCCGCTTAAAAAATGATCCTGCATTTGCCTTAATTCATCTAAATAACATCATTGCCAATAGGGGCGGATTACCTATCAAGGTTGGGGAGGACACAATTGGGGGTATCGGTGCATCGGGTGCGCCTGGCGGAGAAAAAGATGAGGCCTGTGTTAAGGCAGGAATTGACAAGGTATCTGAGATGCTTCGTTGATAAAACTTTACTCTTAGATAAGAAATAGTCTTAATGGGTGTCTTTAATATTACAAAAACACCTAGGTCAGATCGGCGGGGGATAAAATTGATTTCTATTTTTCAACTATAAATCCCCCCCTTCAATGCAATCAGAGACGATGAGACCCTTGGCAGATTTTAAGATTTCGACCCTGCCAAATCTTAAGTACATATTTACTGATGTTGACGATACGATAACCTGTCACGGCTCCTTGCTTCCAAAGGTTTACGAATCCCTTTGCAGTCTTAGCGATGCAGGTTACAAAATTATCCCAGTCACCGGAGGTCCGGCTGGCTGGTGTGACTGTATTTCAAGAATGTGGCCCGTTGAGGCAATTGTGGGTGAGAGTGGTGCTTTTTATATGCACCAAGTCAAAACAAGTAAAAAAATACAAACCAGACATTTAATTACCCCCTCTGAGAGAGTTGAATACGAGAAAAGAATGAATCGTCTGAAGACCGATGTTCAGATTCAATTTCCAGGCATCAGTTTTGCAAGTGATCAATTTTGTCGACTATATGATTTAGCGATTGAATTAAGCTCTGTTGATAAAGAACTGAACTCATTAGAGTCTGTAAAACATTATTTAATTCAAAATGGGTTAACTATTAAGATTAGTTCGATACACATTAATTCTTATTTTGGAAATTGGGATAAGCTCTCCACCACCAAAATGTTAGTACGCGAATTATGGGGCTTAGCTCTTGAGCAGATAAACGAGCAGAGTATTTTTATTGGTGACTCATTAAATGATGAGCCCATGTTTGGTTTTTTTAATCACTCTTTTGGCGTTGCTAACGTATTGAAATACAAGCATCAATTACAAAATATGCCCAAATGGGTAACACCTTCCCCGATGGGTTTGGGATTTATTGAGATTGCAAATGCGGTTCTAGGCATTAAGCACTAAGCATTTGATTTCTGAATTGATTTGTATATTTCAACAGCAAAACCTGTTACTTATCTGCGCTTAACTTAAAATATGAAATTGCTAAACACCTTGAACGATAAATTGTTGATATGCACACTTATAAAACTTACTCCAAATTGAAAATTGATAGATTCTTAGTAGCTCTCTATTTATTGCCAATATTCTTACTTGTTCAAGGATGTAATAAAGGCGCACCTGCAAACAGTCCCACTTCCAGTCCCATGGTTGGAGTCTATCAAGTAAAGTCTGAAAAGGTATCGATATTCACAGAGTTGCCAGGCAGGACTAATCCATATCAGATCGCTGAAGTTAGACCTCAAATCAGCGGAATCATACTAAAAAGGCTTTTTACTGAGGGAGCGGATGTCCACGCAGGTGAGGTACTTTACCAAATCGATCCAGCCCTTTATAAAGCCTCAGTGGATAGTGCTCAGGCTAGTTTAGCGAAGGCAAAAGCAAATCTTGAGACAATTCAACTAAAAGCTGAGCGCTATAAAGAACTCATAAAAATCAATGCTGTCTCTAAACAAGATCTGGATGATATTGAGGCCAGTTACAAACAATCATTAGCGGATGTTCAAGCAAACGCAGCAGCAGTTCAAACCGCAACCATTAATCTGGGTTATACGCAAATTGCATCTCCTATCACAGGTCGTGTGGGCATCTCTAGTTTTACTCCTGGTGCTTTGGTCTCTGCAAGCCAAGCTAATCCATTGACATCTGTACAACAACTCGATCCCATTTATGTTGATGTCATTCAATCAAGCACAGAATTGATGAGAATCAAGAGAGCATTGGATGCAGGTCTTCTAAAGCGTGCAGGTAAAGATAGCATCAAAATGAAGTTGATCCTAGATGACAAGATTCAGTATCCTTTAGAGGGGAAATTTCAATTCTCAGATGTAACCGTCGATCCAGGCACTGGGTCTGTCACCTTGAGGGCCGTATTCCCTAATCCTAAACACGATTTGTTGCCTGGTATGTTTGTTCGTGCGGTCTTAGAGGAGGGGGTAAATGAGAAAGGAATTGTTGTACCACAGCAAGGTGTGACTCATGATGCAAGGGGTAACGCCACTGCATTGATCTTAAACTCCGAATCAAAAGTTGAGTTAAGGACCCTAGAGCTAGGTGAGGCTATAGGAGATAGATGGATCGTTAAATCTGGACTCAAAGAAGGTGAGCAGTTGATTGTGGACGGCCTGCAAAAAGTCAAACCTGGTGTAAATGCTCAAATTGCACCTAAAGAATCCAAGGCGGAGACCCCCAAAGAGAACGTCCCCCAGTCCTCTGAAAAAGCATCTAAATAATCAAGGTTTCTACAATTTATGTCACGATTTTTTATAGATCGGCCCATCTTTGCATGGGTCATAGCCATTGTGATCATGATGGCAGGGGTGATATCAATTATCACCCTCCCTGTTGCTCAGTATCCAGCTATTGCCCCACCTGCAATCTCTATTACTGGTAACTATCCAGGTGCATCTGCACAAACTGTAGAAGATTCAGTGACCCAAGTCATTGAGCAAAAAATGAAGGGAATTGACGGGCTGAGGTATATGTCCTCTAGCAGTGATTCATCAGGGGCAGTAAATATTACCTTAACTCTTGATAACGGTACAAATCCAGATATTGGTCAAGTTCAGGTACAAAACAAACTCCAGTTGGCAATGCCCTTGTTGCCTCAAGTCGTTCAGCAGCAAGGTCTAACAGTTGCTAAATCCACTAAGAATTTTTTAATGGTCATGGCCTTCGTGTCTGAAGACGATAGCATGACTCAGTTTGACTTGGCCGATTACGTTGCAGCAAACGTAATGGATTCTGTATCCAGAGTTAAGGGTGTGGGTGATGTGACCATGTTTGGCGCTCAGTATGCTATGCGAATATGGCTAGATCCGTCCAAATTGACTGCATTCAAGCTGACTCCTGTTGATGTTATAAATTCCATACAAGCCCAAAACGCTCAGGTCTCCGCGGGTCAATTGGGTGGTCTTCCTTCGGTTAAAGGGCAGCAACTTAACGCTACTATCACAGCTCAAAGTCGGTTACAAACTCCTCAGCAGTTTAAAAAGATAATTTTAAAAACCACTCCTCAAGGTGCCGCTGTACTTTTGCAAGATGTCGCAAAAATAGAGTTAGGAAGTGAGAACTACGGGACGCTTGCAAGGTTCAATACACATCCTGCAACAGGGATTGCCATTAAGATGTCGACTGGCGCGAATGCGCTTGATACCGCAGCTGCTGTCAAAGCGAAGCTTGAAAAATTGTCGAAATTCTTTCCCCCCGGAATGAAGGCAGTTGTCGCTTACGACACAACTCCTTACGTAAAATTATCCATAGAGGAAGTTATCAAGACATTATTTGAGGCCGTTATATTGGTTTTCTTGGTAATGTACTTGTTTTTACAGAACTTCCGCGCAACTTTAATCCCCACTATCGCTGTGCCTGTAGTATTGCTTGGAACTTTTGCAGTTTTGAGTGCTTTTGGGTATTCCATTAATACTTTGACCATGTTTGCTATGGTGTTGGCAATTGGATTATTGGTTGATGATGCAATCGTTGTGGTAGAAAACGTTGAACGCGTCATGCATGAGGACGGCTTATCCCCGAGGGAGGCCACGCAAAAATCGATGGGGCAAATTACAGGAGCTTTAATCGGTATTGCACTCGTACTCTCTGCTGTATATATTCCAATGGCTTTCTTTGGGGGCTCAACCGGGGTGATTTATAGACAATTCTCAATTACTGTGGTCTCAGCAATGGTGCTCTCCGTGATTGTTGCGTTGATACTTACACCTGCACTTTGTGCAACAATTTTGAAGCCTGTTGAGAAGGGGCACTCATTAAGTAATAGAGGTTTTTTTGGTTGGTTTAATAAAGTATTTGATAAAAATACTCAAAAATATCAAACGGGAGTTGCAAAGATCCTTACTAAATCAACCCTGTATTTAATTATTTACTTAGCAATTGTTGTTGTGATGGGGGTTTTGTTTGCTTATCAACCGGGTGGATTTTTGCCCGATGAGGATCAAGGTGTTTTGTATTCTCAAATTGTTTTGCCATCAGGCGCGACCCAAGAACGAACACTTGAAGTAGTAAAGGCTGTTGAACATCATTTCTTAGTAGAAGAGAGCGAAAATGTTCAGACCATGTTTGGAGTTGTTGGATTTAGTTTTGGGGGAAGTGGGCAAAATGCGGGTACCGCATTTGTGAGGCTTAAACCCTGGGATCAAAGAACCAGGAGTGATCAAAGAGTTCAAGCCATCGTTGCTCGGGCTATGAAGTCATTTGGTCAAATTAGAGATGCAAGAGTCTTTGCATTTGCACCACCTGCAGCGTTGGAGCTAGGTAACGCAAGCGGATTTGATTTGCAATTGAAAGACAATGCTGGCTTAGGTCATGAGAAACTTATGGCGGCTAGAAATCAATTGCTTGGACTTGCATCAAAGGACCCAATTCTCTTTGCTGTTCGTCCCAACGGCCAAGACGATACACCTGAATACAGATTGGACATCGATCAACTTAAGGCATCCTCGCTAGGACTTTCTTTGTCTGAGATTAATACTGAGATCAGCGCCGCATTAGGAAGCGCGTATGTCAACGATTTCATTGATAAGGGAAGAATAAAAAAAGTTTATGTTCAAGGCAAGGCCGATTCAAGAATGCTTCCACAGGATATTAATACTTGGTTCGCAAGAAACAATAAAGGAGAGATGGTTCCCTTTTCTGCATTCTCAAGTGGACGTTGGTCATACGCATCTCCAAGGAGAGAGCGCTATAACGGAGTTCCTTCTGTCGAAATTCAGGGGCAAGCTGCTCCAGGAAAAAGTTCCGGGGAAGCGCTTCAAGAGATGGTCAAATTGGTTGATCAGTTGCCAGATGGGATTGGCTATGAATGGACTGGTATTTCAGATCAAGAGAGTAGTTCAGGGAGCCAAGCGCCAGTTTTGTACACAGTATCTATTTTGTTTGTCTTCTTGTGCTTAGCTGCTTTATATGAGAGCTGGGCTATTCCTTTCTCAGTCATTTTGATTGTTCCTCTTGGAATAGTAGGGGCAGTGTTAGCCGCGTCTATTAGAGGCTTTGCAGATGACGTTTACTTGCAGGTTGGATTGCTCACTACAGTAGGGCTGTCCGCAAAAAATGCAATCTTGATTGTCCAATTTGCCAAAGCTCAAATGGAGGAGGGGGGCGAGCTTATCCAGTCAACGCTTGATGCAGTTAGGATGAGGCTGAGACCGATCTTGATGACCTCATTGGCGTTTGGTTTTGGGGTGTTGCCATTGGCAATTAGTCATGGCGCTGGGTCTGGAGCACAAAACGCAATCGGTACTAGCGTCTTGGGTGGAATGTTAAGTGCAACAGCGCTCGGTATTTTCTTTGTCCCACTGTCGTTTGTCTGGATTCGCAAAGTGTTCAAAGACAAGGGTGACTTAAGTCAATTTGGGACCGCTAAAACAAAGCTTTAAATATGCATACAAAACTTTCCATTATCCTAAACAGATTCATAGATCTCAAGTTAGCTATTTTTGCAGTGCTGTTTTGTTTAGAGGCTTGCACTCCCTTGGTTCCTATATATGAAAGACCTGCTCTCACAGTTAACTCTACCTATCCAAATTCCTCGAAACTTAATCCAGATAAACCCAAAGGGGTAGTTGAGGGTGTCAAAACATCTCTAAAGTGGCAAGATTTCATAGCCGATACAAAATTAAAAGGGGTCATCGAACTCACACTTAATAATAATCGAGACTTAAGGGTAGCCGCTCTTCAGGTTCAAAGAGCTCAAGCGCAATATCAAGTATCTTCATCAGATTTGTTTCCTCGCATTAACGCAAGTATTTCTAACACTGCAACAAAGACACCAGCAAATTTATCTGTGTCTGGTCAAGTATCTATCATGCACGACTATACTGCTGGCTTGGGATTTAGCTCCTATGAGTTAGACATGTTTGGCAGATTGCAAAGTCTTAAGGAATCAGCATTCCAACAGTATTTAAGCAATTCAGAGGCTTCTAGAACTGTTCAGATCAGCCTTATTGCCCAAGTCTGCACTCAGTACTTGACGTTGTCTGCGGATCAGTTGCACCTTCAACTCGCAGAGCAAACCCTTCAAGCTCAGGAACATACCTATTCAGTTGACAAGAGAAAATTTGAACTCGGTATGATCTCTGAACTTGACTTAAGTCAATCAAGATCAACCGTTGAGACGGCACGTGTAGATATCTCCAAGTTTAAAATACTTGTAGCTCAAGATATTAACTTGTTGAATTTATTAGTCGGAACATCTGTTCCTAATGAGTTATTACAGTCTAATTTCTTGGATACTGTTTCGTTGGTAAATATCCCAGTCGGTGTTCCTTCCGAGTTGCTAGAGCATCGCCCCGATATTTTGGATGCTGAGCATCAGTTGATAGCGACCAATGCAAACATTGGTGCTGCCCGGGCTGCTTATTTCCCCAGTATCACAATGACAACCTTTTATGGTAGTGCAAGCCCAGCACTCAATGGACTTTTTGGATCCGGATCAAGATCATGGCTTTTTGTGCCTCAAGTAAACCTCCCCATATTTGACGGTGGAAAAATATCAGCTAACCTAAAAATTGCTGAAATTAATCAAAAAATCGCCATCAATATTTACGAAAAGGCTATTCAAAATGCCTTTAGAGAGGTTGCTGACTCTCTTGTGATTCAAGAAAACATTAAAGATGAATTGAATGCCCAAATCTCTTTGGTTCAGGCTACAGAGCTTAGTTTAAAGCTTTCACAAGCAAGGTACGAGAACGGTATTAATAGTTACCTTAATGTTTTGGATTCTCAAAGATCCCTTTACACTGCAAAACATAATTTAATTACTCTAAAGTTATCGCGTTATGCCAACGAATTTACTCTATTTAAAGCACTGGGTGGTGGTCTTTAGGGGACTTAAATTTGTATGACTACCCAAACTACTTTTTTTGATCAGCTAATTATGTATTCATGCAATACGCGTGTAATTGATAAAGCAAAATAAAAAACCCTTGTAACCATGTAATTACAAAGGCGAAATGTAAATTAAATTTAGAAGGTTACTGAATTTTGCAGAATTAACAAATTAACAAATTAACAGACTGCACTTCATTTAATTTAAACAATAATTTTCTTAATTTCCCTTAAATTCAACTCGTGGTTGGTTGCTTGATTCAGTGTCGTTTGGTAAAGTGCTGCAATCATATCGCTTTGGTTAATCATTCCAAAAAATTTACCGTTCTCGTCAATAACCGGTACGTGTCGCATCTTTCCCTCAAGCATTAAAGGGATAACTTTCATGAATCCATCTGTTGTGGTGACCGTTTTTGTATTAATTCTCATAATTTGTCCCACAACTTCATTTTTATCAGAGTGAGAATTAGTATTCTTCGATAGTAATGATTTAAATAATTGGGTGAATTTTTCAAAGTTATTTGAGTTAATTTGCCCAATAAAGTCAGATCTGGTGACGATGCCAAGCAAATGATTTGATCGAGACAAAACAGGCAAAGCTTGCATGTTTCTCTCCTTTATGAATGCCCACGCTGTGTTCAGGGGAGTTGAAAATTCGAGTTTGGGGATATCTGTTGACATCACTTGACTGCACCGCAATTGGTCAAACTGATTGTTAAATATTCTCAATTGGGTTTGTTTAAAAATTCGCTCTAAATTTTCCAAGTCAATGTCAATGAATTCATTGTTTTCTTCAAGCGTAAGCGCTAGATCACTTTTTTGGTTCTTCGCCCCCATATCAATTGAACGATAAGTCTTGTAGAAGTCTTTATCTAATGACTTTAACAGATGATGTTGGTTGGTAATTTTGTTATAAATAATTGCACAAAGCACTAAAACCACCGTATTCATCCCCAGGGGGTAGATTACAAACCAATACCCTAGCTCTTTGATCTGATCCCCTCCAATGACACAAAGAAGCGCCACTGCTCCACTTGGCGGGTGAACACATTTGAATGTGAACATCAGGTAAATAGAAATGAATACTGCGACTGCACCTGATAGCAAAGGAGAGGGAATCAACAATGCGCAGGTAATCCCTGTGAGGGAACTAAAAAGATTTCCCCCTAGAATCGACCAAGGTTGTGCAAATGGGCTTGAGGGCACTGCAAATAGTAGTGTGGAGGACGCGCCAATTGGTGCGATGAGCCATAAAGCATTTAAGTTCGAGCCTGCTGTCGTTTTGCTAATCAATCCAACTACTAATATTCCAATAAGTGCACCCAAACTTGCCCTTAATTTTTCTCTAAAGCTCAGATTTGGAATATTGGGTATAAGGTATTTAAATATGCCTTTGAGTTCAATCATATGAATTAAAAATCCTGATAATTAAATAGCTTTAATGGCCTTTTCAATCATTGTTGTATAGGTTGGATAATGTGCAGAATCGATCCACCTGGTAACTATAACTGCGTCCAACTCAGGATCGATCCAGACGTAATTTCCACCAGCACCAAACATAAAGTAAGCACTCAAACTAGCACCTGGAAAGGTTTTACGTCCTGGATTTAGCCAAGTCAGTAAGCCGTAAAAAGGTGCGATCGGGCAGGGTGTTTGAATAGAGTCAACAAATGAACGATTGATAAGTTCTTTTCTTACTCCATTGATCAGAACTTGCCCTTTATTTAATAAAAGATTGCCAATCATTGCTTGGTCGTTTGCACTGATTCTTACCCCACCGCCCCAATGTGTCCCGCCGGGCACAGATTGAAGCCTTTGAGCTTCACCTGATTGGGGATCAGTTATTAATACCCAAGAATTATCATAACCTTCCCATGTAAATGGGTCAGTGCACCCCAGTGGCTGTAAAAAGTAATGCTTAAACGCTTCGCCAAGGTTTGTACGGTAAACATGTAGCAAAGCTAGTGAGAGTTGATTGATACGAACATCGTTATATTCCCAGTAACTTCCTGGTTTTTTTAGCTCTCTTGCCTGACCTTTCTCTCCAGAAATGGGTTTGGGATCAAGGACGACATGTCTAAACCGTTCTACCTGATCAGGGATTCCAAAGCATGTGCCTTCCCACTCGCTGGTTTGACTGAGTAAGTGTCTCCAAGTTATCTGGGTATTTTGGGGATTATCGAATCCAATACCAGGTAGGGCGCTTGATAAAGTGTCATCTATACTTTTAATTAAACCTAACTCTAGGGCTTTGCCAACTAAAAGTGTTAAGTAGCTTTTGGCAACACTAAAGGTCTGATCAGCTCGGTGAGTGTCGCCAAATGAGCTGACCAACTTACCTCCTACATAAACCACTCCGCAAACGCCGCCTCTTGAGTACACAGGACCTAGGAGAGTATTCCACGGTTGAGGATCGTTGTGATGGACACCGTACTTGCTTGGGTCTAGTTCTGGGTCTCTTGTCCAATTAACCTCATTGTCAAGTGCGAACTGATTTGCTGAATCGAATGCTTGCATGAGAGACCTTAAATTGAATTGTGAGCTAACCAATTTTTACCCTTAGCGTACAAGGCCTGTACCTCATCACCTTTTAGCATGGGCATGTCTTTTTTAACGTTATATCCAATTTTGGTTTGAATGTAGGCCAAGTGTTTGTAGCCTTGGGGGAACTGAGAAAGTAGTGCATCGTCTAATTTTAAATTTACACTTGGATCCAGTGGATCTATCCTGTCTTTTTCGTAGATCGGTTGGCGTAGTACCACTCCCCATTCACCATCCCTTTTTTCAAGAAAATCATAAAACCTCCCCGTGCAGACCACATCACAAATTACCCCATCAACTGGACCTCTTTGAGATATGGTCATCTTGGTTTGCGCAATGGCTCTGTTGCCGTTTAGATCAATTGTCATTCCACCCAGGAAGTGCAAAATACTCACCCCTTTATTCCAGCCCTCAATCGTGACTTTGATAAACTCCTCATATGGGCCTTGAAACCAAGTAGCCATCATGACTCCGTCCTTGTGCCAAACCGTTTTGAATCGTTCCCAATCGCCAGCATCCCGCCAAAGAGCCCAGTTTTCAATCAACTCCCGGATGAGTTGTTTTTCTTGTAATTGCTGTGTTAAAGTTTCATTCATAATTTTGGGTGTTAAGACGGATTGACAAGCCGTCAATAATATCAGTATTCACATCTGACTTTGGGGCAAGAATTGACAATATTAAGTATCAACAAAGGCAGTATCCAAGAATTATTAGATACCAATGCAGGCGGGAATAAAAGCGTACTTTCTGCGATAAATAAAGTATCTGTTAGCAATTGTGATGCGCCATACTCCCAATTTGTTGGTAATTTGGGACTGGACGGGGACGAGCAAGCTAATCCAGAAGTACACGGTGGGATTGATAAGGCAGTTTATGCATATCCTATAGAACATTACGATTTTTGGACTGAATGCTTAAGAGTGAACAACTCTAGAGTAGAAAAATTAAATTTTGGAGCGTTTGGTGAAAACTTAACCATTCAAGGATTCAATGAGTCTAGCGTTTTTGTTGGTGATCAGTGGTTGATAGGCTCCGTTTTATTAGAGGTCGTCAGGTTCAGAGAGCCTTGTTTCAAATTTAATATCAAAATGGGCTGGTCCGGTGCCGCAAAAGCGATGGTTCAAAGCAATCAAAGTGGATGGTATTTGAAAGTTTTAAAAACGGGGACGATCAGGGCCGGTGATACAGTAGATGTGCTCCCCGGTCCACGTGAGTTGTCAATATTAATTCAAAGCTCCAGTTTTTACAACAAGTCAAAGCAGTCTGATCTTTGGTCTTGATTTGATGAATTTATTATAATTTTGGATTTGCACCAATGAGTGCTGCTCCAATCACACCGGCAGAGTCGCCTAGCGTGTGTCTTAAAATTGGGGTTGTAAACTCACCTGTAAAAACTCGCGTTTGCACTTCCATTTGAGCCCTTTTTGCAATACCCTCAATGTTGGAGAGTCCTCCTCCTAGGACCACAACATCAGGGTCAACCGTGTTGATTAGGTTGGCAAGTGCTTGTCCTAAATTAGAGTAAAAATCATCAACTACTCGTTTGGCCGAGGCTATGAGTGCTGCATTTACTTTTGTATTTTCTTTAGGTAGTGTGTTTAAACTTATTTCAGTTTTTTCTTCATAAGTTTCAATATCCTCAATTGAAGCTAGTCTAAATATCTCCTCACTACTCACTCTTGATGACGAACTGTCCTTCCCCATTAGGAGTGCAAACTGACGCTCAACGCCTGAGCCAGAGATGAAGGTTTCTACACAACCATTTTGACCACAAAAGCATGATAGTCCTCTTGGGTTTAGAACCATGTGTCCCCACTCACCCGCAATTCTTTGTGGCCCTTTTCTTAGCGTTTGGTTAAATGTCCAACCTCCACCGCAGCCTGTTCCAATAATCACACCAAAAACGCAATCATACCCACGCCCAGACCCCATTAAAGATTCTGCTAAGGCAAAACAATTTGCATCGTTCTCACATCGGGTTCGGTGACCTAAGATATCTTCAAGTAATTTTTGTAAAGGTAGCCCGTTCAGACAGGTGGTATTAGAATTTCTAAGTAACCCTGTCACACTAGATATTGAACCCGGTGTACCCACCCCTAGTGTGTGCAAAGGAAACAATTGTTTTGCCTGTTCATATAGAGTTTTGATCTGGTCTAATATGTGTTGAACACCCAGTTCAGCTTGTGTATCAATTCTCTTTCTGTAAAGTATTTGATGTGATTGATCCAACACGATCAACTCGATTTTGGTGCCACCTAAATCTATACCAAAATGGAGGCTATCTTTTTCAATAGACATTTCAAAAACAAACTATTTAAATGGATGTAAATGGATGAATTTAAGGAACAAGCTTTGATGTATAAAAGGCTAGCAAAAACCCCTCATGATTTATCAGGAGGAATGTTACTTAGTAAAACGCAGCGATATTTAAGCCTTTAGACGCTCATTTTGCGGAAAGAGAAATTTACGGGCTTCGGCATCTAATTCAGCTTTAAAGGTAAATTTCGTTTTCATCTCTTCAGCTCTTTTAGCGGCAGGCCTTGCATTGATTAGGTCGAGTAAGCGCTTTAAGTTTGGATATTTTTCCCAGGCGTTATCTAATCCAAGAACATACGGGACCATTCTTACCCAACCCCAAAAAGCCATATCAACGATTGAATACTCATCACCTAACATATAGGTGTTTTCTTTTAAATGGTCATCTAAAATTTTCCAATGTCTGTGGGCTTCGAAATCATAACGATTGAGCGCATACTCTTTTGGCTCAGGAGCGGCGTGCCTGAAATGAACTGATTGACCTGAGTAGGGGCCAATGCCAGTTGCAATAAACATGAGCCATGAAAGTAACTCTGCTCGTTTTTGACTATTCTTTTCTTGGGGTAAAAACTTTCCCTCTCTATCTCCAAGGTAAAGTAATATTGCGTTGCTGTCAAAAACTGTTACCCCATTGTCGACAATACAAGGGACTTTCGCATTTGGATTTAATTTTAAGTATTCAGCATTAAACTGCTCGCCCTTTCTTGTGTCCACAGGAATTGGCTCGTAGGGGAG
>CAIWAO010000010.1 GCA_903910745.1 uncultured Burkholderiales bacterium
ATGCACAGCTGCCAAGAAAAGTCTGTTCTTGGTTGTCTGGTTTCGGCCATGAAGCCAAACATACACTTGACCTACCATTAAAAAATAAGACTGCTGATCATCAGATCATTGAAATAGCGGTCGAAGAAGATCGTATTGTTGTTAGCAAGGACAATGATTTTGTTCAAAATTTCATGGTCTTTGGAGAGCCAAAGTTGCTACTGATCAATACAGGCAATATGTCTAATGAAAAATTAGAAAAGCTGTTGAAATCAAATTTGATGGCAATTTCAGAGGCCTTCATTGGTCACAGATTCATTGAGCTAACGAATGAGTTAATCGTTGTGCATGAATAGATGTGAGATTTTCCCGTTGAAAATCTGTGTAGGTCGGTTCGACTCCGGCCCGCGCCTCCACCTTCAAAGCCACTGATTCAACACAGTGGCTTTTTCTTTTTCTTCATTCAATCGTTCTGCACACTCCCGCACGGTTTTGTGGTTGTTGCGAGGTAGGTCTGCACTTCAGGCAGGGCTGTCGTTTAAAGCGACTGATTTTGATTAGGCCCTGATCACCAAGTGTCGGGTTGAACCGAGGGTTATTGGTTGGGGGATCGTTGAGCGCCTTGTTCAAAGTTGTCTTTTAAGATCAAATAATAATTAATAAATATTTCTAAATACATTAAAGTAATTAGCAAATAGAAACTTTGTAGTTCCTTTTTGAGTCAGTGTCTTCCAGAATCAAGGCCTTGCATTTAGAGATTCGAGGAACAAATGATTCAATATTCACTGGCTCGTAGAGCACTTGTCGCGGCAGTATTCGCTGCTTTTTCTGGCCTTGCCTCATCTCAAGCGGCTGTTTCTTTACTAAATGTGTCCTATGACCCAACTAGGGAGTTGTATGTCGAATACAACCAAGCTTTTGCTAGATATTGGAAAGGCAAAACTGGACAAGATGTAACTATCAAGCAATCACATGGGGGCTCTGGCAAGCAAGCTAGGTCAGTCATTGACGGACTTGATGCAGATGTTGTCACCTTAGCCTTAGCTGGAGATATTGATGCGTTGTACAACAACGGCGGATGGATTGCACAGGATTGGCAAAAGCGTCTGCCGCACAACTCATCTCCTTACACATCAACCGTAGTGCTTGTTGTCCGACAGGGTAATCCAAAAGGAATCAAAGATTGGGACGACCTTATCAAGTCGGGAATAAGTGTGATCACGCCAAATCCCAAAACATCCGGTGGAGCGCGCTGGAATTATTTGGCCGCATGGGAATTCGCAAAGCGCAAATATGGCGGGGAAGCGAAGGCAAAAGAATTTGTAGCTGCTTTGTATAAAAACGTCCCAGTACTAGATACAGGTGCTCGTGGTTCTTCCATTACTTTTGCGCAGCGCAACCAAGGAGATGTATTCATTTCATGGGAAAACGAAGCGCATTTATTAGAAAAAGAATTTGGAAACAAAGTCGATATCGTTTATCCATCTTTGAGCATCGTGGCCGAACCACCTGTGACAGTTGTTGATAAGAATGTCGATCGCAAGGGAACCCGTAAGGTAGCTGAAGAGTATTTGAATTATTTATATAGCGATGAAGGTCAGGATATCGCAGGCAAGAACTATTACAGACCGATTTCACCCAAAGCACAGGCCAAGTATGTGAAGCAACTGCCCAAGCTACCTCTATTTACGCTTGAGCAAGCTTTTGGGAGTTGGGCAAAGGCGGATCGTGATCACTTCGCAGATGGCGCAAGCTTTGATCAGATTTATACAAAGAAGTAAGCAATGAAAAGAGTGCTTCCTGGCTTTAATATTACTCTTGGTTTTACGCTGATTTATCTGAGTTTGATTGTTTTGATACCTCTATCTGCATTGGTATTGAAAACCTTCACTTTGACTTGGGATCAATTTGTGCTGGCAACAACTAGTCCTCGAGTACTGGCTTCCTATCGATTAACTTTCGGTGCTTCATTACTTGCTGCAACTGTAAATGTCGTCTTTGGTTTATTGGTTGCTTGGGTGCTAGTGCGCTATGACTTCTTTGGCAAGAAATTCATAGATGCTTTAGTTGACTTGCCATTTGCATTGCCAACAGCAGTGGCTGGTATTTCTTTAACGGCCTTATTGGCCAACAATGGCTGGATAGGGAAGTTATTTGAACCGTTTGGAATTCAATTGGCCTTTAACCCTACGGGTGTTGTGATTGCTTTGATCTTTATTGGATTGCCGTTTGTTGTCAGAACAGTTCAACCAGTTCTTGAAGATACAGAGAAGGAACTTGAAGAAGCGGCAGCTTGCCTTGGGGCAACCAGGTGGCAAACCTTTACAAAGGTAATTTTTCCTGCAATTGCGCCTGCACTTTTGACTGGCTTTGCAATGGCCTTTGCTCGTGCCATTGGGGAGTACGGTTCAGTTATTTTCATTGCAGGCAATATGCCAATGGTGTCTGAGATAACGCCGTTGCTAATCATCAGCAAATTAGAGCAATATGACTACGCAGGAGCCACAGCAATTGCACTTGTGATGTTGGTAATTTCATTTGTATTGCTACTCGTCATCAACGCGCTACAAGCTTGGCAACGCAAGCGATCTGGAGCTCCAGTATGAGTGACTCAGCTTCTCATCATTTGCAATCTAAGTCATTTTCACAAATTCATGAGCCTAGATGGGTCAAGGTCACGCTAATCTCAGTCGCGCTTGCTTTTATGTTTCTGTTCCTAATCCTTCCGTTAGCTACGGTATTTGCTGGGGCATTGCGAAAAGGGTTCGACGCCTATTGGGCTGCATTACAAGAGCCAGATGCATGGTCAGCTATTCGATTAACCCTGCTGACAGCTGCAATAGCTGTTCCACTTAACTTGGTATTTGGTATTGCTGCTGCTTGGGCAATTGCTAAGTACGAATTTAGAGGTAAGGCATTTCTGACCACTTTGGTGGACTTGCCGTTTTCTGTCTCACCAGTAGTTGCGGGATTGATATATGTCTTAATGTTTGGCGCCCAAGGTTGGTTCGGTCCGTGGTTACAGGCGCACGACATCAAGATTATTTTTGCTGTGCCCGGAATCATCTTGGCAACGGTTTTTGTTACTTTCCCGTTCATTGCTCGGGAATTAATTCCTTTAATGCAAGCCCAAGGAAATGATGAAGAACAAGCCGCAGTTGTATTAGGTGCAACGGGCTGGCAAACATTTTGGTATGTCACTTTGCCAAATATCAAGTGGGGACTGATTTACGGTGTGATTCTTTGTAACGCTAGAGCTATGGGTGAGTTTGGAGCCGTATCGGTTGTTTCAGGCCACATTCGAGGGCAAACCAACACCATGCCTTTGCACGTTGAGATTTTGTATAACGAATACCAGTCGGCAGCGGCCTTTGCAGTAGCTTCGCTTTTAGCTTTGCTGGCATTAGTCACCTTGGCATTGAAATCGGTGGTGGAGTGGCGTCATGCCCGTGCTTTAAATGCGGTAGCTGACCTTCCACCAGAAAACCCGAATTGGTCGTTTCACAATGATTTAACGCATTGACAAATTTAAGAATTGAGTAAATCTATGAGTATCGAAATTCGTAATATCCATAAGCAATTTGGTTCATTTCAAGCTTTGGGTGATGTCAGCTTAGACATTCAATCTGGTGAATTGATTGCCTTGTTAGGCCCTTCAGGATGTGGCAAAACTACTTTGCTGAGAATCATTGCAGGATTGGAGACTGCAGACAGTGGAACTATTGCTTTTAGTGGAGAGGACACTACGCATGTGCATGTGCGTGAGCGACAAGTCGGTTTTGTATTTCAGCACTATGCGCTGTTTCGGCACATGACCGTATTTGAAAATGTTGCATTCGGCCTGCGTGTAAAGCCTCGTGGTTTGCGACCAAGCGAGTCAGAGATAAGCAAAAAAGTCCACGACTTACTGAGCTTGGTTCAACTAGATTGGTTGGCAGACCGTTACCCTTCGCAGCTATCAGGGGGGCAGCGTCAGCGTATTGCTTTGGCTCGAGCATTGGCAGTTGAACCTAAAGTATTGTTATTGGATGAGCCATTTGGCGCATTAGACGCTAAGGTTCGCAAGGAGCTGCGTCGTTGGTTGCGTCGCTTGCATGATGAATTAAATGTCACCACTATTTTTGTGACGCATGATCAAGAAGAAGCATTGGAAGTGTCTGATCGCGTGGTGGTCATGAATCACGGACAAATTGAGCAGATTGGTGCACCACAGCAAGTTTGGGAAGAACCAGCTAGTTCCTTTGTTTATGGGTTCTTAGGTGATGTGAATCAATTCAAAGGCCATGTGCAGTCAGGACAGATGCGCATTGGCTCCGAAAAGAAAAATGTGTTCTTACCGGCTCCTGAACATACCCAAGTTGAACCGACACAAGCCTTAGCCTATGTTCGTCCGTACGATTTTGATGTTCATCGTTATTCGCCTGAGGATGAAGGGATCGTGGCTCAACTGCAGCGTGCGGTGGTGGTGGGTCCGATTGCAAGGATGGAACTTCTAAGAGAAGAAACCGAAGATATTAATGATTTGCAATTAATAGACGCTCAAATTCCTGCATCTCTATTTCACCAACAAGGATTCAAAGTTGGTGAAACGCTTGTACTTTCACCCAGAAAATCTAGAGTGTTTATGAATGATCAAACCAGTTAATCTAATCAGCCCCTACTAGCAATGTGTCGGTTTAACCCGACACTTTTCGTGCAACCCCCACTGTGATTTCATTGCTGGCCACTATTCTTTCGACCCATACTTGAGCACGGTTTAGATGGCGGCAAAAAAGATCGTCTAATAAATAAGTAGAAAAAACATCTTTTAATTTATTGTTGCTCATTCTTAAAAATGATAATAAAGTAAAAATATTTGTTAATTCTTTATTTTAAGTGAAAAACTATTTTCAGCTTTACTATGGTATTCAATCTACTTATTTACAACCTGCCCCCATCTCTGTTGATTTTTCAGAGCTACC
>CAIWAO010000011.1 GCA_903910745.1 uncultured Burkholderiales bacterium
ATGACGCCTCTGTAGCCAACTACTCTTGCACAAACATCATTGACAAAAAACGAATGATTTTCGTGTATCTCCCAAACTGGATTCACCAATATGTCCGTGGTCAAGCCGTCTTTTGATAGGGCGTTGTAAGTTGCTGCCGCTTTTGCCCGATCTACTGCGCTCAAACCGATGGATCCGTTAGTGCTTATAAACTTTTTATCACCAGAATCAAGCAATCCCAATGTCTTGGTCACACAGCCTTGACCTTTGACCAGCTCTTTGATCTCAATATCAGCCAACGAATCTGTTGAAGCAATTGAAGGAACAGGCACTCGGGCAGTTTCGTTCGTACTAACTAAACTAGCGCACCCTGCAAGCAACCCAAAACACGCTGAAGCAACAATAGACAATCTTCTCATTTATTTCCCCAGTGACCCCGTCGGTCTCTATATTCTTTAGAGATTAAGACTAGTTGATCGATGAAGAACTAATCGGCTTCAGATTATTTAACTTTAAAATTTATTTAATTAAAAAGTATTAACAATATCGGTTTTAAATTTTTCTTTAGTTGTTCAGTTGTTCAGTTGTTCAGTTGTTATTAGGCATATTCTGAATCTTATGGAGTTGAATCCAGCAATCCATTCCAATGGTTAATTTCATTTGCTCAAATACTTTAATGGAAACAAGTGAAAGAAATTGAATGTCCCCCACCATCATCATAATCAATTTATCTGCGGGATGAGTTGATTTGGAGAACTGTGTTATTTTGGCGCGAAGCAATTCTTGTGCAGTATTTGAGTCTGAAAAAACTGAGCAGAGAATAACGTCTTCTGCGAAAACACGAAACTTAACCAGTTGCCCCAAATATGAATTTTCAGCTTTAGTCCACATTCTGTTTCCAGCAAATTCAATCTGAATCAATCCCAACTGATCATCTAATTGACAAACTCTAGCCTCAAAGTAACTTGACAAGGAGATGTCTTCTTGATAATTGTTTTGGATCACAGGGTAAATAGTGTGAAGGGGACCTTTTTGCTTGATTTGTCCGCCGTTCAGAGTTACTACACAGTTAGCCAATTTGTTCATTTCAGTTTTTGAATGGGTCACATAAATCATTGACATATTTAATTCTGACCTTAAACGCTCTATAAAAGGGAGTACCTCTGCTTTTGCGTCTAAATCAATTGCACTTAAAGGCTCATCTAACAACAAAAGTTTTGGATTGGTCAGCAAAGCTCGCGCAATTGCCACTCTTTGTCGCTCTCCGCCGGATAGTTGACCAATGGTTCTTTTTAGTAAATTTTCAAGGGCTAAGAGTTCAACTGTGCGATTCCACATCCCCAAATCCAGAACATTTTTATTACGTAGAACCGAGTAATTTAAATTCCCCTCAACATTAAGATGAGGAAACAGATTAGCATCTTGGAATACAAAACCAATTGACCTTCTCCAAGTGGGGAGCGATACAGAATTTGCGCTGTCAGCCCAAACTTCGTCGGCAACTTTGATGTACGAAGACTGCGCCCCCTCCAACCCAGCGATGGCTCTTAGTAGCGTTGTTTTACCACTTCCCGAGGGGCCCCAAAGAACGAGACATTGACCCACTTTGAATTCGAATTGAACAGAGAGTTTAAAATCTCCTTTGCTCAGAGATATTTGAAATAAGTTGAAATCTTTCATCTAAAGATTGATTTATTGTCTCTACCCAACCAAGACATAGCGAGCAATACCAAAAAAGAGAATACTAACAGAACTGATGCTAAAGCATTCGCTCTTGAGTAATCCATTGACTCTACGAAACTATAAATTTGCGTCGAAACAACCTGGGTCTTACCGGGGATGTTTCCCCCAATCATTAAAACAATTCCAAACTCTCCAACTGTGTGAGCAAAACTTAAAACTGTAGCCAGAAAAAAACCCTGCCTTGAAAGAGGCAAAACCACGCTAAAAAATGTATCCCATGGGCTTGCTCTTAAAGTATAGGCAGACTCCAATGTGCTTGGTGGTATAGCTTCAAATGTATTTTGCAAAGGTTGAACTGCAAAGGGTAAGGAATAAAATACAGACGCAACCAATAAACCAGAAAAAGTAAATGGCAAAGTTCCTATTCCAATTGCCTGAGTTAAAACGCCTATTGGTCCATTAGGTCCCATTAAGATCAGTAAATAAAACCCTAACACTGTGGGGGGAAGCACGAGTGGGAGGGTAACCAAGGCTTTGATCGGATGGCGCCACTTGTTATGAGTCCTTGATAGCCACCAAGCAATTGGAGTAGCCACTAATAACAAACAAAGCGTAGTAAGCCCAGCCAACTCAAAAGTTAGCCATAAAGCATTTAAAACTATTGAATCCCACACCATACTATGTCAATCTTTTCCTCTAATTAAGAACTTCATAAGCCAACTACTAGCATTAGATGATAATACATGCGTCAAATTTGAGAGACAATAGGTGATTTCTAAATTAAATACGCTAAAAAGAGCCATGCAAACCAATACAAGTAATGAGCATTCGATTAATTTACATACATTAAAGATCAACAAAAAACCTATTTCACTAAAAAATCAGTGGAGTTTGGCCTCGATTATTGAACTCATTAATTTACCATTTAATGATTTATTATTCCGCTCTCAGCAAGTTCACCGTGAGCATTTCAACCCAAATGAAATACAACTCTCGACTCTTTTATCCATTAAAACTGGTGGATGTCCAGAGGACTGCGCCTATTGCCCTCAATCTGTGCATTACGAAACCGATGTTCAAGCCTCCAAAATGCTTGAGGCCGAGGAAGTTCGAGCTGCAGCTTTAGAAGCCAAAAAGAATGGAGCAAGCAGATTTTGTATGGGAGCGGCATGGAGAGAACCTAAAGACAGAGATATTGAGAAAGTAGCAGAGTTGATAAAAGTCGTCAAAGAACTTGAAATGGAAGCATGTTGTACTTTGGGTATGCTGAGTGCAGAACACGCAAATAAACTCAAAACTGCAGGCCTGGATTACTACAACCACAATTTAGATACCACTCCAGAGACTTACACAGATATCATTACAACTCGGGTTTATCAAGAACGATTAGACACTTTGGATAACGTTAGGAATGCAGGCGTTAATGTATGCAGTGGTGGAATAGTTGGTATGGGTGAGAGCAGAGAGCAAAGAGCTGGATTGATTCATCAACTTGCCAATTTGGATCCCTATCCAGAGTCGGTTCCAATTAATAATCTTGTTCAAGTCGAGGGCACGCCTCTTTACGGTACTAAGGAGCTTGATCCACTTGAGTTTGTAAGAACCATTGCAGTCGCAAGAATCACCATGCCTACAGCCAGGGTCAGGCTCTCAGCAGGAAGACAAAACATGAGCGAATCTACCCAGGCACTGTGCTTCATGGCGGGGGCAAACTCCATCTTTTATGGTGACAAACTGCTGACCACCGGAAATCCAGATTGGGACAGAGATCAATCTCTTTTGACTAAGTTGGATATTCGCACTGTGTGAGAACTATTTTTGAATCTATTAATTTAGCCCTTTAATACTTGTTACTTAGCATCTTTCGTACATCCGTTTTCGATCTGAATTTATTTACCCCAGAGGTAGGAGCTGACCTCTGGTTTTAGACTTTCTTGAACTTAATAGGTCTCTGCCTTAAGCGCCTTAAGGGTTAAATCAAGCGTTTCTATTAGGATGTCAATCTGGTCTTTATCGGGTACTGTAATTTGAAAACCATTCAACTGATTTTCCAACATCATCATTTTTTGAAACAACAAATCGCAACCCAGACTTCCCATTGAACCTTTCATCTTATGCAACATAAATTGAACCTTCTTCCATTCGAGGTTTAACAATTGAGATTTCAATAAAAGGGAATTCTTCCCCAACTCTGAACTTGCAAGGCTAAATAAGGCTTTGTATTGAGATACATCCATAATTTCTCTGAATGCTTTCAACACCTCAGGATTCAAAATTTTAAAAATAATTTGTACCATTTAAAGTACTAATGTGAACGTTTAAGGCATGACATTTACTTCTCAACCCTATCTTCTTTTCATAGCTCTGACATCTATGATGCCGGACACTCCCCTTGGGTCAACGTCCTTTGGGAAAATTTGATGCTTTTGAACCTTTTGAGTACCCGTAGTAGGAATACTCTTAGTAAACCAGAGCCAACCAGGTACTTTATAGTATGACAATGCTTTATTACAGTGTTGAAGTATGTCTAAGACAATAGGATGCTTGGCGTTTAATTCTTGCTCAAGTATTTCTGAATTCTTTAGAACAATGCAGGCCAAAACCTCCTCCTCCCTTATCTCGTCTTTAACGGATAAAACAGCGGCTTGAAAAACCTCAGGATGGGCCTGTAAAACGCCTTCGACCTCAGCTGCAGCTATATTTTCACCCGACCTGCGGATAATATTTTTTCGTCTTTCTACGAAATGTAGTATTCCGACTTGATCCCTAACCACGATATCGCCAGTATGAAACCATCCCCCCCTCCAAGCATCCTGCGTGGCAACCTCGTCATCCAAATATCCACTAAAAAAATCTTTACGAGGTGTTTCCTGATTTGTTCTTATTAACATCTCCCCAGAGATCCCGTCAGGTACGTCTTCATCCTTATCGTTCACAATTCGGACCTCTAGGCCTACTTGAGGCCTGCCAAACGCTCGAGTTCCGATAGATCTTGGTTGATCGGCATCAAAAATCAGTCTAACCATCTCAGTCATGCCCCAAATTTCAATCAACGGATATCCAAATCGGTCTTCAAACTCTTGATGTCTTTGAGGATCAACACCAGCACCAATCGCAAACCTGACCTGATGTTGACGCTCAAGGGCATGAGACGGTTGATTTAGCAACATTGGCACTACCACGCCCAAGTAGTGAACCACAGTTGCTTTGGTATCATTTATTTCAGTAAACCATCTTATGGGATGAAATCGATCGGTTTGTATTTGACAGTTCCCAGTTAGCATTGCGCCAAAAAATGACAAAATCCCAGAATTGACATGAAAAACTGGAAGCGGGTTGTAGATTCGCTCACAAGCTATACCAAAATTGGCAAGTCCCCCTCTATTAACATACCAAGCCCCGCTGGCAAGCTCATATCTATGGGATAGCAAACAACCCTTGGGTCTGCCCGTCGTCCCTGATGTATATAAGATGGTTGAAATAGTTTCTTCATTAGGAACATTTGATTTAAGCTCAGTAAGTGGGGATGGGTATTGATTTTTATCACCAAACAACACGACAGGGCATTTATGATTTGACTCCTCAAATGCACTATCAACTTGGTTCGATAATTCCTCGATCACAACAATCAAATCTAACTTTGAATGATCAATAACGTAGGCAGTCTCCGCGGCTCGAAAATCTGGGTTTAGTGGCACGCAACAAACTCCCAGGGAGTTAAGAGCCAGTTTATGAAGAAAATACTCAAGCCTGTTCTCCAGTAGCAAACCCACCCTGTGTCCAATTCCGTAGCCTGATTGATCGTAATTAAGAATAAGTTGCCTCACCATTTCAGCGACTTGTCCATAAAATAGTGTTTGCCCCTGAGGGCAGTAATTACGCATCGGATTGGCTGGAACCATTAAAAATGGATGGCTTGGGTATCGCTCAGCCACATCGAAGAAGACATCAGGTATTGTTGCGTTCTGGGGAAGATCCACCATTTAATGCATCCTTTAATTTTCAAGTCACAGGGTTAATTTGACTAAAAAGTGTAACTACCTTAAATGATTGAAGTTATAGGTAAAACGAGTAATTTGAATCTAGTTTAAAGTTTTTACTAAATATCGAAGTGACCAATTAGGCATAGACTATAAAAACCTTGTGATTTATAATTTGCAGGTTATCCACGGACGATTCAAAATGAAATATTTACCTGCACTTTTATCCTTAATTCTTTCATCAGCCTTGGTTACCCCTGCATTAACCAGGGCACAAACAGCTAACCTTAACAGCGAAACTAAACCCAGCAACAGCCTCTTCAGGTTATCGCCTGATATTTCTAAAAGGGGCTTTTTTAGCCAAGATGCAGAATGGTTCTTTTCTGCGGGCTTCAATAAAGCTTATTATTCAACGTCCAATATCAACGTAAACCAACCCTCATTGGGTAATAACTTCTCAGCCGTCAAGGTTGAGGGCCACGACGAATTTCAAACTCCAGGGCTTAGAACACCAGACAACTGGAAGGTGGGTAGATTCATCGATGATCAAAAAGCTTGGGCAGTCGATTTGAGCTTAGACCATGTGAAATACACGATGACCCAGGGTCAAACGGCACTAATTACGGGCAAGATTACTCAGGTAGGTGCACTTGGCACTGGTAATCAAAATCTAAATCAAAATACATTCACTTATATGCTTCACAATGGTCTAAATCATTTCATGGTTGATCTCATTTATCGCGAAGCTTTAATTGGTTCAATCAATGAGTCTTCTAGCCTTGCCTTTATCGGTAAATTAGGAACTGGACTCGCTATCGTGCACCCAGAAAATACCATAGATAATTATTCCTCCGATGTTGGCGCAAAATCTATTACCCATGATCTAGGCACTAATAACGGATGGTGGAGGATTGTTGGCAGCTCAACTGGATTTGATGTTGGCTTAAGGTATGTATTCAAAAAACCATTTTATGTTGAGCTAAGCGATAAATCCATCTATACAAACATGAGAAATATCCCTGTATATCAAGGATCTGCTACTCAAAACCTTTGGTCGAATGAAATTACATTGAATTTCGGTTACACAATGGGTAACTAAAGTAATAATCGAATTAAAAGATATTGCATCGATTTCTACCCCTTTGATTGCTATAGGATTCTCCAAGGGGTATTGATAGCAATTATCTTGAATTTTTTTATATTTTAAAAATTACAACAAGCTAATTACTACATCAATTAATACGAAACTGTGATGTAAAAATAACTCAAGTTATTATCACTTGCGTTCCTTTGCAAACCAGCTGAGTTATCTACAAACTGACCTCCACCAAGAAAGGTTTGGTAGTAGGTTTGTTGATAAACAATATGAACGTAAGGAATCGGATCGAAGTACAACTCAAATCCTGAACCAGTTGTATTTGGTGAACCACTTAAGGAGCAATAGGTCAAGAGAGACATATTTTGATTACACGCACCAGTTATAACTGTTGGATCAGGGTTGTAGTTCCAGTACAAATTATCAATTGTCCCTTTAGATGAAAATGCAAAAATACTAGTTCCGTATTTTCTTAAATAGTCATAAGTAGCCTTTGTTTTTATAGTTACTAGATTGCTATTTTGATTATCGTGACTTCTTCCTACTGATCTGCCCCCCCAATTTACAAACTCGTAGACAACAGTTGCCTGAGCAGAGTAAGAGTGTGTGTTCGTTATATGCTGAAACTGAGTATCAAAGCCGTAGTCAAAATAATTTCCCTTTGCTGAACCAGGCACGAAAGGATCTCTAACCAAATTTGTATTCATCCCAAACGTACCCAACATGAATGAGTTTTCTGAAGAGTGTTTATTCCAAGCTAGCCTCCAGTAAGGGTTGTTGCCCGAACTGACAGTATTGAAATTTGACGCCGTTGCAATCGTTGCCCACCCGGGAGTTGACTTAACGTAGTCAGAAATTTCTAAATAGATGGAATCGTCAAACATTGCATATGCACTTAATCCGATAACCTGAGAATTAAGACCCCCATCGACCAAGGTGGTCGGCCCAAATTGACCGATTCCCCAAGCGTTTTGCAAACTCGATGTTCTATACGGAAATCCATAAACAGGTGAGGTGGACCATAAATCCTGAACAGAGGGGGAATTGTTAAGGCTAATTCCCCAATTCACTTTTTCACGACCAATCATCGACTCTTTGGCAAACCTAACTTCACTTGCATCCAGGAAGGTATCTTGTCCCACTTTGGTTCCGGTTTGAACCCCGGTACTCCCATAAATAGGATTAGTGTTTGCAAAACTAGAAGTCCATTTTAAGTATCCCCCAATATTCTCCCAATACTTACCTGCCAAATAAAGGTTAGCCTCCTCAATCATAGGAACATTATTCTTAGCTAAAAAGAGGTCTGGAGCGACACTAGATGATGTATTTTGGATTTTAGTTATAGACGCAGTTGCTGTGGCAGAAATAGGAATAACATTTTTTCCTTTTGTATAGCCAGTTAATTTAAATTGTCTACCCTCATGCGTTAACTCACCAAAATTCAAATGACATACAGAGCAAGGTTGTTCAGTTTGTCTTGAAAAGGTTGGCAATGCATGTGATGTACTATGCACGAGAAATGCACAACAAAATAAAATCAAAAACCTGTAGTACTTGTTTAACCTGAAGAGACACATTTTTAAAAATCTAACCTATGCAACGAAACTAACGAAACTAACGAAACTAACGAAACTAACGAAACTAAATTAACATTAATTCTAAATCTTAACTCAATATCATTTTCAGTTTTGAATCTAAATTAGTCATTAAGTTTTTTTATAGGAATTAATAAAGTTGTCATTATGACCTTGCCCCTGAAAAACGTACCTCTTAACTATAGGTGAAAATATAGTTATGGAGGTGACCAAATGGGCGAGAAACGAACAAGGGCTAAATATACCCTGGAATTCAAGATGGAGGCTGTGA
>CAIWAO010000012.1 GCA_903910745.1 uncultured Burkholderiales bacterium
CGTTGCGTATATCCAGGATCAAGAATCGCCTCCGTAGGTGACGCATGTCGCCTTCGGCTCCTTTCGCTTGACCCGCGACTAAGCTTCGCTGTAGTCGGGGGATGCGCGAAAATTTTGCTCAAATAAATACCAAGTACTAGAGCTCTACCATTGTTCCTAATTCAATGACACGCCCTGGATCGACTTTAAAGAAGTCCGCAGCACGAGATGCGTTTTGCATCATCGAGATAAAGAGATGCTCTCTCCACATAGACATCTGAGGAATTTCATGGGCGACCACTGAATCTCTGGCCAAGAAAAACGAGGATTCTTCAACAATACAATTTACTTTATGGTTGGTGTTAAGTAACTTTAAGATATGACCTATGTCGGGCGTTTCTTTAAACCCGTACACAGCTCTTACCAAGAACATGTTATCTCCTAAGTCCTTCAAAGCGATGCGATTGCCGTCTTCAACACGGGGCACATCCCAAACGCTGACCTTTAAGAAAATAACACGCTCGTGAAGAACTTTGTTGTGCTTAAGATTATGAAGTAAAGCTGCAGGTACGTAATCAATATGAGCAGTTAAAAATATGGCCGTACCCTCTACTCTAACGGGTGGGTGAATCATCAATGACTTAAGGAAATCCTCAATCTGAATACCACCTTCAACCGCATGCTGTCTAAGCAGTTGTCGACCTTGGAACCAAGTCATCATCAGTACAAAACATATTGCCCCAATGACCAAGGGGAACCAACCACCCTCTAAAATTTTCGCAAGGTTTGAGGCAAAGAATCCAAAATCGACAATCATAAATACGCTGATAACGATTGTCACTAAGATTGGATTCCACTTCCAAACGACTTTCATTACTACAGCGGCCAAAAACGTTGTCATCAACATTGTGGTTGAGACAGCAATTCCGTAGGCTGCAGCTAAATTATCTGACTTCTTAAAGGCAAGGACAACCATAACAACAATTAGGCAAAGAACCCAGTTGATAAATGGAACGTAGATTTGTCCAATCTCTCTCTCAGAGGTGAAAAGCACTCTCATACGAGGTAAAAATCCGAGCAAAATTGCCTGACTGGTCATGGAGTATGCACCGGAGATACAGGCTTGTGAAGCAATCACAGTTGCTACGGTAGATAAAATGACCAAAAACAAAGAGAAACTCTCTGGAATCATCAAGAAAAATGGGTTTGAAATTGAAGCGGGATTCACAAGGAACATCGCACCTTGTCCGAAATAATTCAGCAGCAAACAAGGCATAACCAAAAAGAACCAAGAGAACTGAACAGGCTTTATACCAAAATGCCCCATGTCAGCGTAAAGTGCTTCGGCTCCAGTCAATACTAAGAAAATAGATCCCGTAACTGTAAAGGCAATTGCTGGATCTTGCCTCATAAAACTAAAAGCATAGAGAGGGTTAAAGGCAGCAAGAATCTCAGGAGCGTTGATAATTTGATAAATACCCATCAAACCAATAACGCTAAACCAAACAACCATAATCGGACCAAATAGTCCCCCAACGATTGCAGTCCCCTTTTTCTCAAATATAAACAAAGCTATCAAAATAGCGACAGTTAGAGGCAATATGTAAGTGGCTAAGCCATCGGATATGACTTGTAATCCCTCTAAAGCTGAAAGCACTGAGATTGCTGGAGTAATAACTGCGTCTCCGTAAAAGAGGCAAGCCCCAAGGACTCCAACGATAGTTAACGTCATTGCTCTTTTTGTGCCTACTTTGGTTGTTCTCATAGCCAGCGCCATTAACGCCAAAATCCCTCCCTCACCATGGTTGTTGGCTCTCATCACAAAGAGCACATACTTTAGAGAGACTACGAAAACAAATGCCCAAAATACCATTGAAATCACACCAAAGATGGATTCATGTGTAAGAGGTATGCCGTTTGTTGGATCAAAACATGCTTTTAAGGCATACAGGGGACTCGTACCGATGTCCCCAAAAACTACTCCAATTGCAGCCAGCGTTAATGCAGCGAAACTGCCTCGACCGTGACCATGGTTGTTTTTGATATCTACTGGGGGGAGCTGCTTAGACTGGGAGAACTCAGGATTGCTAAGTGACATAAACTACTTTAGAGCCAAAGATTGCGCATTGTAGAGCAATAAAATGTCTCGTCAACACCCTCTTCTCGCTCTATGTTAGAGGGTTTAATAAGGCCTTGATTTTATTGATTTTTAATCAATTTAGCTCTGAAATAAGAAGCCAGCTTTTGCCAAATTATTTTGTAATATTGAGGCTTGGTCTGGTGTTCGCGGTGACATGGGTGGGTGAGTTCTAGCCCATCCAGGATCCGAGTGAATAATGGATAAAGTAGCTTTCACACTGGGAATTAAGGAGTCTTTACCTAAAATAACACGGTGCTCTGTAGCTCTTTTACCAGCAGAAATGCCGTCTTGAGTTCCCTGTTTAGACCAGGCAATTTGAGAATCTTGGGATGTTATGTTTGTAGTCGCAGAGATACAACCAGCAAAACCTTCCTCATTAGCTGAGCTCAATGTAGCCTCCGAACTTGGGAAGACTTGAAATTGTGGGATAGCTTTCACAATAGCTTTTGAGTACTCTATATCGCCAGCACTATCTTTGATACCCACAACTTTACCTACGTATCGTCTCGCCAAATCGGAGACCACTTCAATAGGCCAAGGTACGCCCGTGTTTTGTGGGATGTGATACAAATAAATTGGAAGTTTGATGTGTCCTAACATCTTTAACAAGTGATCAACATATTGGGTAAGTCCTTGATGATCTATTCCTGTGTAGTAAAAAGGCGGGACAACTAATGCACCGTTAAAACCCAAGTCACCAGCAGCACGAGTAAGTTCCAGGGTTTCAACAAGTGAGGAGACTCCAGTGCCAACCATCATACGACTCATAGGCAAGCCCGAGTCCTTTACAGCCTTCATTATTTTTAATCTTTGAGCTGAACTAAAAGATGCTGCTTCCCCGGTTGTACCAAGCAAGTTGATGCCGTCACAACCATTTTCTAAGAGAAACTTAATATGTGCAATCAGTCGATGCGTATCAGGCTCGAAATGTTCGTCTACAGGAGTTGCTGTTGCAGCAACTACACCTCTTATGAATTCAGCCATATCCGATTACTCCTTAAATCAGTTATCTTCTATTTAGCGGGTTCAGGCGCGACCTCTGCCTCTGGCGGCACCTCGGGCTTGGGCGGAGGGGGCGGTGGGGGTGGGGGCGGAGTCAGCGGTACTGGAGGAACAATGGGCGGAAGAGGAACCTCCTGCTCCACGGGATCGAGTACTTGCATTGTTTGAGTAACAATAGCGCATAATTTTCCCTGATCATTTTGCAAGCTCACCTGCCAGACCATGGTAGATTTACCTCTATGAAAGGCTCTAGCTTCAGCTTTTAGCACTGAGTCCATTTCTGCATTGGCTAAAAATTTCGTACTGGTGTCCTTGGTTAGGACATGTTGGCTGTCAGGGTTATTCATGAGAGTTCCAACAACGCATAGCGTGTCTGCAAGGGTGAGATAAGCACCTGCGTGAATAATCTCACCAACAGAGATAAAGTCCTCTCTTAGCTCTAGCTCGCCCAAGACTTTATCAATGCCGACCTCAGTGACCTTTACCCCGAATAGACCAGGAAATAATGGGTCTAGCAATTTGGTAATGGATTCAACGTCGTGCATAGCAACCTTTTAAAAGTAACAAAAATACCATAGTCAAAAGAAAATAAAGCACCCAGCTTATTGACATCTTATACAAACAATCAATGGGTTCTAAAAATACAGATTCAACTTTGATTATATTGTGCGGAAAAATAGAAAAAGGCCACCGAATTTAACCGGCAGCCCTAAATTAAGCCGAAATTCTATTAAGAAACTATTTAGGTTGCTTGACAACTCTGAGGTAAGGCTTCACCGTGTTCCATCCTTGGGGGAACAGCGTTTTAGCATCCTCATCAGATACAGACCCAGCAATTATTACATCCTCACCATTTTTCCAGTTGACAGGGGTCGCGACTTTGTACTTAACAGTTAGCTGCATTGAGTCAAGGGCTCTCAAAATTTCATCAAAGTTACGTCCCGTCGTCATTGGATAGGTCATCATAAGTTTAATCTTCTTATCAGGACCAATTACAAATACCGAGCGAACCGTTGCACTGTTCGCAGCTGTCCGAGTCTCAGATGAACCGCTCTCCTCTGCTGGCAACATGTTGTAAAGTTTAGCTACATTAAGATCAGTGTCTCCAATCATGGGGTATTTGACTGCAGCCCCTTGAGTTTCCTCAATATCCTTGGCCCAACTACCGTGACGATCAACGGGATCAAGACTAAGACCAATAAGTTTGCAATTTCTTTTTGTAAACTCTGGCTCAATTTTGGCCATATAACCTAGCTCAGTCGTGCAAACAGGTGTGAAATCCTTCGGGTGTGAGAAAAGGATTGCCCAACTGTCCCCTATCCATTGATGAAAATTAATGGCTCCATGGGTTGTTTGTGCATCAAAATTTGGTGCAGTATCGTTGATACGAAGTGACATTCAAATACTCCAATTTAAAAAAAGTTACAAGTACGGACCTGTGAATTAGCCCTTGTATTCCAAGACATGTAATCCGCCGTTCCAATCCGTCACATACATCAAGCCCTCTGGGGTGACGTAGGCATCACAAGTTTTAGCTGCAAATGCAATGTTGGGGCGAGGATCCATCATTTTTTGTGGCAAAGGGGGTACCCAATATGCAACCTCTTTAGGCTCAAAAGCATTCGCGATATCAAATACTCTTACGCCTGCATTGTTGTAGGTTGCAAATATGGTGTCCTCGCTTTGAAATGAGCCAGGCCTATTTTCATGCAAATTGTGGGGCCCGAACGTGCCAAGCCCACAAAAATCTCTGTCCTTAGGTGTTGGGAGAGTGGAGATAGGGATTGGATTTTCTGATACCTTCACGTCAAGTACGAAGGTATGAAAAATCCCTTTAGCACACTTCTCTGCGTTGGCCTCATCTGCGACCACACACAACCCCCTTTTGGGGAGTGGAAGAGCTGTATGTGTTCCACCTGGGAAAGGAGGTGACCAATTGATATGTGAGAGTAACTTGGGTGAAGCTGGGTCACTTAAGTCGTGAACAGTAAAACCACCGTCACGCCACGCGCCGTAACCTCTGTTTCCAGACGTAATCATGTGGTGCAATGCCATCCTTTTGCCCTTAGGCATCTTGGAGACCTCCCCTGCAGCGCGGTTCATTCCAGGCATCCACCATTTAGAGACAATCTCAGGTTTGGTTATGTTTTGCAGATCAACAGTGATCAAAATAGTATCCGTAAAACCGTCCAAGTGTGCAGCAATATAGGCGTAACGTCCACCCACCCACCAAAGTCTGTTAATTCCAATTCCTGGCATCTCTAAGAATGCAATTTCTTTCATCTCTTTTGGATCTGAGATGTCGTGAATCGACAATCCTGAACGAAATTTCTTACGATTTGTTAAATTATCAGCAGGATTGTTCTCAAAATATCCCCTCATATCGTTATACGACTGCATCGCAACAATGTTTGCACCATTGGCAAGTAAGAGTAAGTTCTCAGCGACTTGAAGGTGATGGGTTCGCGTATATTTTCCAGCCGTAAAGAAGTTCACTGGCTTGAGATCTTTTGGATTTGCCGCATCCAAAATAGTGACCCCATCACTGTGCATATGTCCCACATAAATGTGTCCCTTATTTCTCATGACTTGAACGCTATCAGGGCGTCCACCCAAATCAGAGTAGGAGATATGATTTATTTTGTGGCCTATTCCTTCAATAGGAATAGGGGCATTTTGCTGGGCTTTAGAGGCCATTGGCGCAACTGCACTTAGGCCACCGGCAATCAGACCGCCCCACTGCTTGAGATGTTCACGTCGATTATTATTCTGCATCTTTATGTCTCCCTTGATTGATTTTTTAACTCGTTAAATTCAGAACAACTTACCCACAAATCGCTTACTTGGAAGAATAATTATTTTTTGTATTCTTCATTTCTAAAAATGAAATCAACTATTGCTCATCTGCAATCGTATTAACCAATACCCCAACACCTTCAATATCAATTTCACAAATGTCGCCGGGCGCCATCCATACTGGCGGGGTGCGAGCGTAGCCTACACCGGCCGGGGTACCCGTAATAATGACGTCCCCCGGGACCAGAGTCATACATTCGCTGATGATGCAAAGGGACTCAACTACTCCCCATAGAAAATCTTTAGTGTTACCGTCTTGCATTATTTGGCCGTTCAAGCGGGATTGAATCCGAAGACCGTCTGCGGCAATGGGTAGTTCATCGGGGGTTACCAAGCAGGGACCAAACCCACCAGTGGCGTCAAAATTCTTGCCCAAAGTCCACTGGGAGGACTTTCTTTGAAAGTCTCGGATACTCCCGTCGTTAAAACAAGAATATCCAGCAATACATGACAGCGCATTATCTGGCGTCAGGTTGCGTGCTTTATGACCAATCACCAAAGCAAGCTCCGCCTCGAAATCGAGTTTGCTTGAGGCCTTAGGCCTTATGATGGGCTGGTTATGGCCAACCATGGAGGAAGGACCTCTTAGAAAAAAGCTCGGAAATTCAGGTCTCGCATTGCCGCCTTCTTTTGCATGATCCGCATAATTAAGACCCATACAAACAATCTTGCTGGGGTTCGTAATCAGCGGCATCAAATGCACATCCTTGATGGATCTGAACGCACTTGCTAGTGCAGATTTGGCTGCAGCATATGCGTCTTTTAACCCATTGGGCGTACCAATTAAAGCACCTAATTCTGTTGGAAGCGAAGTACCCAGAATCGACAGGTCAACAAATTGATCTGATTTGGCGTCTAAAACAACACCGACTGTGGAATGGCCTTTGTGATCGAAACTGATAAAACGCATGATTTAATTAATGTAAATTTAAAGAAAAGTTAATGACAAATGAAAAGAAATTTGAAGTTATTTCATATATTTGAGATGGATTAGATCTTGAGATATGAAATAAGTTGTTTGCAAAATTTAGAGCAATTTATTTACAAAGATTGACTATTTAAGCTGTCCACTGATTATTTACTAAAAATGATCAAAAGTAATTTTTACCTCTCCGTATTAACCCGCAAATATCAGCTATAAAAAAGCTTAGGCACAAAGAATTTTCAAATAGTCAAAACAACATTGCCCATATAAAGTCCTTGCTCAACTGCTTTGTGAGCGGTAACAATCTCAGCGAGTGCAAATTCCTTAGCTACAGTGTGTTTGATTAATTTTTTCTCAAGTATAGAGTTTGTTTGCTCCAAAGTCTTCAGTCTATCTGTTGGCGTTAAGTCATAGACAAGGAAAAACTTAAAAGTAAATGAATTAAACAGCATCGGCCTAAAATTCACTTGAAGTTCACCTGCAATGTTGGAGCCGTAACAAACAAATACCCCGTGAGCCTTCAAGGCACCACTGGCCAACCATTGGCTAGTAGTTGAGAAGTCCATATCAATTACAGCGTCTACTCCCTTGCCGTCATTCAATGCTTTTATTCGCTCACAAACGTTTTCAGTTTTGTAATTGATACATGCATCAACACCGCCTGCTTTTGCGTGGGCTTGCTTTTCAATTGAGCCAACAGTGCCGATCACGCGAGCACCTGCAAGATGTGCAAGTTGAGCAGCGTAATGCCCCACACTAGATGCAGCACCCGTGACTAAAACTGTTTTGCCCTTTAATTCACCACATAGATTTACCGCTTGTTGGGCCGTTAAAAATGGTATTCCCAGACATGCCCCCTCTTCAAAACTGGTTCCATCGGGAAGATGTACTGCCTGATCTTGTTTTAAAACAATATATTCGCAAGCACTTCCATGCGGGCGAGCCCACTGTGCATTCCAAATCCATACCCTCTCCCCTATTCTTGATCCACTTACTCCTTCACCAACTTTATCAACAACTCCAGCGCCATCACTGTGAGGGATGATAAAAGGGGCGTTAAGCGGTCTGGCAATTCTTGATTTAACATCCGACGGGTTCACACCAGATGTCTTTAATTTGATCCTTACCTCTCCCGCACCTGGCTCTGGCATTTCTAAGTCCCCCAGAATTAAAGTGTCCTCAGCAGATCCATTTTTCGTATACCAAGCAGCTTTCATTTATAACCTTTAAGAAAAGATGATTTTAATTTGCCGGGCTCGCAACTGGTTTGCCCTTTTCAACAACATAGGTTGCAATTACTTTTGAAGTCCCAGAGGAGGTATTTATGCCTTCATGAATAACGCCTGCTGGAATAAAAAAAACATCTCCTGGTTTTAAAATTCGGGTGGGTTGGCCGTCCACTTTTAGCTCTAATTGTCCCTCTAAAAGATAACCAATTTCCTCACCAGGGTGAGTATGGCGACCCGACGTTGCAGTCTCTGCAAACTCGGCTCGCACCTGTACCATCACTTTATCTGGTATGGACAAATCATGGTTTTGCAAAGGCACTCGAACGATCTTAGATTGCTGAGACTGAGCAAGCGTTGCACAACTCAGTACGAGTGCACAAATAGAAATGCGCTTTACGTGACGGGCAATTTCAAGTGATAAAAGTTTATGCATTTCATGCCTCCTAATTGAGTGAATTTATTAAGAAAGATTTGACGCGGTACAACTAGTATTTTTAACCAAAATTTTAGATTTTTCTCTACCGTCTTACCCCAGGGGTTTCAACTTTAATTTTTGGATCGGAGCTTCTCCATCCCAAAAAAAGCTCCAAATCTAATAACTCTTTCGAGCCTAGCGGGTACATATAAGCCCTGACTCCACTTAAACATGCCCTTAGTCTTCTATGAAGCGAACCCATATGCTGCCACTCTAGCCTATAGGCGGGGTAGTCATTGATATGGCCCTGACTAATCGTCTCGCCTCTGAGTTTACCGCCCCAATTTTGCTCATGGCAGTGTGTACAAGCCAAATTAATCTGCCCTTGTCTTTTGTAATAAATCGAACGCCCGTTTAAGAAATGTTCCATATTTTGATTATCCACACGAACATTCATGGGAAGCCCTCTTGAGGCCAGCGCTACATAAGCGGTGATGCCCAGCATCTGATCTGATTCCAGTTTTAAGGGATCTAAATGCTGATGTCGAACCCTGCAAAGGTTAATCCGTGCCTCTAAATTAACAAGTTCACCAGACTCTTGATCAACTTGAGGATAGTGAGTTGATACGCCGCGCATCGCTTGGTTAGACTCACCGTGGCAACTTGCGCAAGAGGGTGAGGATTTACCTGCAACACTGGACCAAAGAGCCTCTCCTTGTAGGACCCAAAGAAAGGCCGGATTTAAGTCGTCATTATTTTGTATGGACTTAAGATCGTTGCTGATAAATGTCGAACCCGATTTCAAATCCTTTGAAGGAATTACTCTTGTGAATTCCGCTCCTAAATCATTAGTGCTGATTTCATTAGAATGAGCTATAGCGGTGGTACAAACTAAGAAAGTATTTGCTATTGTGATGAAAACCACAGGCAAACATGCCTTAAAAGCATAAATAACTTTTTTAGTGATGAATGTTGTTATGCAACAAGGCAGGTTGATAATTTGTAAATTCAAAAGTTTGTTCACTTTGGGGGAGGTGGTTTTGTATTTTAAAAAAGTTTAAGCTTTCATATCTAAAAAGATCTCTAAACTTTAATCTCTATACTTTTCTCTATCTCACCAATCACACCCAAATCATCTTCCCAAACCATTTTTAAAGTTCCTGATTGACTAGCTTTCATCCAAAATTGCAAACTCGGATTTGCAGCAATTCCAGTCCCCAAAGATCCTTTAAAGACCACCTCCGAATTAAAAGTGACGGACAAACTGCGGATGACATTCTTTGCAATCAAGCTACCCATCATATCTTGTCTAAAGCCGGTCTCCATGGGGTGTTGGATCAATATACGAACCTCAAAAGGTTTATTTACAGCAATATTTGCGGGGACAATAATTCTTGCAACCATAATTTAGCTCGCATCCAAACAAGCTGACTCGGTGACCTCGACTGGCACATGAACACTTTGCCATTTTCCTTTGGATGTGAGCGCTAAAGCATATACATTTTGAGAACCGTTCAACCGAACTCGGGTTGAAATTTCAGCCCTCGGATTAAGAGGACTCAAATCGAATCTCGCCATAAAGGGTCTTGGATTTCGATCGGATAAAAGATAGATGCTTTTAACGAAATCATCTTTGGACATAGGACTGTCAACATAAACCCGAAGAGCTGCAGAGTGACCGTTATCTGCAAGCCTGGGAGTCTCAATAACAACTCCCCCCTCAGACACCGGTTGAGAGTTTGTAATTTCTTTGTAAAGGATTTCAAAAGGGGTTTGGTCTTGCTTGGAATCTGATGCAATTTTGTTAATTTGAGCCGAAGCGTTTTTGCTTTGCACTCCCGCAAGGATTGCACCCACTGGCAAAGCCAAACCAGCCAATCCCGCAGAGCATCTAATCACCGCATACTTTGCAAAAAAGCCAATCATAGCTCTCTTGTTTTTATAAGAATTCACAACCACGTCTTTATTAGTCAAGGTTCAATGTCCTATTTTAAGTTAGCAAGGTAAGCTACAACATCTTCAATTTGTTGAGCGTTCAAAATGGGTTTCCCTTGCCATACGGGATCTACACCAACCAATCCATCTACTTTATAAAACGCTGGCATGATAGTTTGAGGATTTAACAAACTTTCGTTAATAATTCTCAATCTGATTTGAGACACGCTGTACCTTGATCCCACTCCATGCAGTTTAGGCCCCAAATTTCCGACCTGTCCAGCAAAACCAGGAATAGAGTGACATAGCGTACATTGGCCTTCGCTGGTTTGCACAATTTGCTCGCCCCGCTTATGGTCTCCAACAAGCCCCCCCAACGCAACCTTTACTGAGTCTTCAATTACAACGTACTTTATTAATTCAACTTTTTCTGGGCCCTTTAACGACTCTGCCCAGGCCAAAGTGGATTTGCAGACCAACACAAGCCAGAGAAAAACTACTAAAAATCGATTGGGTTTTAATGTCATTTCAGAAAAAAAGCCTATTACCCCTTACTTAGGCAGCAATAGGCTCTTTAAAAAAGGGTCGCTCAAAAATTAAACAATTTTTAGTCCCGAGTTTTTCAAAGGCAAATTGCGAATGGGTGTTCCTCTGGCCTTATAAATAGCGTTCAATATTGCTGGAGCTACGACGCAGATAGTTGGCTCACCCACACCACCCCAAAAATCGAAGGTAGGCGCAATCACAGTTTCAATATGAGGCATTTGCTTTAGCCTTGCAATTGGATAGGTATCAAAGTTGGATTGTTCAACCCTACCGTCTTTTATAGTCACTTCACTTTGAAGGGTATCCAGTGCATAGGCTACAGATCCCTCAACTTGAGCAGCAACCATACGTTGATTTACTGCGTGACCACAGTTGGTTGCGAGTACCAGTTTATGGATCTTAATTTCATTGCCTTTGATTGATATCTCAGCAACCGCTGCAGTGTAACTGCCGTAGCCCATGAACTGAGCAATTCCGCGGTGTCTACCGGCAGCAGTGGGCTTACCCCAACCCGCTTTTTCGGCAACTGCGTTCAATACTCCTAGGTGCTTGGGGTGATCTTTGAGTAGTGCCCGCCTGAACTCAAGTGCATCTTTACCGGAGGCGTGAACAACCTCCTCCATGAAACACTCAGAGTACAACCCGTTTTGATTGGTATTCACCCCTCTCCAAGGACCAACCGGCACATGGGAGTTGCGCATTGCATATTCAACCTTAAGGTTTGGTATGGTGTATCCAAACTGTGCATCATCTGGTTCAGGCCATAAACCTTGTAGTTGACGACGGTCTTTGCCGTCCTTAATGTTGTGCGGGGCTGCGAAGGCATTGATGGATTGGCCTGAGACTCGAATACTCAAACCGACCAAATTACCTTGATTATCTAAACCGGCAGACATCTTGCAGTGCCCAATGGGTCGGTAAAAGTCATGCGTAATGTCCTCCTCCCTTGACCACAAAAGCTTAACAGGTGTCCCAAGCATTTGCTTGCCTAAAAGTGCAGCTTGTTTCACATAGTCTTGAAAACCACCACGTCGACCAAATCCAGTTCCAAGGGATGAGTTATATACCTCACATTTAGATACATCAAGTCCAGTGGACTTAGCTAACTCAGCAAGCGATGCTTCTGCATTTTGAGAGGCAACCCAAACTTCTGCCTTATTCTCAGTGATCAAGGCCGTACAATTCATCGGCTCCATACATGCATGTGAAACAAAGGGAGTGATGTAAGTTGCATCAATACGTTTGTGAGCCTTTGCAATTGCGTTATCTACATCACCAATATTTGTTTCAGCAAAGACGTTGTTGGACGATGTGAGACCTTCAACAATGTTTGAACGTATCGTCTCACTGGAAGCTTTAGCATGCACACCCTCATCCCAAACGATAGGCAAAGCATTTAAAGCCTGCTTAGCCCGCCACCAATTATCTGCAACAACAGCAACTGCGTTATCGTCCACTCGCAAAACCGCCTTAATACCTCTCATTGATTTCACTGCAGAGTCATCAAAACTCTTCAACTTACCCTCAAATACAGGACAAGCTTTGATTGCGGCATAGACCATCCCTGGCAATTTAATATCAACAGCGTATTTCAATCGACCATTGACCTTCATTGCCGTATCAAGTCTTTTAAGCGGTTGTCCGGCTAGCTTCCAATCTTTAGGAGATTTGAGTTTGATTGTTTTTACATCTGGAGCAGGTAGTTTTGCTGCTTGATCAGCCAATTGACCGTACGAAAGCTGCCTGCCACTTTGAGCGTGACTGATTACACCCTTTGAAACACTCAACTCAGCAACTGGAACACCAAACTGGTTGGCTGCGGCTTGGAGCAATACAATTTTTGCAGCTGCACCGCCTTGTCTAACATACTCGTGGGATTCTCTAATGCCGCGGCTCCCGCCGGTTGCCATATTTTTCCAAACACGGTTGCGAGCTAAATTTTGACCTGCGGTCATTTGCTGAACACTAACTCTTGCCCAATCACACTCCAGCTCCTCTGCCACCAATTGAGCAAGACCTGTATGTGTGCCCTGCCCCATTTCAGCTCGAACTACTCTGATCACGCATGAATCGTCTGGCCTAATAACAACCCAGGCATTGACCTCTTGAGTTGCTGCGGCTTGAGCGGTTTGAGCTAATGCAGGTACGTGAAACCCTACTGACAATCCCCCACCAACGGCTGAGGCAGTGCCAACAACAAAGGATCTTCTGGAGAGTTTTAAATCTGAGGACTCAAGGTTTGAGGTGTTTTCAAGGTCAGCTTGATCAGGAGTCTTAAGTTGTGTTGTCATTTATCTAACTCCTTATGCGTTTGTTATAGTTTCTGAATCGATGCTTGTTGACTCACGCCCCTCGGCCATGAAATGAATAACTGAGCCAATACCTTTGCCCGTTTCAGCAGCGTGATGTATCGCAGCCCTAATTCGTTGGTACGTCCCACAACGGCAGATATTGGTCATCGCTTCGTCAATATCTTTATCCGTAGGTTTAGGAGTTTTTGCTAATAAGGCACTCGCGGCCATGATCTGCCCAGATTGGCAATATCCACACTGGGGCACATCTAATGCTAACCAAGCTTCTTGCACAGGATGAGTTGAATCAGTTGAAAGACCTTCAATGGTCACAATTTTTTGTCCCACAGCTGCGGACACAGGATATGAGCAGGAGCGAACTGGCTGGCCATTAAGATGGACAGTGCAAGCACCACACTGGGCAATACCACAACCAAACTTAGTGCCAGTCATCCCTAAAGTATCTCTTAATACCCACAAAAGCGGCATCTCAGGTTCGACATCTACTTGTTGATCTTGGCCATTGATATTGAGTTGGATCATTTTTATTACCCTTGAACGAAAAATATAAATTGATATTAAATACTAAAAAAAGACAAATTCAAACTGTAAGAATTAACTACAAATTCCATCAAATCATTAAACCATTAAATTCTAAAAATTTCAATTGAGGTTTACCGGGAGAAATCATACATCTATAGTTGGCGTCAAAATGTATTGAAAGTGAACAAACAATAAGCGTAAAACGTGATAGTACTTTTGAGCTAGTGACAAAAACAGATCGCAGACTTTAGTTAAGCGGCTCCACCGAGAAGCTCTCTTGGCCTTTATCACAAGAAATTAGTATTTCACCTTCTTGAATGTTGATATGAATTTGCATACTTCGCTCGACCCATGTGGCGAATGATTTGGTAACCAATTGGGGTAAGCAAATAACTCGGACGTTTTTTGCACGTTCGATCTTATTTTTTATCCCGTTCCACCAAACTTTTGATGCCTGACCTGCGTAAGCACATATGACAACTTGGTCACTTTTAGAGGAAGCTTTTAGGATTCTTTTTTCGTCAGGCTGCCCCACCTCCAACCAAAGTTGAATTTGACCAGTCAGGTCTTTGACCCATATATCTGGCTCATCTACATCGGACAAACCTTTGGTAAATAACAATTCATCTTGAGCGTATAGCGCAAACAGTACAAGCCGGACCATCATCCGCTCAGCAGTCTCCGAGGGATGTTGTGCAACTGTTAATGAGTGAGTGTTGTAGTAATTTCGATCTGAGTCAGAAACATGAAGATCTACTTTATAAATTGTTGAGCGCAGTGCCATATTATGTGAAATGGGGGAAGTTAATTAAAAGGCAAGTCGAATATAGATGCCTACATGAAGTAAAAATGGACCAAGAAAATCGACCGACTAATCCGGCTTTATATCGCCCTTCTTTATCACCTCCGCCCATTTTAATGATTCCGACTTAATCAGCGTGGCAAACTCCTCTGGAGTCCCACCTCCTACCTCATTGCTTTGGGACAAAATTAAATCTCTAACCTTGTCATTTTTGAGTATCTTGTTAACAGCGGAATTTAACTTGCTTATGATCTCGGGAGGAGTACCTTTGGGTGCAATAAATCCCTGCCAGTTAAGGATAACAACTTGAGGGTAACCAGCCTCTGTAAACGTTGGAATATCTTTCAGCAACGGAGATCTATTTTTACTAGTAATCGCAATTGCACGAAGTTTGCCGGCATCTATATTGGGTTTTGCAGAGTACATTTGCTCAAACATCAAATCTACACTACCTCCCAACAAATCAGAAGTTGCGGCAGCGCCGCTCTTGTATGGGATATGAATCATATCAATACCCGCAGTTTGCTTGAATAGTTCTGCTGAGAGTTGGTGTGTGCCACCAATTCCACCAGAGGCAAAGGTCAGTGTTCCAGGCTTTTCTTTAGCCGCAGCGACAATGTCCGCAATAGATTTAAATTTAGACTTGGGGTTTACAGTCAATACCAATGGGCCTTTGTCGATTAACACAATAGGAATCAAGTCCTTTTCTGGGTCATATCGAAGATTTGCAAATAAGGCTTTGTTAACAGCAAGAGGAGCAAAATTACCCATCCCTATTGTGTATCCATCTGGAGATGAGTGAGCGATAAACTCAGTTCCTATGTTTCCACCAGCGCCGACTTTATTCTCAACGATGATGGGCTGACCCAACTCAATGCTCAACAGGTTGGCTATTTGGCGACTGCGTGAGTCCGCCCCTCCCCCTGCGCCGTAAGGAACGATGAAGTTTATGGGTTTACTAGGGTAATTGGACAATCCCGGTTTTACTGTAGATACAACTGACTGACTCAGACTTAGGGTTGAGACCAGGAAAACGCATGCAGCAATGACAGTTTTCACATAAACCTTGCAAACATCTATTGTTAAAGTGGGCGTACAGAAAAAAGATTTCATTAAAACATTACTAGAGTTTAACTAGTAAATTGTAGGCTGAATTAATGCCCTGTAATTAGCTTACGCAACTCAAAAGTCCACATGCAACCTTAAACCCAATACCGGGACAGGCCCTCGGTCTTTGTTATAGCCTGGGTTAAGGATGTATTGAAAGTCTATTGCTGAGGAGATGTGACTTGATAGCCTAGCATTGTAAAAAGTTTCAAATATTTTTTCTTGACCGTAATTCAGCCATCCATCCCCAACTAAAACCCCCATGCCACCAGACGAAAAATAGTTTTTTGCATCCGTAGTTAAAGCGTTAACAACGCCGGCGACTCCGATCGTGTCGCCCCCCCTACCCCAAGACGCCCCTTGAAATACCACCCCCCCTGATAGCGATTGGTTTATATCTGTAAAGTCATAGGTCTCGTTTTTACCTTGATTGGCACTAAGGCGGGCAAATAGTCCTACACTTTTACTTAATTCTTGCTCCAAATTCAAGGCAAAACCCCCTTGTGAGGCGTACCGACGTACGCAAGATGTGCTGGGTGTTGCGCTTAAATCAGAAGTAGGACATGCTCTGGTCGTACCTGCGTTCAGGCTTAAACTCACTGCCTCTGCGTAACTTCCCATGTAGGCGTGATTAACATAAGCGAGAAGCTTTAAACTTCCTTCTCGGTCAGCCAATTTATATCGACGCTCAACCTCATTTACCCATTCAAATTGTTTAAATTTAGAATCCAAGAGCTCGCTGTTCGGAGTTGTTGAGAGGTCAAATAGGCCGGTCCTAAGTGTCCAATCATCTTGTCGCCACTCGATGGCAAGCCCATATGTAAAACCCCACGAATCAGCAGCGTAATCATAAGCGCCCGCATCAACAATAGCCCAGTTCATAAAATCAGCTCTAGGGTCGTGAGAGTAGCGATTGGTATCAAAAACATCCACCACAGAGAATTTACCAGCCGTTAGGATGACGTTGTTATGGGTTACCTCGTTTGCAAATTGATTAGGACCCTCCTCAAGTAACTCTTTTTCCCCTCCCAGATTAAATGTTTGCCTAATAAAAGCTCTAGGAAACCGTCCATAAGGTTGAACCTGTCCCACTTTGTAGGCTGCCCCACTGGGAAAACCAGCCACACCCACCGTGTTAGCAAAGCCGAAACCCTGATCTATTTCAGGATTTAAGTACAGGGCCGTGTTCTCAGCCAAACGGATACCAATGAGAAACGTCGCATCAAAAGTCTCTTTATTTTCTGCCTTCTCTTTTAAACTATTGGCATCTGACTGTACTTGGTGCAAAGAGGCGTTTCTTATAGTGGGATGCCACATGTCAATGTATGTGATTTGGCCATGCAGACTTAACCAGTCTGTTTTGTCAGTTTCCTGATCTTTGGGCTGATCGGGATTAAATTTAAAGCCTAAATAACGAAGAAGATTGTTGGATTGATAGCTGTAAATAGGGCTAAGAGAGTTTGCAACGCTTGCCTCTTCTGTCATGTCCTGTGCACTAGATTGGTACGCCAAAACAAAAAGCAGCGTAAAAACCCCAATATTTGCGTACTTTTTAAATTTAAAAGTCATTGGTTTTGTCTTTTTAAACTGGTACACAGATGAGTTGGGTATTTAAGCTATTTGCCGAATGTTTAGACCTCGGAGTGCCTAAGATCTCAAAAATATCAATACTAAATTACTAATAAAAAAATTTAATTTGGTTGATTGTATTTTTACATAGTAATGTGACAAAAATAAGTATCAAAAATGACCAAGAATCTTTAGTAAAAAAATCAGATCCATCACCTCCTTAAGCCCAATTAGCCACATGAACAAAGAAAAAAATACCCAATATAGATATATAAGTATTAATTTATTTTTACCTATCAGCCTTAAATTTGATCAGTCATACAAATAAACAGCAACGCCGAAACCAACTAGGAGAGAAAGGAAGACGAAAAATCATTAAAGTGAGATAATGGGCGTCCTTTGATAACTAATTGGGCTAAGCCATTGAGGCTTATGAGTTTTTGGTTATCGTCTGAGTTGGCTAGCAATTTCAACTCATCAACCCAATGATTGGAGAACCTCATGCCTGGATTACTTGCACAAGTTGACCCGGATGGATTACTTGAATACTCTGTCGTATACACAGACAGATCTTTGAACCATATGTCAAAGAATTTTCAAGGCGTAATGAAACGAATTTCACAAATACTTAAAAATGTATACAACGCACATTCAACTGCTTTAGTCCCTGGAAGTGGCACTTTTGGCATGGAAGCTGTCGCTAGACAATTCGCTACGAACAAAAAATGCCTGGTTATCAGAAACGGATGGTTCAGCTACCGTTGGACACAAATATTTGAGATGGGAAACATTCCTGCCTCTTGTACCGTACTCAAAGCACGACGTAACAAAGCAGGTTCACAAGAACCCTTCAGCCCTGTCCCGATTAGCGAGGCAGTGTCTGTGATCCTAAGCGAGAAGCCAGATGTGGTGTTCGCTCCCCATGTGGAGACATCCTGTGGAATGATTCTTCCCGATGATTACATCAAGGCCATCACACAAGCTGTTCACTCTTATGGTGGCGTTTTTGTGCTCGACTGCATAGCGTCTGGTGCAATGTGGGTTGACATGAAAGCAACTGGAGTAGATGTACTCGTCACAGCGCCCCAAAAGGGTTGGAGTAGCTCACCTTGCTGCGCGATGATCACTATGTCTGAACATGCAAGAAAAGTCATTGATACGACGACAAGCTCGAGCTTTGCATGTGATCTGAAGAAGTGGTTAACCATCATGGAGACCTATGAGGCTGGTAACCATTCTTACCACACGACAATGCCAACAGACGCTCTTGCTAGGCTTTGTTTGGTCATGGAGGAATCACAGATTTTGGGCTTCAAGCACATGATGGATGCACAAATTGAGCTTGGCTCCAAGATTCGAGCTACTTTAGAAAAACATGGTTTCAAAAGCGTTGCTGAAAAAGGTTTTCAAGCACCTGGGGTCGTAGTAAGTTACACGACTGATGCTGAAATTCAGTCTAGTCGCAAGTTCCTTGCAGAAGGATTGCAAACTGCTGCGGGTGTTCCTTTGCAATGCGATGAAGGAGCAGATTTCATGACCTTTAGACTTGGACTATTTGGTTTAGAAAAACTTCAAAATGTTGACAGAACAGTTCGTTTATTCGAACAAGCTCTTGAACGAATTCTTCCTAAAAAAGTAGAAGTACCTGAAGCCGTTCATTCTTAACCTCTAATTGATTCTCCTATCAATTTTATTTTTTAGTTTCAAAACCTCCGCCTGTAACCCGCATACATTTATTTGTATGCGGGTTTTTTCTTTCATTAAATTTCAAATCTAAATCTCTCAGTTACACCCATTAAGCGGCTCTACCAAATCGATTAGAGAATTGAATTACGTTGGAGACAGCAGACGGCGTTGGAATGGGGGTAGGCAGTGGAGAAGGTATAGGTAATGGTAATTGCAATGGAATTGGCAAAATAGGAAGCGTCATCGGCAAACTCAACAAAGGGATCGGAACCGCTGCAGCCAGACTAATCACCTGGACACTTCCCCCCAAAACTGCGGCAACATCACCAACGATGGACAGATTTTCAGGAGTAATGACTACATTCTCTACAGTACTTACAAAACCTTTAAGAGCACCAACAACTGCTTGGGCTGCAGCTGAGGTTTCTATGCTTCCTAAAGTTTTTGTTTCAATTTCATTTGTCTTAACAATTGCACCAGTTTTAGAAAGGTCCAAAGAAGAACCCACTAAGGACTTGTTGGAATAAACCTCATCTGCATTAGCAGAATTAATTAGATTTAAACCATTACTATTGCCTGTTGTAGATTTATTCTGAATTGATGCAACCGATAATTTTTGTTCAGCAGTTGGAATCCCTTTATTGGCGGGGGGAGATGTATCAATATTCTTAACGGAAGTTGTCGCAGATGCAGATGAATTATTAGACAGATTTGTACTGGTTGAATTTGAATTATCAGTTGAATTTGCAATGGAGGTTCCGCCTTTTGAAGCTGAACCAACGGAGTTTGTTTGGGCTAGCCTTGGGGCGAGGGTTGTTGTAGTGCTTGGAGTGTCATTTGCCTTTACAGTATTCAGGCTAGAAGAAGTATTCATCGCAGATGGGTAAACACTTCCACTGGAAAAACCAGTTCTTATTGTGTAATCACCTTTGACCTCAGAGTAACTGTAATTGGATGCATCTGCCCCTGCTAAAGACGCTATTGACTGACTCAATGGGAACGAGCCCACCGAGTTGCCGATCTTACTGTTGCTTGGGGCTCCTGGTATATTCACAATGACTGTGGCTGCACCGAGCGAGTCACCTGGAATTGCATTATTGAAAGATACATTACCAGGAACAAGAGATGAACCCGCAACTGAATTACTTGAAGTGATAGAACCCACCAAAGCCAATGGATTTATTGTGTAATTAGGTGAAGAGGTCAGACCAGCAAAAGTATAATTTCCCGCATCAACTCCAGTAAGCTCACCCGAGGTTTGCGTGTATTGACCAACAATTGGCTTACCTGCTCCACTCAATTTAATCGTATTTACGCTCACTGCGCTGTTAATAATATCCCCCGAAAGCGCATTGCTAAATGCAACAGCACCAGGGTTTAGTTTTGAACCGTAGGTTGAACTGCCTGCAGTTATCGAGGCCACTAGCGACAACGGATTGATTGTGTAATTGGGCTCTGATGTTAGAGTCGTAGCTACATAATTAGCTGAATCTGCTCCGGTTATAGAGCTTGCGGTTTGCGTATAACGATCAACGATGGGTTTACCTGCACCACTCAAGGTTTTGGTGTTTACGATCACACCGCTAGATTGCACATCATCTCCAGGCAGTACGTTACTCAAGCTGACTGCTCCGGGATTTAAATTTGATCCGTAAGTTGAACTACTTGCAGTAATCGAGCCTGCCAGTGGCATTGGGTTGATCGTGTAATTGGGAGTTGAAGTCAAACTAGCAAAAGTGTAATTTGCAGCATCAACTCCATTTAGAGATCCTGAGGTTTGAGTATAACTACCAACAATTGGCTTACCAGCTCCACTCAAAGTGCTTGTGTTCACGATTGCCGAACTACTTATCAAGTCCCCAGCTAATGCATTGCTAAAACTAATCGCACCAGGACTTAGATTTGATCCGTACGTTGAACTGCTTGTTTCAATCGCGCCAATAAGTGCCAATGGATTGATAGTGTAATTAGAGGTTGAAGTCACACTAGCAAATGTGTAGTTTCCCGCATCTGCTCCGCTAAGCGCACCTGAAGTTTGGGTGTAACTACCGACAATTGGTTTACCTCCACTACTTAATGTACTCGTGTTCACAGTAACGAGGCTGTTCACGGTATCACCTGCAAGTGCGTTACTAAAACTAACTGAGCCAGGATTTAAATTTGATGCATAGATTGAACTGCTCGAGTTGATCGAACCCACAAGTGCCAATGGGTTAATCACATAATTGGCTGCAGATGTAAGGGTAGCCGCTAAATAGTTAGCTGCATCAGCTCCGGTTATAGTGCTTGCGGTTTGGGTGTAACTGCCTACAATGGGCTTACCCGCACCGCTCAAAGAGCTGGTGTTGACAATAACACCAGAAGATTGCACATTATCTCCACTCAATACATTGCTAAAGCTAACAGCTCCAGGACTTAGATCTGAGCCGTAAGTTGAGCTGCCTGCACCGATCGAGCCTACGAGCACCATTGGATTAATGGTGTAATTGGACGTTGAATTCACACTTGCAAATGTGTAATTGCCCGCATCTGCTCCGCTAAGCGCACCTGAGGTTTGCGTGTAATTACCAGCAATTGGCTTACCGGCACCGCTTAGAGTATTTGTATTTACTGTTGCCGTACTGTTTATCACGTCACGTGTGAGTGCATTGCTAAAGCCAACCGCACCAGGACTTAGATTTGATCCGTAGGTTGAATTGCTTGAAGCGATTGAGCCTACAAGCGCCATTGGATTGATGGTGTAATTGGACGCAGAAGTCACACCATCAAATGTGTAGTTACCTGCATCTGCTCCGCTAAGCGCACCTGAGGTTTGCGTGTAATTACCAACAATTGGCTTACCGGC
>CAIWAO010000013.1 GCA_903910745.1 uncultured Burkholderiales bacterium
TGAGCCGATCTAGTGGGGGGTGGATAGTCATGGCACATGTATAACTTAGTGTCAGCAGGGTAACTCAAGATTTTTTTAATTGAATGGTACAAAGTTGCTGCTTCGCCGCCAGGAAAATCACAGCGAGCAGTCCCAACATCTGGCATGAACATAGTATCTCCAACAAAAATAGAATCCTCTATTTCATAAGCCATACATGCCGGGGTATGACCCGGTACAAATAAAGATTTAAAGCTGAGATTACCAAAAGTAATAGTCTCTTGATCTTTTAACAAATAATCAAATTGTGAACCATCAACTTTAAATTCGTCACCTAAATTAAAAATGCCTTTGAATACATTTTGAACTCTTACTATTTCCTCCCCAATAGCAACTTTGCCCCCCAATTCATCTCTTAAATAAGCGGCAGCTGATAGATGATCAGCATGCGCATGCGTTTCAAGAATCCAATCGAGTTTTAGGTGGTTTTCTTTTATGAAAGAGATAACGATGTCTGTAGAGCTTGTATTTGTCCTGCCAGACTTTGGATCGTAGTTTAGGACTGGATCTATAACGATACAAAATTGAGATATGGGATCGAAAACCACGTAACTAAACGTTGAGGTGCCTTGGTCGAAAAAACTCTGAGTACGAGCGTTCATATTTATGCTTAAAGTTTAAATTATATTTTATTATATAACATATTATGGTAATATATTGAAAATGATACTAAACTTCTCTTTACTTCCAGTTTTTGGTCTGGCAATTGGTCTGTTAATGGGTTTAACGGGAGCCGGTGGGGGAATTCTGTCTGTGCCGGTGCTTGTGCTCTTTGTGGGATTAAACATATCTGAGGCTGGTCCAATATCTCTTATGGCTATTGCAGCGTCATCAAGTGTTGGTGCGTTGTTGGCGTTTAAGACTAAAAGCTTAAGATATAAAGCTGCAGGTTTGATAGCAATGTGCGGCGTATCGACGGCTCCTATCGGAATTTATCTAGCTCGCCAATTCTCTAATCAGCTACTAACAAGTCTATTTGGCCTAATGCTTATGGGGGTGTCGTTAAGGTCTTACTTGCAAACGAGAGGCCAAAATATACAGAATAGGGAAGTAAATGATATTTACAAAGCCTGTAGACTAAATCCCGAGACGGGGAAGTTTGTTTGGACTAGAGCATGTTTTCGAGTCATGATAAGCATTGGAGCTTTAGCTGGGTTCTTCTCGGGCCTATTTGGTGTTGGCGGCGGATTTGTAATTGTGCCAGCTCTTAAGAAATATACAAATTTACCGCAGGAATCTATTATCAACACATCAATCGGCGTGATGGCAGTCATCTCAATGGGTAGTGTTTTATTAACGGCTTACACAGGAACGCTAAATTTGGTTTTAGGCACTGAATTCTCTTTAGGAGCGATTGCTGGTTTAATCATAGGAAGACAGTTCAGTAAATATTTGAATTCGCGTCAAAGTCAACAAATCTTTTCGATTTTTGCGTTTGGTGTCGCAATATATATGATCGTAAAATCCGTCTTCAACTTAATTGGAACTTAATCAAATATGAATATTAATTGGGAAGAATTCAATCCAATCGCGGCTCTAATTGGAGGAGCACTTATTGGACTTGCGACTGCTTTGCTAGTGATTTTTAATGGGAAGGTTGCAGGAATAAGTGCGATTTTAGGCGCACTGATGCAAGTAAAAAATACACCTAAAGGACATTACCTATGGAGAATTTTATTTGTCAGCGGAATGTTGAGTTCAGGATTAATTCTTAACCAATTATCGATCGTCCCAGAGATGAAAATAAATGCATCTTTTTATATGCTAATTGTCGCTGGAATATTGGTTGGATTTGGAACGAGAATGGGTTCAGGTTGCACAAGTGGCCACGGAATTAGCGGACTTGGTAGGCTCTCTATAAGGTCTCTTATTGCCACATTGAGTTTTATGATCGCTGGTTTTATAACTTGTTATTTTTTACAAAATTGGATAATTTAAATGAAAAAAATAATTTATTTCCTAACAGGTCTTATGTTCGGTATCGGTCTCATTATTTCAGGCATGACAAATCCAAATAAAATAATAGGATTTTTGAATTTGAGTGGATATTGGGATCCAAGTTTAATGTTTGTAATGATGGGGGCAATACCAGTATCATATTTAGGGTACAGGTATGTAGAACAAAAACATACAACCTATTGGGGTGAAGCAATTCATTTGCCAGGCAAAACTCATATTAATAAAGAATTAATTATGGGTAGTTTGATTTTTGGCGCAGGTTGGAGCTTAGCAGGGTTTTGCCCAGGACCAGCCTTGGTTGTATTGGGAGTTGGAAGTCATAAAGCAGCGACATTTGTAATCGCCATGCTAATTGGAATGAACTTTCATGATCAAATATATCTAAGATTTGTCAATCCAAGTAGCCAATAAAATTATTTACAATAAATTTTGATTTGAGTTCCTTGCGCGTTTGAATTTGCAGCCAATTCAAATTGATGAAGACGTAAAATTGCCTTAACTATGCCAAGACCTAGGCCATGTCCTAGGATTTTTCCAAAACTTTGAGCAGATCTACTTTTTAATTTACTATTTGTTGGTGAATTCTGGTTCAACTCCTTTTTATTTTTAATTAGTTGAATTGATTCAGAAAAAATCTCGTCATGTGAATTGCGTAAATTAGATTTAGTATGGGTTGAATTTAAGTACTCAACAAGTTCTTTTGTCATTCCGGTACCGGCATCACTTACTTGAATGATTGTTTGATCATTTATAGACACTAAATCAATTTGAACTGTACTTGAGGAGTTAAAAACCTCAATATGTTCTGTAGAAGGGGGATTTGAGAATTTAATGGCGTTATCAACTAAATTACTTATCGCCTCAAGCATTAATGAACTATCAGCAAAGATCTCTTCATTAGACACAATGTTTAGTATTAAGTTGACTCCTCTTGCCTCTGCGAGAGGTTCAAACATTTCGATGATTTGTTCAAGAATTATTTTCGGATCAACTTTTTTGAAACCACTTTTTCTCATGTGATTCTCAATCTCAGCAATTCTAAGCAAAGCAGTGAAACGCTGAAGCAATTGATCAGTCTCATAAATCGATTTATTAAATATTTCAAAATTTTCTGCAGCTAGGTTGTTATTTTGAATATCATTTAACGCTAGCCCGTTGCTAAGCAAAAATCTAACTCGGGTAAGGGGAGTTCTCAGATCATGAGCAATCGTTGATGAAACTCCTTTGATATCGAGTAAGAGTTTTTCAGTTTCAGTAAGCATCAAATTGACAGTCCCTGCGAGCATATCTAGTTCATCAAGTCGCTTGGAAATAGGAATCCGAAGGCTGAAATTGCCCAGCATAATTTCTTGGGAGATTTCCTTTATCACAGCTATCCTAGCAAGCGGCCTAATTCCTAAGACCAAACCAATGATTAATCCAAATATCAATACGATTGAACTCCCCAAGATGAGTCCGTTAAGTAGGATTTGTCTAATTGCTGCAAACTCGCTGATATCTCTTCCAACCACGAGTCTTAGGTTTTGGTCAATTTTCATCACCTTTGCCCTTGCAAGATTGAAGGTAGGTTCGTCTGATTCAAAAGATTTTTCAGCTTGAGATATATTCTTAAATTCTCGTATCTGACCATCTGTACCTATCTCTGGTGGTAAGTAGCGAAGATTACCGCTTATTTTTTCACCCTCTCCTGTAAAAACCCCATAAAGATCAATTTTCCTTGAATCACGTTTGATATATACCTCTACACGGTCTAGGACCTGCGGTACTCCAATATTGTTGAAGTCAGCTGCGTAAACATCAATGATGTGATCGACACGGTGTTCCATAAAGACGGTTACTTGCCAGTAGACAATACCAATCGTTATTAAACTTCCCATTACAAATAGCAATGAATTGATCAAGGCCAAACGAACAGTTGAGATCCTAAGTCGATCTTTGAAATTGATCAAAATATCCATCCTCGTTATTTTGAGGATAAAGTGTAGCCTACACCCCTGACAGTATGAATAAGTGGTTTCAAATTAGGTGTATCCACTTTTTTTCTAAGCCTGGCTATGTGAACTTCAATAAAATTGGTTGATGGATCAAAGTTCAAATTCCAAAGTGACTCAAGAATCATCTTTTTGGTGAGAGTCTGACCACAAAACCGCATTAAATACTCAAGCAGTTTAAATTCTTTGGCAACTAAGGAAATCGGAACGCCTGCTCTTTTGGCAACTCGGTTTATCAAATCAAGCTCTAGATCTTCGTAAATCAATGTATTATTTGTTTGACTTTGGTTTTGTCTTCTAACCAGTGCCTCAATTCTTGCTATGAGTTCTTCTGGTGCAAAAGGTTTAATTAAGTAATCATCCCCGCCAGCCTTGAGGCCTTGTACTCTATCGTCCACAAGTCCAAGAGCGCTGAGGAGCAAAATAGGTGTTTTGTTACCAGCCGCTCTAATAGATTGGGTGATCGCTATACCGTCTAAACTTGGAAGCATTCTGTCAAGAGTGATCACGTCAAAGGATTCAGAAAGTGCACGCTTTAGGGCGAACTCTCCATTGCCTTCAATGATGACATCAAATCCTAGTTTGACCAATAGAAAATAAATCTGATTCGCTGTGTCCAGATCGTCTTCTATGATGAGAGCTTTAGGCATTAGAGAGTTTTTAGGTAGCTTTAAATCGTAAGAGTGTTAAGTTGATAGATTACCGCGGAAATTAGAGAATTACAAATATTTTGTTAAACCATTCAATATTGACCAACTCGCAACTCTTGTTCACTCCAACCACCCCCTAAAGCCTTGATGAGGTCAATACTGGTTATTAACCTTGCAGTGTCCAAACTAATTAATGAACGCTCTGCTTGAAGTGCCGTTGTTTGGGCCGTTATCACTTCTAAATAGTTGACAGCACCATCTTTGTATCTTGATGTTGCCAGTTGCATTGCCCGATTGGCAGTAAATGCAGCCAATGCACGATCATTGATTTCATTTTTGAATTCTGAGAGTTTTGTCATCGCATCCTCTACCTGCTGATAAGCTGTCAGGACGACTAAACGGTATTCAGCTCCCGATTGATCAAGTGCGGATTTCGCAATTGAGAGTTGAGCCTGTCTGAGCCCATTGTCTAAAAGGTTAAAGCTAGCAGCGGGACCAATGGACCAAAAACTGTTTGGTTCAGACATCCAAGCGGGACCTCCTGTATTTTGATATCCCACAGAAGCTCCAATAGAGAAGCTTGGAAAAAATGCAGCCTTAGCAACTCCGATTCTCTCATTCGCTGCGGCGGTTCTTCGCTGCGCTGCAGCGATATCGGGTCTGCGCTGCAATAAAGTAGAGGGCAGTCCTGTTGGAATCGCAGGTGGGTTGGTAATTTTAAGCCCAATTAGATAAGCATTTAAATCTCTCTCCTTCAAGTTAATACTGGATGCAGAGCGGTTGCTGTAATCATTTGAATCTTCAGTGAATTTCAAGGGTTCATAAGGTTGCAGTGGCTTTGTCCCATCTGCTGAAGTACTTGCCTGAAGTGTAAACGACTGAGCAGACGCACCTATCAACACAGCTAGCGCATGCTCATAGAGTGCGCGTTGAATATTTAGCTCAGCAATCTCGGCCTTGGCTGAGCTAAGCTGACTTTGAGCCCGGGACAGATCAACCCCAGACGCAATTCCCGCTTCGTATCTGTTTTTTATTAAAGCATAAGCACGTTCATATCCCTTTATTGATTGGGCTAGCACCAGACTTTGCTTGTCATTGCCCCTTAGTTGGAAATAAATCTGAGCGACCTTACTTTGGAGACTGAGTTTCTCTGTTTGCAGATCTGCTTCAGATGCCTGGGCTTGTGCTTTAGCGGATGCAACTAAACTCCTAACCCTTCCCCAAAAATCAAGCTCGTAATTAGATGCAATCATTCCCGTATAGGCTTTGTAATAATCAGGCTGGTTTGATCCTCTAAGCGGACGGTTGTGAGATTGCCTATTTTGTGTTGTGCTCTCAGATAAATCTACAGAGGGTAACTCCTGAGACTGGGTTTGTATGAGGTAAGCAGTTGCTTGGTCATATCTGGACAGAGCAATGGCTAAGCTTGGACTGTCTTTTTCAAGTGCGAGCTCCAAAGCGTTTAGTGCATCATCATTAAACATCAGCCACCACTGACCTTTATCTTTAATGTCTAACGGTGTTGCTTGAGACCAGGGGTTGTCTCTCCATTGATTATCACTGATACTCCCAACCTTTGGCGTCATGTATTTTGGTGTGAAGGAGCAACTCGCAAGTAGGACAGATGAGATTGCTAACCATATAAAGCCATTGGAATTGATCCACCTGACGCTTTTAAAGAGTAATGGTTTTAACGTTGAGGCAATCATGCTGTATTTAATAGATCAATTATTTTGCTGAAGAGGTTTAGATCGTCTTACTTTGATTTTGAATCTGAACTGGTAACAATAGGTTTAACCGTGTCACCAGTCTCTAAAGAGTCTGGCGGAACATCGATAATAATGTCCTCAGCATTTAAGCCTGTAGCGATTTGTACCTTTGTACCTAAATCTCTAGCGATCTCGACTTTTTTAAACTGAACTTTATTATCAGCAGTAAGGATTGCTACAAATTGCCCTTCTTTTTTATAGATAAGAACGCTTGATGGAACCATTAAAGCATTTTCGCTTACCGGCATGGTGAGTACGACATTTGCAAACTCACCCCCTCTTAAACTTTGATCTTTATTCTCAACCATCAGTTGGATTAAAACTGATCCAGAGCTTTCTGTAACCGCTTTTGATTCTGCAACGAATTTTGCTTTATAAGTGCGCCCTGGATGTTCGGGCACATTTAGGGATGCTTGCACGCCGTCTTTCAATTTAGATACAAAAATCTGTGGCACGCTCACATAGAGCCTCAACTTACTTTGGTCAGCAACCGTAAAAAGTTCCTTCCCGGATTGTTGGCCTGCATTGATCAAAGCCCCGATATCGGTATTTCTAGACGTAACCACCCCGTCAAAGGGGGCCGTTATTCGCTTAAAACCTTGCAAAGCCTTAAGTCTCTCGACATTCGCTTGAGACGCAGCAACAATAGTTTTCTTTGCTAAAAAATCTCCATTCTTCTCATCTGCCTCTTGCGGGGAAACAGAATCTGACTGCAGTAATTTTTTCCATCTTTTTGCTGTAATTTCAGCTAAATTGGCATGGGCTTTTGCCGTCTCTAAATCCGCTAACGCTTGCGCAAGTTGTTGATCTAAATCGGGTGTCTCAATCTCCGCTAGTAATTGCCCCTGATGTACTTTGTCACCAATGTCGCACAACCATGTTTTTACAAAACCATTCACCCTGGAATAAATGGGCGCTGTGTTGAAGGCCTGTAAAGTTCCAGGTAAAGTCAGCGTCTCGCCCTCCTTCAAAGGGGTCAGGTGGATGGTTCGAACGCTCGGAGTGGAATAAATCTTAGCTGTTTCAATGAGCGTTTTTTCATCACTCACACGACCATATAGTCCACCAATCACTAACCCAAGTGCGCCAGCACTTAAAGTCCAAGAAAGCGTCTTGAGAAAGTGCGGGGCAGTGACCTTGTCTGGTACATCTATAGTTTCAATGCTCAAAGGATTCTCCTAATGGGATGAAGCAAGGCAAGTGTTTGCATTGGGTGTAGATCAAAATTTTGTTATTCATCAACGTCCTCATACTCAACGGGTTCAACATAATTCTCATGAATCATGCTAAACAGCACTGGAACAAAGAGAAGTGTTGCAAGGGTCGCCATAATCAAGCCACCAATGACAGCGCGGCCTAGGGGGGCATTTTGTTCGCCCCCTTCGCCCAAACCCAGAGCCATCGGAGCCATACCAATAATCATCGCAAGTGCAGTCATCAGTACAGGTCTAAACCTTGTGAAACCCGCTTCTAATGCAGCTCTAACCGACTTTTTAGAATAGAGGATGCGCTCCCGTGCAAAGCTGACCACTAAAATACTATTTGCAGTCGCTACTCCCATGCACATGATCGCTCCGGTCAGTGCAGGCACCGATAAAGTAGTGTGAGTTGCAAAAAGCATCCAAATAATACCAGCCAAAGCCGCCGGCAGGGCACTCACAATAACGAACGGATCACTCCATGATTGAAAGTTAACTACGATGAGGAAGTAAATTAAAACAATCGCTGCCAATAGTCCATAAAGCAACCCAGAAAATGCTATGTTCATGGTTTGAACTTGTCCTCTGATTGAGATCGTTGCGCCCTTAGGTCTGGAATCCGCGTGAGCTGATATTACTTTCTCAATATCATTTGCAACCGAGCCCAAATCACGCCTCTCTGGTGTTGCATAAATATCAATGACGGGCTGCACTGCGTAATGTGATATGACAGCAGGAGTTGTTGATCGTTTAATAGTTGCCAATCCACCCAAAATTTGGGAGTCTTTGGTACTAGCCGTTGCAATTGAATCAATCGCTAAATTTTCCAAATCTGAGAGTGCATTGAATCTGTAATCTGGCGTCTGTGCAACGATTGGGTAAGAGACTCCGTTTGCTCTGTTTAGCCAATACGAAGGCGCTACCTGGCCACTACCTGCCATATTGGTCACCAAACTGTTCGTAACGTCTCGCTCAGTGATACCCACCTTTTTAGCACGAGACCGGTCAACTTCAATGCTTAGCATTGGGTAGTTGTTAGCTTGTTGAATCCTTACATCTGCAAGACCCCCAATTTTGATCAGATCTTTCATGAGTAGGTTTGCATATTGTGTGTTGGCCTCCTTGTTAGGTCCCATGACTTGGACATCAATAGGAGCTGGAGATCCAAAGTTCAGAATCTGACTAATAATGTCTGCTGGTAAAAATGCAAATGTAACGCCAGGAAATTCAGTACTCAAATGCACTCTGAGTTGATGCAAAAGAGGTTCAGTAGGCTTGTGATCCTCGCTGAGAGTGATCAAAATGTCCCCGTCTTGTGGGCCTATGGTGCCCGTGTTACTGTAAACAGTATTTATACCGCTGACTGTTAAACCGATGTTATCGACCACACTTGCGAGTTCCTCTTTGGGAATGATCTCTCTGATGCGTCCTTCAACTTGGTCAAATAGTTTTGCCGTCTCCTCAATCCGCGTTCCAACTTGTGCTCTAACGTGAATTTTAATTTGTCCAGAGTCAACAGGTGGAAAAAAATCACGGCCCAGTAAAGGTACCAAACAAAAAGTACCTAATACAAAAACTGTATAACCCCAAACAAAACGCTTCCTGTGCTGCATAACTAAAGTTAGCACGGAGTAGTAGGATCGCCTGATCAATGAAAAATAATGCTCAAACTTGTGCTGAAAAGTGACCAAAGGATTTTTTGACTTAACCACCGATTTATGTTCTGCTCTCATCGTCTCTGCTAAATGAGTGGAAGGATGGCCTTCAGAGGCGTGTGGCTTTAAAAGGTATGCGGCCATGGTCGGGACAAGTGTTCTTGAAAGGAAGAACGATGCAATCATTGCGAATACGACTGCCTCCGCCATAGGCACAAACAAGTAGCGAGCCACTCCGCTTAGCATAAACATCGGAATAAAAACGATACAAATACACAAGAGCGAGACAAAAGCTGGCGTCACGATTTGGTGTGCTCCATCCATGATTGCCTTTCTAACTGTCTTGCCCTGTTCTAAGTGCCAATTTATGTTTTCAATGGTAACCGTCGCATCGTCCACCAATATTCCAACTGCGAGAGCCAGACCCCCAAGGGTCATGATGTTTAAACTCTCGCCTAAAGCATACAGCAGCGTGATAGAGGAGAGGATTGCGAGTGGAATTGAGACCGCGATGATGACCGTCGATCTCCAACTCCCCAGAAAGAGTAGGATCATAAAAGACGTGAGTACCGCTGCAAGAACCGCTTCTTTGGCGACCCCGGAAACTGCAGCTTTTACAAAAATCGATTGATCTCCAAGTAGGTCTATTTTTACCTCTGGTGGAATGCTCTCTGCAATTTTGGGAATTAAGTTCTTAGCTCCTTGAACGATATCAAGCGTCGATGCTGCGCCACTCTTAAGCACTGTCATCAAAACCGCTTTTCCTCCGTCAACACGAACAACGTTGGTTTGGGGAGGACTGCCGTCTCGAACGTTTGCAACATCCCGAATCAATATAACAGTGTTTCCTATGACCTTGATTGGAATGTTATTGAGCTCCTCAATTGCATTGGGTGAGTTATTCAGTCTTAAGCTATATTCAAAATTGCCTATCTTTTGGGTACCAACTGGAATGATCTGAGTTTGCTCATTTAAGGCGTTTTGTACATCTTGTGCTGATAAATGTTTAGACAAAAGGGCCTGAGGGTTCAAATCAATTTGAATTTGGCGAACCTTCCCCCCGTAGGGTGATGGTATTGAAGAGCCCGCTACTGTGGCAAGTTGAGGTCTAATAAAGTTTTGTCCATAATCAAACAGCCTTTGCTCTGGTACCGTAGGACTAGACAACGCAATTTGGAGGATTGGGACTGTGGATGCGTTGTAATTTAAAACCAGAGGAGGCGTAATGCCCGGGGGCATTTGTTTTAAAACAGTTTGAGAGATAGATGTAACCTGAGCAGTCGCTGTTCTGATATCTACATTAGGTTGAAAGAATATTTTGACAATTCCGTACCCAGGCAAAGACGTCGACTCAATATGCTCTATATCGTTAACGGTGGAGCTGAGTTGACGCTCATAATAGTAGACAACGCGCCCTGACATGTCCTCCGGAGATAGCCCGTTATATGTCCAGACCGCACTGATAACCGGTATTTTGATATCGGGAAAAATATCAGTAGGGGCGCGAAGTGCTGCAATTGGCCCAAAAATCATGATGAGCAATGCCAATACGACAAAGGTATAAGGCCTTTTGAGTGCAATGCGAACAAGCCAAATCATGCTAATCTCCGTAAATTGCCGTAAGCCATTCACAGATGTAGTGATGACTATTCAAAGCAATTGGAGATTTTAGGAATTTAACGCATTAGAAAAATTAATTAAATTTAATAATCGAATATCTATTTTTGACATCCACACCGACCTAGGCTTGAAGCTATAGCTTGCGCGGGTGAAAGAGTGTCAAGACTCTCCTATTAATTTGGGTATCTAGTTTGTCTAAATCCCGCTCAGTTGCGGGGTCTAGTGCAATTTTCCAGGCCATAACGGGTCATAATTTCCTACAGTGATCCAATTTAAGGAGCACCACAAAGCGCGAAGACATCTTGGAGGCTTTACGAGCCTTGGGAGATGGACGGCAAACTAGAATTAACGAGATCCTCAGAGCATCCCGATCGTGGCTTTCTAGAAAGCTGTAAGAACCAGTAAAAGCCCAAGGTGCATATTCCGGTAGGAATTGGACTGTGATTCGCAAGGCTACTAGCGTTTTAAATGTTGTCCAAGTTTTAGAACCGATGAAGGAGTCGCTTACTAATGCAGCCCCGTTTTTGCCTCGAACCTGGCCATGACGTATTAATTATTGCAGACAGGGAGGTTTTCACATTAATATAAAAATATGAGCCCAATCAGGTTAGCAATGCTTGAGCATCCTGGGCTAACGCTCCAAGAAACCCTAGAAATTGCAGAAGCATTTGGTTTTTAAGAGAAGAGAGCAACTGAAGTGTTGACTCATCTTATTGGACACAACTGGACTGAACCTGCTAAGTGATTCGGGTTTCGGACGATTTTCAAATATACTTTAACTTACATCAAAAGCAGAAGGCCTAAGAAGGTGCCAGTTGCTAGAATTTTGATAGGCCCAGCCGATGCGAAGTGCCATGGATTCGTCATTTGTAGGGCAGACAATCTGCAGCGATGTGGGTAGCCCATCTGTTGCAATGCCATTGGGCAATGCAAGTGCGCAAAGGTTTAAGTAGTTTGCAAATCTCGTATAGTGCGCCGGCGCCTTGGTCTGGTCGACTTCCTCAAGTGGTACTGCCGTGGTCATGGTTGACGGCGTAAGCAGTGCGTCAATACCCTCAAGCGCGAGATCATATTGCGCCTTCATCACACTGCGCATGCTCAGTGCTTCAATGTAAGCTTGAGAGGAAACTGCCCGGCCACTGGCAATGCGCGGTCTTACATGCGGATCAAGTGGTGCATTTTCATCATCAATTAATTTGTGATAAAGCGCATAGCTCTCCGCGGCCATGATACGCAGATTGAATGCAGCGACATCGGCAAATAAAAATGGTAGCTTAATATCAACAATCTCTGCTCCCAATGCTTCTAACTCAGACAACGAACGGTCGTAGGCTGCAAGCACATCTGCTGAGGCGAATTGCGTTTCATTTTGGGGCATACGCGCGAGCCGAAGACCGCGAACACCACGTCGCAAGTTCTCATTTGGGTCTGTATATGGGAGGCCGTTAGTGAGTGGGTCGAGCGGGTCGTAGCCCTGAATTGCCGCGTAAAGTAACGCCACATCCTCAACTGATCGCGCCATGGGGCCTGGCGTGTCGAGTGTTGGACTGAGAGGCAATACGCCGTAGGTGCTCACTCTTCCAATGCTCGTCTTTAGGCCAGTGATACCGCACCACGAAGCAGGCAAACGCACTGAGCCGCCAGTATCGGTACCCACGGCCCAAGGAGCAAGACATGCGGCAACGGCCACACCTGAGCCACTACTTGAGCCGCCCGGCGTTCTTGCTCGATTTAGATCCCAAGGGTTCCAAGGCGTGCCTCTCAGGGAATTCGTGCCCCAACCACCCATGGCGAATTCCACTGTGTGTGTTTTTCCGAGAATTATCATGCCCTGTGCCATTAGTTTCTTGGCCAACGTCGCAGTGCGCGTCGAAAAGTTGGATTTCATCGCCTCGCTACCCCCTGTGACGATCTTTCCTTCAAGTTCGATCAAGTCTTTCAATGCAATCGGTAAGCCGTGAAGGGGGCCTACGCTATGACCCGATTGAATTGCCGCTTCAGCTGCTCGCGCTGCTAGGCGAGCGTCGTCCCCATATACCTGCACGAAAGAGTGCAGCTTGGAATCTTGATGCTCTATTTTTGTAAGATAAGCATTTGTGACCTCCACGGGAGAGAGCTTGCGCGATTGCAGTAGTTGCGACAGTTCATGAACTGGCACCTGAGTGAGGTCTTGGGTTAGATCTAATTGGGACATGATGCCTCCTTGGGGGGTTGTGTGGTTGAGGTGAAGGCTTTTAAAAAATTAAAAATACTCTCTCACACTCGCTATTTGTAAGCACTATCAGTTCCTAAGAATGGCCGAGCACAGTGCGAGGTTCGTAGGCTTTCTCCAGCAACTGCGCCTCATCGTGGCTGAGCGTCACATTTTGCGCAGCCACTGCGTGATCAATATGAAAGTCCTTACTCACACCAACAATCGGTGCGCTGACTCCCCTATGCAGTAACCAAGCGTAAGCTAGTGTCGCAGGTTCAATACCTTTCTCCCGAGCTAGCAAATGCAACGCTTGGCGCACCTTTAGATCTGCCGCACGGCCGTAGAACTTGCTCTGTGCATCATCCGTCTCGCTGCGAGGTGTAGAACGTGCAATCTCCCCCGAAGGATCACTCACCAGAAAGCCCCGTGCAAGGGGACTCCAGGGTAGCAGTGCTACATCTAAATCTTTGCAAAGCGGGATCATCTCACGCTCCTCCTCTCGGTAAACGAGGTTGTAGTGGTTTTGCATACTTACAAAGCGGCTCCAACCGTTGTGCTGCGCTATCTGTTGCATCTTGGCGAACTGCCAAGCCCACATACTGCTGGCTCCAAGATAACGTACCTTTCCCGCTTTGACTACATCGTTGAGCGCCTCGATTGTTTCCTCCAGTGGCGTTTCATGGTCGAAGCGATGTACCTGATAGAGGTCAATGTAGTCAGTGCCGAGTCGTCGCAACGATGCGTCTACGGCGTGGAAGATGCGCTTTCGGCTTAATCCATCAAGATTGGGACGCCGGCGAAAGGACGCTGCATGGATACCGTCGAACGCCATATCCACGGGATTGAAAACCTTAGTTGCAATGACTATCTCTTCGCGCCTTGCTCCGGGGAACATCTCAGCCAAGCACTGTCCGGTTAGCCTTTCGCATTCGCCGCCGGAATAAGTATCAGCGGTATCAAAGAAATTAATGCCTTGCTCAACGGCACGGCGAAAGAGAGGACGCGCTGCGCCCTCGTCTAACATCCACGGGCGCCACTCAGGAGAGCCAAAGGTGAGTGTGCCCAAACAAATGCGAGACACCTTAAGGCCGGTGTTGCCTAAACGAACGTAATTCATAAATTGGAACTGAGCAATAAGTTTTGCTTATTAAGGGGCTCAATACTACTGAGGCTCAATACCTGCTTGCTTGATGATCTGTCCGTACATTGCGGAGTCGGTTTTGATCACTTCAGTCATGGACTGCGGCGTGCCCCCGATCGGATCCAAAGTAATCTCTGCGAGTTGTTTGCCCATATCAACAGCAAGCGCCTTGTTGAGGTCCGCATTTATTTTATCAATAATGGCTTTGGGCGTTCCCGCGGGAGCAACCAAACCAATCCAAGTAACAGACTCGTAGCCCGGTACACCGGCCTCAGCAACGGTTGGTAAGTTTGGCAGCAAGGGCGAACGCTTGGCACTCGTAATTGCGAGGCCACGCAACTTGTTGCTGGTCACATACTGCAATGCAGTTGGAGAAGTCTCAAACATCGACTGGATCTGACCACCTAGCAAGTCATTCAATGCAGGGGCTCCGCCTTTGTAGGGGACATGTAAAACCTTTGCACCAGTTGCCATCTCGAACTGCTTGGCAGCAATGTCCTGCCCAGTTCCAATACCCGCGCTACCCATAGTAACGTTTCCAGGCTGTGACTTGGCCAGCGCGATTAATTCCTTCACACTGTTGACTGGTACAGATGGGTGAACCATCAAGATGTTGGGTTGATTCACGAGACGGATGATGGGTGTGAAGTCATTGAAAGGGTCAAAGCCAGTTCTTTTGAACAAGTGAATGTTTGCAGCTAGAACCCCAGAACTCGTGACGAAGAGCGTGTTGCCATCGGGATTGGTCTTTGAGACATATTCTGCGGCGATGTTTCCAGAGGCGCCGGCGCGGTTGTCAACAAGAAAGGGTTGCCCAAGAGAGTCTGTAAGTCGCTTAGCGACGATTCGGGCCACGATGTCAACGCTCCCTCCTGGGGGAAACGGCACGACGATCTTGACTGGGCCAGTAGGCCAAGTTTGCGCCGATGCGACTCCAAAGCCAAGAATCAAGAAAAACAATACACTTTTACGCAAATATTTGATCATGTTGAAACCCTTTGTTTTCTAAGGTAAGTAGTGAGGAAAGAAAACAGAAAAGATGAAAAGTCAGCTAAGGCTTTTTTACCCTTGTTTTTGTTTCTCAAGTGCATCAAGGATAACCTTTGTTGTACCCATTATGTCTGGGTACTTCTCACCGGCATCGATGCGGGCGAGAGTGCGCTTCTCGTCCTCCATCATCTTTAACGCGCGGCGCGCCGAGTATTCGATGTCCTCTGGGGGCATGATCAATATGCCGTTCTCGTCGGCCAGGACTGCATCCCCTGGATTAACTGATACACCGCCGCAACTAACGGTAACTCCAAATTCTCCGCCTAGACCTAAAGTCTTAACCGTCACGGCTGAGGTTCCACGAGACCATACGGGTACGCCGTACTGGCGCAGTTCTCCCAAGTCAGTGACCAGCCCGTCAACAATAATGCCGGCAACCCCCGCAGCACGAGCTGCGTAAGCAACGGCACCTCCAAGTGAGGCAATCGACATGTCACCGCAGCGGTCGATGATAATGAAATCCCCCGGTCTTGCCTGACCCACAGCGTAATGAACCATTGCCCCGTCCATGCCGGGCATTCTAATGGTGATGGCGGTGCCAGCAACTCGGCGATCCTGGAAATGGGCACGAATGTCTGGACTCATAAACCCTGTATAACGAAAGTGCCCGATGACCGCTGGCTCGGCTTGAACAAGAAGTTTCAATAATTCGGGATCGATTGCTGGGGGAAGTGGATTTAATTTGTACATTGATTTATCCTAAAAGTACTTTAACTAGAACTTAACGAATGATAAACCGTAAAACCAGATAAATTGGCTACTCGCGCAATGAGAAGTAAGACTCATCGTCGTTCCTGCGCATGCGTTAGCGTCAAGCTCTAAGGTCGGGTTGAACAAATAGCTCTTTGATTGACCCGCTTTGATAATTCCTCAGCACTTTCTTTTCGCTCGCTGTAGCGATCGTTCAAATACCCTGAAACTGATCGAGTCAACAAGGTAAATTTAACCAGCTCCTCCATCACGTCAACTACACGATCGTAATTAGCTGAAGGTTTCATGCGATTGTTGTCATCAAACTCTAGAAATGCTTTGGGAACAGATGATTGATTGGGAATTGTGATCATCCTCATCCATCTACCCAGGATTCTCATTTGATTCACAGCATTAAATGATTGAGAGCCGCCGCTAACTTGTAATAAAGCCAGAGTCTTGCCTTGAGAGGGTCTTACAGCACCAACGCTGAGGGGTATCCAATCGATTTGAGATTTTATTAGTCCAGTCATTGCTCCATGACGCTCAGGACTACTCCAAACCATTCCTTCTGACCACTGAACGAGATCTCTGAGCTCTGCTACTTTGGGGTGTGTTTCAGGAGCATCATCTACCTGGGGTAATCCATGGGGATTGAAAAATCGTGTCTCACAACCCATCACCTTTAATATTCTTTCAGCTTCTTCTGCTAGAAGGCGACTAAAGGACCTTTCTCTTAACGAGCCATATAAAAGCAAAATCTTAGGGGGATGGCTCTGTAAAGTTATGTTTTGGAATTCATCAAGACTTGGTTTTTGAAAAAGTTCTTTATCGATATTGGATAGGTCGGTCATGGGTAGGGTGTAATGAGAAGCTAGGTGAAATAACTTAGATAACCAATTGGAAACGAGGTTTCATAAAACCGCCATATATTTCCATATAATTGGAAATATGAACAATGATAACGTAATCTCCGCTTTCCTAGCTCTTGGGCAAGAAACTCGGCTTAATGTATTTCGCCTCATTGTTCAGCGTGGCGATGTTGGTTTAACCCCAAGTCAGATAATTGAAAAACTCGGAATTCCTAATGCCACTCTGAGCTTTCACTTAAAGGATTTGGTTGATGCGCAATTGCTATTGGTAGAGCGTCAAAGTCGCAACTTAATCTATCGGCCTAATGTTCAGCAAGTGCAAAATTTAAGCGAATTTTTATTAGACAACTGTTGCGCCGGAAAGTCCTGCCTTCCCATCAAACCCCTTAAGAAAGCCAAAATCAAATGAAGAAATACAACATCCTCTTTCTCTGCACCCATAACTCTGCAAGGTCTATCTTGGCCGAGGCTATAGCAAGCACTCACGATAGCGGTAAGTTTGTGGGTTATTCTGCGGGATCAACACCGGGTACGTCTGTTAACCCAATAGCAGCCGATATGGCCATAAACATGGGATTACCTGCGGTGAAATTGCGATCAAAGAGTTGGGATGAATACGGATTGCCCAACGCACCTCATATGGATTTCATTATTACTGTGTGCGACAACGCAGCAGGGGAGGTTTGTCCCTTTTGGCCAGGCATGCCGGCAACTGCTCATTGGGGATTTCCGGACCCCTCGCTCGTTGAAGGGACTGATGAAGCAAAAAGGCACGCATTTAGGGATGTCATGATCGGACTGAAGAAAAGAATGGATATTTTGGCTGCTTTGCCTATTGAGCATCTTGATGTGATGGCTATTAAAGATGAACTTAAAGATATCCATTCAAAAGCATGAAAGCTTATTTAGCAGAGTTTATCGGTACTGCTTTACTACTTGCCGTAGTGACCGGGTCTGGGATCATGGGGGACACTTTAGGGTCTGGCAACGCAGCAGTTGCATTACTTGGTAATAGTATTGCAACAGGGGCAGGCCTTTATGTTCTGATTATCATATTAGGACCATTCTCAGGAGCTCACTTTAATCCAGTAGTCAGTTTGATGCTTTGGAAGCTGAAGCTACTTGACTCAAAAAAACTGTTCAAATATTGGTCCTGTCAGTTTACAGGTGCAATTGTTGGTGTTTGGATCACTCATGTCATGTTCAACCTGCCACTTTTACAGGAGTCAACCAAGGTTAGAACAGGGCTTGGTATATGGGTAAGTGAGTTTATATCTACCCTTGTACTGCTATTTGTTATCAGAATCGGGGATGTTCATGCGAAAGAACGAGTGCCCATGCTTGTCGCATTAACCGGTACAGCGGGTTATTGGTTCACCTCGTCTACATTTTTCTCTAATCCAGCAGTTGCTTTTGCTAGAAGTTTTACGAATACTTTTGTAGGAATTGAGCCAAGTGATGTATTGGGATTTGTTGTTGCACAACTGTTAGCTACA
>CAIWAO010000014.1 GCA_903910745.1 uncultured Burkholderiales bacterium
GGTCCCCTGGTGCTAGATACACTAGCATGAAGGAGACTACTGTTACGCTTAGTGCAATTGGAATTGCATATAGCAGTCGCTTGACTATATAAGACCACATTACTTCATTCGTATCGTGGTAAGGTCTTGGAACCAGTGTTGAGCTTGAACAAACTCTTGCACTTTCGGTGACAGCGCATGCGGATTAACATCATGAACAACCCATAGCATCAATGCATCGTCTACCATTTTTTGGTGAACTTCAGCAAGGAGGCCGTCCTGAACCTTGGCGTCAAAGTTGTTGCGTAGAGTATCTAACGTACTATCCATCTTTGGGTTGGAGTAACCTCCCCAGTTCACACCATTTGGTGCAATGTAGCGACTGTCAACAAATCGGGTTAATGCATAAAACGGATCCGCTGTAACGTAACCCAGGTTAATGCCAGTGATGTCTTTGCCCGCATTCATGTCCGCTTTGGCCCCACTGCGCCAGTGCAGGTAGAGGTTCTCGAGTTCAACGACTTCAAATTCAAGTTGGATACCGATTTCCGCCAAGCTTTGCTGGATAAACTCATTCATAGGCAGGGAGAGCATTTGTCCTGTACCGCCTTGAGCGATGATGATTTTCGCTTTCAGTGGCTTGCTTGGGCTGTAGCCCGCTTCAGCCATGAGGGCTTTGGCAGCCTTTAAGTCATAGACTATTTTGAATGCAGGTTTGCCAAACCAAGGGCTAGTGCTATCAAGCTGACCCTTCGCTGGCGTTGCTAAACCATTCAAGAGTTTAACGATAGCGTTGCGATCAATTGCTAGGTTTGCTGCCTTGCGAACACGGATGTCCGTCCAAGGTGAGCCAGGGTATGTTGAGAAGTGATAGGGCCATACATGGGGGGTGATATTGGTCACGAGTTTAAAGCCGGAGCTTTTAAGTTGCGGCAACACATCAGGTGGTGGGGATTCGATAATATCGACTTGTCCATTCAAAAGGGCATTGGCGCGGGTCATAGCATCAGGAATAGGGATGAGGACAATGCGATCTGTTTTAGGGATGCGTGATTTGTCCCAATAGTTAACGTTCTTGACCAAATCTGCACGCTCACGGGGAACCAATTTGTCTAATTTGAATGGACCAGTGCCTGAGGGTTGGGTTGCAAATTTACTCCAATCTTTACCCAAAGTCTCCCACTGAGCAGGACTACTAATTAAGAACCAGGGAAGTTGGTATGGGAATAGCGCATCCACACTTTTCGTGGTGATCTCAACTGTGTAATCGTCAACTACGCGGTAAGTGGCGATGGATGGGATACGTGGTCTAACTTGAGCGCTTTGTTTTGCATCAAACTGAGGGGATTTATCAGCGAGAACTTTGTCAAGGTTCCAAATTACAGAGGAGGCTTTAAAGTCTGATCCGTCGTGGAACTTCACGCCCTTGCGTATGGTGAATAACCATTTCTTGTGATCTGCAGGGTCTACTTTCCATGAGGTTGCTAGGCCTGGGATAAGTTTCCCGGGTCGTGTGCCAATATTTGCTTCCCATGCAATTAAGGGGTCATAAATAGTATGCCCTGTGAATTGGTATGCACCTGCTCCTCGGTCGGGTTGCCCAGTAGTAAGGGGAATATCTGCCATAGAGATTGCGTATCTCGCTGACGTCTCTGCATGTAAACCACTGAATAACAAAAAGGACAGAGGCAAGGCGACTAACCAGGCAGGCGCTTTTATCGAAATATGTTTCATGAGCAACTCCAAAATGAATCAGTTATTCGTTTGCACACTCCGTGCCATTAATAGATTCCGATTGAATTGCTTTAAAACCAGGTAATCCCCCCTCAATAACTACTCAAAACTTAAGAACCCTTTGGCCTTAAGCTATGTTTGGTGCATGACTACGCACCAAAATATCTCCAACTTCAAAAACGCACGATTTAAGGGAATACCCTACCCGAGTTTAAACGTTAAATAGATTGTGAAGAACTCAAATTGGTCAGGCTATCAGTACCTAGGATTTAGTGCTGGGTTGTTGAATTCAACACACTGCGTATAAGAGCACGTGAATATAAGGGGCTGGTGCTTAAGTGGAGTTAGTGGAATTAGTGGAGTGTCTGACAATAACTGATTTTTTTAAAGATGTCGCTGTGTCAGTGCAAGTTGGGTTTGAAACAAACACCTAATTTCTTTGCAAGTGTTTCTAACTTTTTGTCCTTTGTCCAAAGTTTGGCATCCGTGACAAGAATGGAAGTTGGAGCAATTGATTGAGGTTTCTCAAGTATGGGATCAACTTCAATCGATAAAAGATTTATTAAGGAAGTTGAATCGAATACGAAGATTCATCAAGCCAATCCTGACTATCAAGATTGGATAGCGTGGGCTAAAAATCAATTAGATCAAATGGACGCAATTAAACGAGCAGAGGAGGGTGAGCCACTCCCTGGTCAAGATGAGCCTGATCGTACGAATTTTGAAATTGCTCATGATGACTATGATGAATACGAAGACGATGAACGAACGTTACTAGTTGTAACGCTTATTCTCGATTCTTAAATACCTAATTCGCTATGTGATCCTAAGCGAACTAGTTGTAATGTGTTTTCGTCCGGTATTCTATAGATAAGCACGAGATCAGGTTTGATATGGCAATCCCTGTGATCTTTCCAATCACCAACCAGGGGATGATCAAAATATTTTGCAGGAAGCTTTTCGTCAGCAATTAATAATTTGAGAACAGCTTCGAGGTCACTGGCTAAGGTCTTTCTATGTATGCCTTTTGCTTCTCTTTTGTAGTCCCGTTTAAACTGCCCGGTATTTTCAATCTTTCTCATTCAAGTCAGCCATCAAGTCATTAATAGAAGTAAAGGATTTAAGTTTTCCTTTTCTGGCTTCTTTCATGGCTGCAATAGTTTCTTCATTTGGGATGAGTGGCTCAAAAGGTAAAGCTTTTTCTTTAGCTACTTTGGTCATCATGATTCGAAAGGCATCAGATGGAGTAAGACCCATGGCAGCTAAAACAGCAGTGGCCTCTTCCTTTATACCCTCACTAATTCTGGCTCGTACAACAGCATTGGCAGTCATGTGTTTATCCTTTTGTTTACTATCTATCTGAGCTACATTGTAGCACAATCTGAACTAATTATTTCATTGTAAAAAATCACTACACATTTCGCTACACACCGTCACGGACCGCTTATAGCGCTCCATACTATGGAGTTCTATTAAGAGTATCTGCCCTCATAAGAAAGAAGCCCTAGGGGTCTTGTAGTTAAGACCTCAATAGATTCAAGAGGTTAGTGGTGGTTAAGACATATAAAATTGCTTACACATCGCTTACACACCAGGGCAAAAACCGAAGTGTGTAGTAAATGTAAAGTTTTAGGGCCTATAGCTCAGTTGGTTAGAGCAGAGGACTCATGGCGAAAGTTGTGCCTTATGCGTGGAAACTGCATAAGGGATGGTGTCAAATTCGGAGAAAGCTAAATGCAGTCAAAAGCTGCACAAGCTAACGCCGAGCGAAGCTTAGTAGAAATACTTTGAACGTGTAGAGACTAGACGGCACCCA
>CAIWAO010000015.1 GCA_903910745.1 uncultured Burkholderiales bacterium
CACAAGTTTTACTGTTGCCTGTCCATCTGGAGCGCCAATTACAGGTGTAGTGACCTACGACGCTGTTAACTATTTGGCAACATTTTCAAATTCAGGATTATTTCCGGCAAATACAACTTGTGTGGCGACTATATCAACTTCAGCAGTAGACACTGCTGCAACGCCAATTGCTGCAAATTATGTATGGCGCTTTACAACCGCGTCTTCTGTTGACTTGGTACCTCCGACTATTACTGCAAATGATCCGATTGATAATGCAACACTCATTTGTCTAAGTCAGCCGGTAAGTATTACGTTTAGTAAGGCAATGGATTCATCAACCGTTAATTCATCAACTTTTTACGTGACTGACCCGTCCATTGTCACTAATCCTAGTTCGGCGCATATGCCTGGCTTGATTACTTATGACATACCTAGTAACACAGCAACTTTTTCTGTCACCAATCCTACGGGTTACGTAGCCAGTACTTCATATATAACAACTGTAACTTCAGGAGTTAAGGATTCGTCTGGAAATTCCATGGTGGCAACAAAAATCCTTCACTTTGCAACAGGAACGCAATCTTGCACACCAATTGTTCCCGTTAGCTTAGGCTCAATGGCTAGCTACGGAGCGTTTGGCGGTGGTGCAGGAGTTACAAACTCTGGTGTAAATACGATTGTAAACGGAAATTTAGGAACCACGGCCGCCTGTACTTTGTTTACTGGCTTCCATGATGCAAATAATGGATATACGGAAACCACTCTAAATATTGGCAAAGTCACTGGAAATATCTATTGCGCGCCACCACTACCTGGTACCACTGAATCTTTGGCTTTAACTACTCAAGCCGCAGCTGATGCTCTTATTGCATTCAATGCAATTGCTATTCTTACGCCTATGGCGATTGTGGGCCCCACTTCAGGTGAGTTAGGTGGTCTAACCATTACACCAGGAACTTATAGGCCAAGTGCTGAGTCTTTCTTAATCAGCTCAGGGAATTTAACCTTAGATGCCGGCGGAGATCCAAATGCAGTTTGGCAATTCCATGTTCCGTCATCACTTACGGTTGGGTTATCTGCTACGCCTAGATCAGTTTTATTGATCAACGGCGCACAGGCGAAAAATGTACTCTGGCAAATTGGAAGTGCTGCTCGTATTGAGGACGGAAGCACAATGGTTGGGACAATTTTAGCAAGTGCTGGGGTAACGATATCTACTGCTGGTCAGACCATTCAAACTACTCTATACGGAAGAGCGATTGGACTGAATGCATCGGTGACTATGGTCAACACAACAATAGTTTCTCCTTAATATTATTTTATCTATTTACCTTGAAAGAAACTATGAAAAAATTTCGATTATTATTTTCTACGTGTCTTGCGCTTTTTGGAGTCACAAATTCAAACTCCCAGAATATAGACCATTTTTATGGTGGAATTGGGGGAGGGCTTGGTAAAGCAAGAATAGATAATTACCGCATTAATTCACAACTAATTAATAGTGGCTTTAGTAGCTCAAGTATTTCAGACACTTCAAAAGATACTTCCTATAGAGTTTTCGTGGGATATCAATTTAATGAGTATTTTGGGATGGAGGGGGGATATTTTAAATTAGGTGAATTTGGTTTTAAGTCAACCACAGTCCCTGCAGGAGCAATGAATGGCAATGCATATTTAGATGGACAAAATTTTGACTTAATAGGTTCCTTTCCCGTTAATGATAGATTATCTTTAATAGGCCGCTTTGGAGTTGACAGTGTCAGGGCAAGGGATTCTTTTTCAGGAGGAGGTGCAGTTGTTGTTAACAATCCGACTGTTTCCATTCGAGATGCTAATTACAAGGGAGGTTTAGGATTTTCATATAAATTTAATCAATCCGTATCCCTCAGAGGTGAACTAGAGAGTTACCGTGTCAATGATGCGATTGGTAATAAAGGTGTAATTAATGTAGCATCTGTTAGCATGGTATTTCCTTTTGGTAAGAGTCCAGTAATACAGCCTAAGGTCGTTGAGAAAGTGGTTTACCTGGAGGCGCCTGCATCAGTGGCTTCACCCCCGCCCCCACCGCAAGAACGAATTATTTATAAAGAAATACCTGCGGCAGTTGTTGTTGCCCCTTTGCCAGAGCATCTACATGTTTCATTTAGCTCTGATGTTTTATTTGGGTTTGATAGATCGAACGTCTCTCCTGAGGGGAAGCGTGAGTTAGATAAGTTTTACA
>CAIWAO010000016.1 GCA_903910745.1 uncultured Burkholderiales bacterium
AGCCTACAAACGCATAAACCAAATTAATAGGAGTGACTGCTACGCTAAATCCTAGCGCTAGGTTATGAAATAAATTCAACCAATGTCAAAGCATTTTGTGATCGTTTAATTTCTTACGCAGAGTGTTACGGTTCACCCCAAGCCATTGTGAGGCTTTAGATTGATTGTTGTCTGCGTGCTTGAGCACTACTTCAAGCAATGGTTTCTCAACTATCTTGATCAGCATATCGTGCAAATTGTCGGGCTCAGATCCCCTCAGATCTTTAAAGTAGGATTCCAAGCTGTGTTTGACAGCGTCTTCGATTTGTTTTTTACTCATAAACTTGCTCTATTGCCTCTGATTTTGACTTTCTCAAACGATCCCCAAGCTCGGAGAGATCATCAAAATAATGACCTACTGCTCGAAGTTGTTCGTCCGTACTTTCTAATTGATTCATCCGATCTTTGAAATCTTGGTAGCCTTTTAAGCCTTTAACATACCATCCGATATGTTTGCGCGCAGTGCGTACTCCCATGTGTGATCCGTAAAGAGTGTAGTGATCTTCTAGGTGTTCTAATAAGAGGGATCTGACCTCTGCGACAAGGGGAGAGGCAAGCAGTCGACCTGTTTGAAGGTAATGTGTAATTTCTCTAAATATCCAAGGATTACCCTGCGCTGCTCTGCCGATCATTACTGCATCGGCTTTTGTAGTGTCAAGAACCCATTTAGCTTTTTCAGCTGAGTCAATATCCCCGTTGGCTACAACTGGGATTGAGAGAGCTAACTTTATCTGTTTGATGGTGTCGTATTCTGCTTGGCCTTTGTATCCTAGTTCACGAGTTCTTCCGTGAACGGTGATCATTTCAACGCCTAGAGCCTCAGCGTTAAGCGCAATCTGTTTTGCATTTTTGAATTGTTCACTCCAACCTGTGCGCATCTTAAGAGTAACGGGGATAGATACGCTTTGACAAGCGTTTACAACAGACTCTATGATTTTTAGCGCAAGAGTTTCATCTTGCATAAGAGCAGAACCTGCCCATTTATTGCAAACTTTTTTAGCCGGACAGCCCATGTTGATGTCAATGACTTGGGCTCCTTTGTCAATATTAAAAAGAGCTGCTTGAGCCATGGCCTCGGGCTCTGTTCCTGCAATTTGAACAGAGATTATGCCAACCTCACCTGCGTGATTTATTCTTCTTTGAGTTTTCGCACTATTGATTAAATCTGGCCTAGAAGTGACCATCTCACTGACCGCGTAACCAGCCCCTAATTTTTTACACAATGCTCTAAAGGGTCTGTCAGTGACCCCAGCCATAGGGGCAACGAAAACATTGTTAGCGATTGAATGGGGACCCAGTTGCATGCCAATTGTGGAGATTTGAAATTGCTTAAAAAGGAGGCACGATTGTAGCGATTACACACTAGAAAGATAGTCAAAACTAACAAAAATCAATAATACTTTTAACGATTTAAAAAGTGTTCTTGAAATTTGGTTACTTAATTATTAATTCGCGAACTATTAAATCCTAGATAGATCCTAGGTAAACCCTAGAAAATAAATTGATTGTTAAACAAGCAAAGAGAATACTTATGGGCTAAACAAGAAATTCATGACGTCTCCATCATGAACTATATATTCCTTACCTTCAGCACGCATTTTGCCAGCGTCTTTGGCACCTTGTTCGCCTTTGTGAGTCATGAAATCTGCGAAAGAAATAGTTTGAGCTCTGATAAAACCTTTTTCAAAGTCAGTGTGAATCACTCCAGCAGCCTGTGGGGCTGTGTCCCCTTTGTGGATAGTCCAAGCTCTTACCTCTTTAACGCCTGCCGTAAAGTAAGTTTGCAGTCCAAGGAGCTCGTATGCCCCTCTTATGAGTCTATTTAGTCCAGGCTCGCTTTGACCCATTTCTGACAAAAATAAAGTCTTCTCCTCATCGTCCATGTCGCTCATATCAGCTTCCATTTTCGCGCAGATTGCAACCATGGGTGCCTTTTGTGAATCTGCCAAAGCCTGGAGCCTCACTAAATACTCGTTATTTTCGAATCCATCCTCACTAACATTACCAACAAACATAGCAGGTTTGGCCGTAATCAAGCAGAACTGTTTTAACAGTCCCCAATCATCCTCTGAGAAAGGAAGGGTTCGCACGGGTTGACCCTGGTTTAACGCAGTCTGGCAAGAGTTAAGTAAAGCTAATATTTTGATAGCTTCCTTATCGTTCCCCGATTTTGATGTTTTTGTATACCTAGCGATTGATTTTTCAACAGTACCTAAATCTGCCAAACAAAGCTCTGTTTGGATGACCTCTAAGTCAGAGATTGGATCGATCTTACCCGCCACGTGTATGATATTGTCATCATCAAAGCAGCGCACAACATTTACAATCGCATCGGTTTCTCTTATGTGCGCCAAAAATTGATTACCAAGTCCTTCCCCTTGACTGGCTCCGGCCACAAGGCCCGCGATATCTACAAATTCAACAATTGCTGGGACAACTCTTTCCGGTTTAACAATTGTGGACAGATCACTAAGTCTGGAGTCGGGGACCTCGACCACTCCGACATTGGGCTCAATCGTACAAAAAGGATAATTCTCAGCAGCTATACCTGCCTTCGTCAGTGCATTAAAAAGGGTTGATTTGCCTACATTAGGTAGTCCGACGATTCCGCACTTTAAGCTCATAAAAATTCCAAAAAATACTTAATGGGTGTAAAAGACCGTTTTTAACCCGAGCCCTAGATTATCGGGGAAAGTCCGGCATATTGGCAACTGAGTATGTGAAATCTAACTCTAAATAGGCCAAGCATCCAATATGAACTAGGGATTAATATGTGTATTTGTAATTAAAAATTCTTCAAAAGCTCTAATTGGAGATAAATCATTAAAAAGAATATGACGTTTTTGTACTATCTCTTGCTTTAGACGATGGGCAAGTTCTGGTGTTGTTGCCACTTTGACCACTAAGTCAATATAGTCTTGATCGGTATGAGAGATACATTCAATCATACCCATTTTGTTCAATATACCGCTAGCAAAACGTCCTCTTAAAAACCCCCCGTGCTTAGTTACGATGGGTAATCCACACTCAAGCGCTTGCATTGCAGTGTTGAATCCTGAAAAACCTAAAGAGTCCATAAATAAATCTACCGAATGCATCAGGCCGTAAAATTCCTGTGGATTTAGCCAAGGCATGAAGACAACATAGTCGTTCACATTGAGTCCTGAATTCGCAAAAGACGCATCTAATCTTTTCTTAAATATCTCCACCCCTATGCCGTCTTTGAAGAAAAAAATAAATTGACTGTTATTCACTCGCTTTGCAATTTGTGGGTATACCCAGTCATAAATCGGTGAATACTTAAATAAGTTTCCAGGGCAAAGTAATTTAACGCTTGAGGACTTGATCCCGTATTTATTCAGATCTATCGGCACGTGTTTTAAATTTAGAGCCGAATAGGTGCATCCCAATGAGGGAAGAGTGATTAGTTTTTCTGAATAGGCTTGCTGGGAGGTCTGATTTTCAAATAATTCAGAGGATATAAAGTAATCAATGGTTGGAATACCTGTGGTCTCAGGATGTCCCCAACTCACAAGTTGTAGTTTGGCAAGCCGTAAATGGGCAATCTGTGTGGTCAACGCATGCATACCTATTTCGGGAAACAAGATCACATCAATTTCTTTGTCAAGAATACATTTGGTCCATTCAGACAGGCTAGCAAGATTTTGTGTAAAGCTGGTTGATCTAGATTTTGCGAAAGCAGTTTCATCATCAATGGTGTTGCTTAAATAAAAGATGTGAATCTCGAATTTAATTGGGTCTAAGTGCTCAATAAATCCTTTCGTAATGGCATTCCAAACGGAGTGGTACCTGATTTGATCGCTGACGATCCCTAATTTGATTTTTCCGCTAGTATTGGAATGTCCAAGACTAAAATTTTCAGATTCAAACCAATGAGACATAACTTTGCTACAGATTTTTGCATAGCTTTTCATTAAATCAATATTATTTCTTTCCTGATATGCAAGGTAAAAAGGTTGATGCAGTCCGACCGACTTATAGCTTTTTAAAAAGCCGGAATCATTCGCTTGCATTTCAAGTGAAATTAAGGCCTTCTCATACGCCAATCTTGACGTCTCTAAGTGTTGCAGGCTGTATAAAAACGTAGGTACGTTAGACAGGGCAATTCCCCATTTAGCGGCTTGGTAATTTGGGTCTATTTTTAGAGTTCTTAAATAATATTTTTTCGAGTCCTCAGTGGCATTGATTTCCTTCAAAGCATTTGCTAAGTTAAAGTTACCTTGAGCAAATTGAGGGTTAAGCTCGATTGATTTTGAGTAACAAGCTATGGCGGGTAATATTTGTTTGAGTTCGCGAAGAACTACGCCTTTGTTGTTAATCGCATCAACAAAATGCGGACTGTGTTGCAATGCATTGTCATAGCAAATTAATGCGTCTTGAAACCTATTAAGTTCTTGCATTAGGTTGCCCATATTGTTATGAGCGTCTGAATAGCTAGGATAAATTTGAAGTGCAGTTTGGTAGCAGAGCAAGGCTTCGTTGAATTTCTTTAATTCTTTAAAAACATTACCCTTGTTGTTATGCAAATGGGGGGCTTGAGAGTTAATCAAAAGCGCTTTATCAAAACAATCCAAAGCTTGGTCATATTGCTCAAGCTCAAGGAGTACATTGCCTTTGTTATTGTATGCATCCAAATAATTTACATTTAGTTTAATTGCATGATCATAGAGTGTTAGAGCGTTTCTTAAGTCGCCAAGCTCTTTGTAAGAACGTGCTGCGTTGTAGTAAGTCTGAACAAAGTTTGGATTTATAAGGGCAGCACGATTAAAGTTTGAAAGAGCTGGTATGAAAAAATCAATGCTATGCAACACAACACCTAAGCTGTTGTATGTATCAGCAAATTGTGGTCTTAAAGCAATTGAGTGTTCATAGCTTTTAACAGCTTCTGTTGGTAAGTTAAGGGCTTGAAGGGCATTCCCTTTATTTGAATGCACCTCTGGGTAATCGCTTTTGAGCTCAATTGCTTTGTTATAACTCTCAACAGCGAGCCTCGGCTCCTTTAAGTCCATTAAGACAATGCCTCGGTTATTAAAAACGCTTGCATTTAATGGATTGATCTCAATTGCTTTGTCAAAGTAAGTAAGACTTTGTGCGCTATCCTTTTTTTGTGCAAATAATGTACCCAATAATTGCAAAGCATCAAAGTGGTTGGGCTGTAATTTCAAGACCTCTCGATAACATGATTCAGCTTCATTTATCTGTCCCTTTTGATGAAGTTCGTATGCATTCGAGAAAATTACTTGAGCCTTCTTTTTCAAATCATTTTGCGTTTTGTTGGGTGAATTGAATGCGCTTTGAGATGTAATCTGATACTTTCGCGATTTGTTATTTTTATGCATTAGAGCCCTTTTGTAGGGTAATTAAAGTGGCCAAAGAGTACAAAGAGGGAAGTAGTTCAAATCAAACTAATTATCAATCTCAAGAGCGGTTAGTGGAAAACCCGAATATTGCAAGCAGAGTTATTTTAAGTTGGAAAAATTAATTACATACACCGGCCTAAAAGGAGCCAAATAAATGTATTTAATGGCTGATTTATTAAGTTTGTATTCCCAGGGCACTAAAGAATTCACTCAGTTAATCGGAAATTCTAATCCTAGAAAATAGGGAGGATAAATCTTTCAAACTTTGAAGATTTAAGACTAGAAATGGACATAAATCCTTATAAATAATTATTACATTTTTGATTTATTTCATAGCCCAAAAGTCACTAATTTCTTCAACCATGATGTAATTTATGACTGCAATAAAGGAACAATGGGCGCGTGAAGTAATGTAAATGTATTTTAGTTTCATTCTTATGTTCATTGCTCAACTCAATACCCACTTAAACTGACCTAAAATGCCACATTGTTGTAAGTTATAAGCCTTTTTTAACGGCAAGATAATTTAAACGAATTAATTAAATTGAAGAATCAGCAAGGATTGCAGCATGCGCAAAATTGAAAACGGGCTTGTCAGTTTAAAACATGCTCAGGGTAGCGTCTCAAGTCGAGTGCTTTGGGGTGTTTTAGTTGTGGGACTCCTTGCTGGCGGATATTATTACTTTTCAAATAAGGACACCCCTGAGCCTGATAAGCGCTCTGGATTTAAAAATAGACCCGTACCAGTTCTTGTTGGTGAAATTAAAAAGGGCGATATCACCGTTAGCTTGAACGCCCTTGGGACTGTGGTTCCCAGAAATACGGTTACTGTTTATCCTCAGGTAGGCGGGATCTTAACTAACGTATATTTCAAAGAGGGTGATATGGTTGAAGCGGGCCAAGTATTGGCTCAGATTGATTCAAGAACCTATGAAGCCAGTCTCAAACAAGCTCAGGGAACCCTGGAACGAGACAAGATGCTATTGCGTAACGCTGAGACTGATCTTAAACGTTATGAGACCTTGATATCTCAAGAATCAGTGTCCTCTCAAATTTATGAAACGCAAAAAGCATTGGTTGACCAATACAGAGGATCTGTAATTACAGATCAAGGTGCGGTTGATGCAGCAAAGCTTCAAGTTGAATTTGCCAGGATAGTTTCTCCAATATCGGGAAGAGTTGGGCTTCGTTTGGTGGATCCGGGTAACTTGGTTCAGGCCAACAACTCTACCAGTTTGTTTGTGATTACTCAGGTCAGTCCTACCACTGTTATTTTTGCTGTACCGCAAAATTTAATAGGGACTTACATGCAAAAGCTTAATCCATCATTGTCTACGCAAGCTCAATCTAAGAGCGGAGCTGCAGACGCAAGCAAAGCGGGGCCAGGCTCAAGAGAGAAGGGCGGAAACAGGGGTAATCGGGATACAACGTATGATGCAAATAAGGAGGGTGGTTGGCCAGGTAAACCCAGCACTGCAGCGCCTTTCGGCGTCTCATCTGAATCAGGTAACAAAGCTAGCCCAACACGCCCGACTCAATCTATTAATGCAAAACCTCAGTCGGTTGAGATTGAGGCTTGGGATAGTGAAAATAAGTTTTTAATTGACAAAGGTAAGCTTGAGAGTATTGATAATGTGATTGATATAACGACAGGTACAGTTAAACTTCGCGCAATTTTTCCCAATTCCAGAGGTACGTTATTCGCAAATCAGTTTGTAAATGTGAAATCAATTCTTGAGGTTAAGAAAGATGTCGTTTATATGCCAGCGACTGCATTGCAAAAAGGTACGATTGGCACATTTGTTTACAGAGTTAACGAAGACGGAAAAACTGTTTCAGTTGCGCCGGTAAAGCTTGGACCTACAGATGAGGACAAAATACTGGTTGAGTCTGGTTTGAACCTTGGCGATAAAGTTGTGATTGATGGCTTAGACAAGTTAAGAGAGGGTGCGAATATTGTTATCAGTGAGCCCGCCAAGCCCGGTGGCGGTAAGGGGCGCAAAGGAGGAGGGGATGATAAAGGCTCCTCCAAGCCTGAGGGCACTTCGGGAGCTTCGGGAGCTTCGGACAAATCACCCTCTAATTCAAACCCTAACTCACCTCTAGCGGTTCCTACTCCTACAGAGACTAAGGTCCAAACGGGTGAAAAAGTCGAAAAAGGCGAAAAAACAGATCAAGATAAGTCAGCCAAACCTGCTGACGGCATACCGGATAAACAAAAAAATTCAGGCAATTGGGACAAGAGTAAAGTCAACAAAGAAGCCCAATGAACCCCTCGCGCCTTTTTATATTACGCCCAGTTGCCACTTCGCTTTTGATGGTGGCAATCATGTTGGCAGGAATCATTGCATATAAACTGCTACCCGTATCTTCTTTGCCTCAAGTTGATTATCCAACGATACAAGTAGTCACCCTGTATCCAGGGGGAAGTCCTGATGTGATGACGTCATCTGTCACCGCACCGCTTGAGAGGCAATTTGGTCAAATGCCTGGCCTCAATCAAATGTCCTCCACCAGTTCCGGTGGGTCATCTGTAATTGTTTTACAGTTCAGTTTAGACATTAGTTTGGATGTCGCTGAGCAAGAGGTCCAAGCTGCAATAAATGCTGCTAACTCTCTTCTCCCCGGTGATTTGCCTGCTCCGCCTATCTACAGCAAAGTCAATCCAGCAGATGCGCCCGTGATTACTTTAGCGGTGACTTCAAAGACCTTACCCCTTACAAAGGTTGAGGACTTGGTCGATACACGAATGGCTCAGAAAATATCACAATTGCCTGGGGTTGGGTTGGTAAGTTTGTCCGGAGGCCAAAGACCTGCGATTCGGATTCAGGCGAATCCTAAATTATTGGCTGATATTGGTTTGAGCTTAGATGATGTAAGAACAGCGATTGCAAACGCAAACGTAAACACGGCTAAGGGGAGTTTTGATGGACCTGAGCGTGCATCAACAATAGATGCTAACGATCAAATAAAAACAGTTGCCGATTACAGCAAGCAAATCATTGCATTTAAAAATGGATCGCCCATCCATTTATCTGATGTGGCAACTGTGATAGATGCTCCAGAGAACGTAAGACTTGGGGCTTGGAGTAATGGCGAGCCAGCGGTGATTGTTAATATCCAGCGCCAACCCGGTGCCAACGTTATCGAAGTAGTCAACCGTATTAAAAAGCTGCTCCCCCAACTCTCAACGACGATGCCCTCCTCGGTTGATGTCAAACTATTGACTGACCGAACAACAACCATTCGAGCCTCTGTTGAAGACGTGCAACTAGAGCTCTTGTTATCCGTTGTTTTGGTGGTGCTGGTAATTTATGCGTTTTTGGGTAATTTATTTGCAACTATTATTCCAGGAGTTGCCGTTCCTTTGTCGTTGGTGGGCACATTTGCAGTGATGTACTTAGCCGGCTTTTCTTTGAATAACCTCTCTCTCATGGCGCTGACCATCGCTACTGGATTTGTAGTTGATGACGCCATTGTGATGATAGAGAACATCTCGAGATACATTGAAGAGGGCGAAAGCGCCTTGCAAGCGGCACTAAAAGGTTCCAAGCAAATTGGATTCACCATCATCTCGTTGACAATTTCTTTGATAGCAGTGCTTATCCCGCTCATTTTCATGGGAGATGTTGTGGGCAG
>CAIWAO010000017.1 GCA_903910745.1 uncultured Burkholderiales bacterium
AAACAAAATTAGGGTTGTAACTCCCAGAACGTTATCTTAACTGCGCAAACTTCATGTAGCCTAACTATTAACTATTAAATACACATGACATGATCTGGAGTATTTTTCATTTAAGCACTTTTAAGGCGCATAAAAATAATTAGTACTTATTAATTATTTTTTAAATCGCACCAACCCAGTGCAATTCTGCCATATTTGTGCAAGAAATCTAATTATTGAGGTCTATACATATTAGAAAATGATATAAACACTTGAATTTTCCAGAATTATCACCAAAATAAGGCATTTCAGAGTGTCAAATATCGGCATACATTCTGCTAAAGTCAAAGTGGAATCTTTTAAACTAATCGGAGTAAATGAGAAATGAAGAAGAAAAATTTAGTTCAACTATTGTGTGGTGTTTCAGCACTTTTATCTGCAACATGCTATTCGCAAACTGCGCCCGCCGCTGAGCCAGAGTCCACTCTTACATTTAATGTTGGAGCAGTTTCTGACTACCGTTACCGTGGTATTTCACAATCTGGAACAAAACCTGCCGTCCAATTTGGCGCAGATTACACCGACAAATCTGGTTTTTACGTTGGTACATGGAATTCAACAATCACTTGGATTAAGGATACTGGCACTGCAAACACAAAAGGTCCACTTGAGACAGATCTTTACGGTGGATACCGCGGTGCCTTCAATGATGATGTGACTTATGATGTCGGAGTTCTCCAGTACTTGTACTCTGGCAATAACTTGGCTTCTGTTACGGGTTACGCAAATGCGAACACTACAGAAATTTATGGTGCCATCAATTACGGTCCAGCTTATATCAAATTATCAGATTCTGTTACCAATTTATTCGGTTTCCCAAGCTCTTCAGGAAGTACTTATTTAGACATAGGTTACAACTTTGATTTTGGAGATGGATTAACTGCATTAGCCCATATTGGTAACCAGACTATTAAATCAACTTCGCCCTACTTTGCTGGTGATAACGCAAACGTAACGGCATACACCGATTATTCTTTGGCACTCAATAAAGATTTTGATGGTCTTGTACTGAGCGGAACAATCGTTGGTACAGACTTCTCCAAACGCGGAAACAAAGTCAAAGATAACCTAGCTGGTAGCGGATCTAAAGACTTAGCAGGTACTTCTTTTGTTCTTGGTCTTAAGAAAAATTTCTAAATTAGATTTCTAAATCAAAACTAGGATCGACGATGAAACTAATTACAGCCATAGTCAAACCCTTCAAGCTAGATGAAGTTAGAGAAGCTTTATCCGCAATTGGGGTTCAAGGAATTACGGTAACCGAGGTCAAAGGCTTTGGAAGACAAAAGGGTCATACCGAACTTTACAGGGGTGCTGAATATACAGTGGATTTTCAACCAAAAGTGAAAATTGAGGCTGCTGTCAGTGCTGAATTGGTCGATCAAGCAATTGAGGCCATTGAGAAGTCTGCCAGAACCGAGAAAATCGGTGACGGCAAGATTTTTGTTTTCAATCTCGAGCAGGTAGTTCGTATTCGTACTGGCGAGACGGGTAAAGAAGCCCTTTAATTCCTGCAACACCAAAAATCACAGTCTGAGAAAGATATAAACCATGAAAAAAGTGCTAGTTCCCTTAGTACTATCGTTGGGGCTGTTCTTTGCAACAACCATAGTACGGGCAGATACAACTGCCCCCGCACCTAAACCTGCAGCGACTGCGACCTCCGCAGCTGCCGCGGCACCAGCAGCAGCTACTCCAGCTGCTGCACCGGCCCCAGAGGCCGCACCAGCTCAGCCAGTTCCTAACAAAGGCGATACAGCCTGGATGACAGTTGCTACTGTCCTTGTCATACTCATGACTATTCCAGGACTCGCTTTGTTTTACGGTGGCTTAGTCAGATCCAAGAACATGCTCTCTTTGTTGATGCAAGTTTTTGTTGTCAGCTCCTTGATCTATGTTTTATGGGTTATTTACGGCTACTCGCTTGCCTTCACTGCAGGAAATCCGTTTATAGGCTCATTTGACAAGCTCTTTTTCAAAGGAATGACTCCAGACTCAGTCGCTGCTACGTTTAGCAAAGGTGTTTACATACCTGACTTCACGTTTGCTGCTTTCCAAGCAACGTTTGCTGCAATCACTTGCACGCTTATCGTAGGCTCATTTGCAGAGCGTGTGAAGTTCTCAGCTGTCGTACTCTTTTGTGCAATTTGGTTCACTTTTAGCTACCTGCCTATCTCCCATATGGTTTGGTATTGGGATGGACCAGACGCAATCACAGATGCAGCTACTTTAGCTACAGTAACCGATAATGCTGGATGGTTGTGGGCCAAAGGTGCTCTTGACTTCGCAGGTGGAACCGTTGTGCATATCAATGCAGCTATCGCTGGTTTGGTCGGAGCTTACGTAATTGGCAAACGTACCGGATACGGTAAAGAGTCAATGGCACCTCACAGCTTGACACTAACCATGGTTGGAGCGTCACTTTTGTGGGTGGGATGGTTCGGCTTTAACGCTGGGTCCAACCTTGAAGCCAATGGTGTTGCAGCCCTTGCATTCATCAACACCTTAGTCGCAACAGCCGCAGCAACCCTCAGCTGGATCGGTGCAGAGGCACTACTCAAAGGCAAAGCATCCATGCTTGGCGCAGCTTCTGGTGCCGTAGCTGGTTTGGTAGCTATTACACCCGCTTGCGGTTATGTTGGCCCAATGGGTTCAATCGTTATCGGTCTCTTAGCTGGTGTGTTCTGCCTATGGGGCGTTACTGGACTCAAGAGTATCCTTGGTGCTGATGACTCACTAGATGTATTTGGTGTTCACGGTGTAGGTGGTATCTTAGGTGCATTGTTAACAGGTGTATTTGCTTCACCCGACTTGGGCGGTCTTGGAATATACGACTACGTAGCAAATGCAGCCAGTGCAGAGTACTCTATCTCCGGACAAGTATGGATACAGTTTCAAGCTGTTGTCACTACTCTAGTTTGGTCCGGCGTTGTATCCTTCATCGCATATAAGATCGTAGACCTTACCATCGGACTCAGAGTCACCGAGGAAGAGGAACGCGAAGGCTTGGACATCAGCTCACATGGTGAGAGTGCTTACAACAGATAATAGGAATTAATTATCAATTTATTTTAAAGATCAAAATTCTATTTAAACATTAATTTCGGTCTTTAAAGTTTTTTAATCTCCTATAGTCCACTATACGTTAACCGTATAGTGGATTTTTTTATGCCTGCGACCAGCAAGAAATCATGGGTAAATTTAGAATAATTTAAATTCAGTAAAATAGTGGTATCGACAAAAAGAGAAGAAACATAAAAATGAAAAAACCTAAGCTAAGATTCAAAACACAATTTGTGATTTTTTATACGATTTTATTTCTTCTAAGCGGTGCCTATGCGGCCCCAGTAAATCAAGAGAAATTGAGCCCAAAAAATCCTTTCTTACGTAAAAGTACTTTGCCCTATCAGTTGCCACCATTTGCTCAAATTAAAGAGTCGGATTTTGCATCTGCCTTTGTTGAGGGTATGCGTATACAACAACTTGAAATCGATGACATAGTAAACAACAAGGAATCGCCTACTTTTAAAAATACCATCATACCCTACGAGCAGTCAGGAGCAATTCTGAGCAGAGTGAGTAAAGTATTTTTTAACTTGACCATTTCAAATACCAACAAAGATTTAACTGATTTAGAGGAGAAATTTGTTCCTAAACTTTCTTCACACTCAGATTCGATCATGATGAATCGCAGACTGTTTGAGAGGGTTCAAAATTTATATAAAAACAAAGACTCTCTTGGTTTGGACCCGGAATCACTTCAACTATTAAATAGGACTTACATTTCTTTTGTCAGATCAGGGGCTGAGCTAACTCCAGAAAAGCAAGATAAATTACGCGAGCTTAATGAAAAACTGGCTCAAAAAACTACCCAGTTTAGATTAAATGTGATGAAGGCGAATGAAGAGTCTGCAGTCATTATTTCGGATATAAATGAACTAGACGGACTCAAACCAGAAACGATTGCGCAACTTAGTGCCAGTGCCGATTCCAAAGGGATCAAAGGCAAATATCTTATTAGCCTGCAAAACACTACAGTCCAACCCATAATTGGACTTTTGAAAAATCGTGCTGTTAGAGAAAAAATATTTAAAGCCTCTGTCGAACGCGCAGGCTCTAGAAATGACTCTCTGATCTCTGAAATCATGCAATGCAGGACTGAGAAAGCTCAGTTGCTAGGTTATGCAACACCTGCCGATTACGTTTTGGAGGACAACGCTGCAAAAACAGCTACTGCTGTGAATCAAATTCTTAAAGATCTATCCATTCAAGCACTGAGAGCTGCTGATCGTGAAGCCCTAGATATTCAAAATGCAATTGATACAGAAAGCAAATTAAAGGGAGTTTCAAGCTTTAAATTAGAGTCTTGGGACTGGGATTACTATGCAAATCAGGTGAGCAAATCCAAATTTGGATTCAACGAAGAAAGTGTTAGACCTTACTTCGAGCTTAACCATGTCTTAAAAGATGGAGTCTTTTTCGCAGCTCATGAACTATTTGGAATCAGCTTTAAAGAGCGCAGGGATCTTAAAGCTTACCGTAAAGACGTTCGTATATACGAAGTCCAAGAAGAGGACGGAAAACCTTTAGGCCTATTCATAACTGATTTCTATGCCCGAAGCAACAAGCAAGGTGGAGCTTGGATGAACTCTATTGTGGATCAATCAGCTTTATCTCACTCTTTACCTGTAGTTATTATCAATTTAAACATTGCAGCTCCCACTAAATCAAAAGAAGGTGGACTGAATCCAGTTTTCTTAAGCTTTGATGAGGTCACCACCTTGTTTCATGAGTTTGGTCATGCATTACACGGCTTGTTCACAAAAGTTAACTACGCATCCCTCTCGGGCACCAATGTTCCACCTGACTTTGGAGAATATCCCTCGCAATTTTTTGAGATGTGGGCTAGAGAGCCTAAAGTATTGGAGCATTTTGCCAAGCACTATAAAACGGGAATGCTAATACCAAAAGATTTGTTTAAAAAAATTATCAGTGCTCAAACTTTCAACCGAGGCTTTGAAACTACTTCTTATTTAGCTGCGGCAACACTGGATCAATACTGGCATCAAATTAAAGCGAGCGAAGTACCTTCCGCTTCATCAGTTCGCAATTTTGAGGACTCAGCGCTACGCCAATCGGGTTTTGGAAATACAGTGGTCCCGGTTAGGTATCACTCCCCTTATTTCTTGCATATTTTTACGATCGGCTATGAATCTGGTTACTACGCTTACCTATGGAGTGAAGTACTTGCAAGAGACAGTGGTGAATGGTTTTACGCTCATGGGGGTATGAACAGAGAAAATGGTAATATCTTTAGAGAGAAAATTCTCTCCCGAGGAAGAACTCAAGAACCCGACGTATTATTCAAAGCATTTTATGGACAAGCCCCAAAAGTTGCCCCCTTACTAGAATATAAGGGCCTTAGTGACCTTAAATAAGTAAAACTAAGTAACTATTACAGTTTAGTGGCCCTAGTCCTAAATTTCCTCCAAACAAACTTGGATCAAATACGACAAAGCCCTATGATTGTTGGCTCGGCGCTTTAGCTCATTCGGTTAGAGCGATGAAATCATCATAGAAAGTTGCGACGGTAGGAATACCGTTTGATTCACCATAGCAAGCCTATTGGGTTAAGTTGATGGGCTTTTGCATTTGCGCTCCGCATTTATGTGTTTTTTTGTTTTGATTTGGACGAAATGAAATAAACGCACGAACCTAAAGTTTTTGCTCAACAAAGTGGCTAGAGCGTAAAGTTTGCGAATGTCACTCCATACGGTAACGCAACACATGTTGATGAAGTTTTTTATACAAGCACAGGAGCTTTGACATTAGTTAGCTTCACAACAAGCACTGGCGTTTACGAATACACAGCGACTGATTCATCTTCACCAACTGATGTTGTTCACCTTAGTGTTCTACTTGTAACTCAGGTAATACATTTTTAATTACCGCTTACAGTTCCAGTTCCGCATCTTCAACAACGCCTGTCGCTTCAGGTGTGTGTCAGAAGGTTTAATTTATGAATGAAAAAAAACTTGTTTTAATAGTAAGCGTGCGGGCAACACAGGTTGACTCCAGCAAATGGCCTGTGATAGTTACTGTGGCTTCCAGTTATGAGGTAGCAGC
>CAIWAO010000018.1 GCA_903910745.1 uncultured Burkholderiales bacterium
CGAATCGTTAATCATTACGCCTAAGGATTTTGAAATCGCAAAGCGGTTTGACGATTTCTTAGTAGCGCATGAATCCGTAGATCCTGATTTTAGAAAAAACTTCTTCAGCAGGATAATCCAATCCGAATACAGAACTTCTAGGGGAGGCTCAGTTCGTGTCTCTAGTGATTTCTCACCCACAGTGCAACTAGGACAGTCCTCGCTAGAAAACGTAACGCACGACGAAGGTTTTCAAATCTCTATCAAAGGTCGTCGGATCTTATTTGAAGCCCAGGCAAGTCTTTCTGGACCACTCAAGAAAGAGGCACCTACCCGCATTGATCTTAGTGTAGGCACAGAGCCCAGTTATTCGCACCCTGGCACCAATACGGGCGTTGGTGTCTTTGGTCATTCAGGCACTACCCCGTCTCCCCTGGGACAACAAGCAATACAAAAGACTTCTCAAGTTCAAATTAAATTACTTGATGCCTCAGGAGCAAATATCCACACCCTCCCATTACCGATCTTAATCGGTCGTGAAAGTGTTGATTCAAATCAGCTTCCGAGTGGCTGGTCCACCTTGCGAGTGAACGCAACTTATGTTTCTAGGCAGCAACTCATTTTGACCGAGATCATGGGAGAGTGTTACTATTATTTACCTGAGGTCGCTTCACTAACGTGTATGCGATCCAACGGCTCAGTGCTTGAGAAAATGAAGCTTTATAAGCTTAGTTTGAATGAACATGAGGTCTTAAATCTAGGAGTTGACATCAACCAAACTGGAAATTACACTCGCCCTCAGGGACCTGCCTCCGAATACAGTGCAATTGAGCTGAGCTTATCGGTTAACTCCTCCAACGAATCACAAACTATTGGCACCCCGCGCCCAAGACCCGTGCCGTGAACCCCTCATGTGTCCATGCAGTAGCACTTAATGTTGAAGCAAACCCGGCAAAAGGGTTTGATTCCTTTAGCGCCAACTCACATACCCAAACCTTTGCCCTGTGCGATGGCGCTAATAGTTGTGCAGGTAGTGGTTTAGCCGCTCAATGGTTAAGCGTCCAGATGGTTAATCACCAGGGTAATCAAGACCTTGGCTCAGCTGACAGCGAAGACGCCCTTGCGCATATCAATAGACGCGTTTTCTTAGCGCATCAAGAAATGCTCACCCTCCACCCAGAGACGGGGAGTACGCTTGTCTACCTTAGCGCAACAAGCAGAGGTTTGAATTTGGCGAGCCTAGGTGATAGTTACTTACGGCTTTATCAACCAGGTTGGGGGGGGTTTGGTAAATGGGGACTTATTCATGAAACGACTAGGGACATCAACGCACAAGGTAACCCCACTCAACTCATAGGCTCTGAAGTATGCAACACACTTCACACTCACCGTTTACCCCCTAAGGGGACATATATCGCAGTCATGCTCTCAGATGGACCAGGTCTAGCAATGGACGCTGCTTATATTGGCGCGCGCCTGTCTGTCTTAGGCAGAAGCACCCCCAGCGATAATGATTTGCAATATTTGTGCTTATCCTTAGCCAAGGAAGCACTAATTAGGGGGTGTACGGATGACACCAGCGTAGCCATAATCTGGATTAGATACAAATAAAGAGGTTCATCCCAACGATGAATTACATAAAACAATTTAGCGACGCTTACTCACATTCGCGTGAGTATTTCTTCCTTGATTTGCTCAATCAATATAACGCACCTGTACCGAAAGTGCTGCTGAATGATCCAGAGAACAAGCAACTGGAGATGCAGCATGTTGGCATAACCATGCACAAATGGTTGCATCAGTTAGGGAGTAATGCGGAAGCTCAAGCGCGTGCAATGCAGGTATTGCAACTAGCCCTTGGTTGCACAAAAACGATTGCTGAGCGAGGTGTTTGGCACTTAGACTTAGCGCTTAGAAACTTGATGGTGGATGATGGGTTTGCTAGCCAGCGACCCAAAGTCTATGTCATCGATTTCAGCCTTGCAGTAGCCAAACAGTTGCCCCTACAAAAACCCTTGTGGATCAGACCCGACTCTAGCCAACATCATCCGAGTCTTCAATACGCCATTACGGAGGATTGGAATAAGTTTTTCAATGTGGCTAATTTACCCCGTCCAAACAGTCTAAATCAAGAGTTTGATATTCCAATTCAGATTTACTCAGAGACTTGGATTTCTGATTTACTGGCAGACCGATTAGAGTTGCCATGGTGTGTAATTGCGCACAGCTCAGGCTCCTTGTTGTTGGAGGCCTCCTTTATCAGTTGCTTTGATAAGCCCACCTCTTTTCGCCTGAGCGAGCTTGGCCACTCAATGCTTAATCTATCAAACGATAGTGAAGCGATAAGCCTAATTCAACACGCCTTGATATTCACTAGCAGCGCGAGCAACCAAAGCACACCTAGACCAACTGCTGCTACTCCTATAAATAATCCCCAATCCAACAACGATGACGATTCCAGTGCCAAATCTTCACTAGCAGCGACCCTAAACCCCCAAAGCTATACACAAGTATTCCCGACAATAAAGGGAGCTAATCAAAGTAGTGAAAACGCAGAGCATTTTGATTTCATCTCAAATGATTCTTCAACACCCAACTTTAAAGTCCCAAATGCATCCTCTGGTGCATCCACTATTGGAGGGCCAAAACTTTCTCCCTCACCACAAAATCACTTCAAATCAATTACTAATAATTTTTGGTTAAATTGGTTTATCAAAATAGGTTTTACAGCAATCGCTTATATTTTAGCGGACGCTTTAATTTGGTCTTATAAATTAAAACTATCAAGTTTTTCAATTTGGGGACTAATCGCAGTTACCTTAGCCAGTAGCATTGGCTTGATGGGTGTAGTCTTCAGTGTCAATCGCGTTATTTGGGCTTACCGCGTTCTCAGGCTCCAAACGATTGGTTTTCTTCTCCTCTCGCTAGAGTTTTGGGTAAACAAACCCGGACTCTTTTGGTATGCGCCATTATTGATTTGTAGCGCATTGATTGGATTACTGTCGATCCACAAACGACCATGAAAAAAACCGCGACTTTTGAGGATCGCGGCTTCCAATTAGTGTAATTTTCTAATTATTTGAAATCGCCAGAATCAACAGGCTTTGATGAAGCTGTAACTTCAGGGATGGAGATGTTTGCGCCTTTTGCGAGTTTGATCACGCCCACAAAGAAACCGCCCGCATCAGATGCAATTTTGCTTAGCAAAGGTAGTGCATCTTTAACAGGAACAACTTTGGGGATGCTCATTGGATTAGCTGATGCTTTTTGGACGATACCTTGACCTGTCTTAGCCAAGTCAACGGCTTGTAAGGCACCAATACCAAAGTTAAGAATAGCAGCGCTAACTTGCTTTTTCTTAGCGTCGCTTAAACCACTTATTGCTTTCTCCATTTCACCTGACTCAAGTCTACGCTTAGCTTCAGCACTCTCAGATTCATACAAAGCCGCTTTCTTAGCTTCTTTCTCTGCAGGATCAGTTATCTTATCAATTGCCTCTAAAGCAGCACGCTTAGCAGCAATGTCAGATTCAGATGAAAAAGCTGCATTGATTGCAGTCATTGATCTTGAAGCTAACTCGCTGAGCGAACGGCTCTTTGTTACGAAAGAAGTTACATCGGCTGAGATATCGCCGCCGCCGCCACCGCCGCCGCCGCCGCCAAAACCACCCAAGCCACCAAATTGCGCGTGAGCAGCACTAGCAACCAATACAGATGCTGTGACAAGTATAAATTTACGGATTGATTTCATCTAAATTACCTTTCTTAGTTAATATTTAGTTTATTCGTCAAATCATTCATTAAAGTAATTCCGTTGCTAAGTTGCTTATAACCATAGAAGTCTTTTTTGGATTGGTCTGGAAAACCACTTAAGTCCGTTTGAATGACAGTGCTAACTGATTTGGTCACATCTGCACCCTTCATTAAACGAACAAGAGCTCCTGTAGTTAAAGTAGCTTTGCATGACAAAGGATCATCACATTTAGAGCTAACTTCACGAATCATATAACCGGGGAGGAAACACATCTCCGAGTTTTCTTTTTTAATCTGAAGATCAAACATCCCCTGAGTTAAGAGATAATTTGTATCGGAGTAAAAAGTATCGTCATTTATGTGTGTCGAATACTTTGTAGACCGATACATAGCGTGCTTGATAAGCGGCTCAAAGTAAGGCGCTTCGGCAACCGTGTTTGGAGCAATAAAAGTCGGTGCAGCGCACTCAAGAATGGGCGTTGCGGGGGCCGTAATAGGTGAGGAAATGCGCACAATATCACCGCGCACAGGCTTTGGCAAATCAGAACGCGTTATGGAGATTGGCAACCCAACGAGTCCAGCGTCAACGACCAGGTTTGCAACACCTTCACCAATATCGAGATCTACATAAGAGGTTTTGCCGTTCGCTTTTGTAGAAAGGGGGTGCAGAACTGTAAAGACGGGCTTGTCTGTGGTGGAGATGTTACCAATTCCTTCAACCCAAATATAGTCTTTATCGACTTTAGCAATATAGAAATCCTTTGGTTGGATTTTAATATTAGCCACCACGTTTCTAGACATTTTTAGTGTGGCGTTTTTAAGCGAAATCTCTTTTGCCTGCTCTAGATTCAAACCCTGTCCGTTGACCTTATCTAACGAATAATCATCATCCCCTATTTCGGAATAAATGACCTTTCCTGAGTGATCAACAACTTGGGCTGTGACTATAGTGTGAAAGCGCTCTGATGTTTTTGTTCCGCCCGCACCTGCCAGTGTCGTAATCGGGGATTTAGCAGCGTTGAATTTGAGAAAGAAATCAGGCGGATCTTTACGCTCACCAGACGCGTCGGTCATACTCGGAATTTTTTGCCAAGTCACACAATTTGCTTCGCCCTTTATAAGCTGTTTAGTTTGGGCAAAATTAACGTCAACCGCACTTATCTGAAAAGAAGCTTTGAACCCGATATCTTTAGAAAAGACATCTGATATCGCATTAACTGTTACAGAAGATTCTGATACAACGGGCATAACCCTTGGCTTGCGACTATCGTCAGCAGGTTTTTCGAAAACAAATTTAAGGCTATCACCCACGTCTGCTTTACCATAGTCAAGGGTTAAGACGGCAAAACCTGAATCGGCATAGTTTACGGTAAATATATTTTCTTGCTCGTTATTTCCATGTGCATCTACTTGTTCGCCCTTGCTAAAACCAAATTCGAAACCTTTATACGTAATATAGAACTTACCCTCTTTTCCAATGATCTTAATAGGCACCTCTTGTGGATTGAATCCAACTTTGGCAACTTTCATCAAGCTAGTAATTTGTTCGGATATGTTTTTAGCCAAGACTCCACGAATCACACCGTCCTTAGAGCCGCTTCGGTACTCTTCTTTGGTGAACCGAAAGGGCGAATAGACCGTCTCACTGGTTGTGAAAACGATTTTGCCCAAATGCGGTTGCACAAATTGCAAATTTAAAGTGATGGGAATAAGTACTTCAATATTCCCACCCCTCTCAACTTCGTACAGTGATGCACGGGTTAGACCAAGAACCACTGCGTAAGTATCATTTACAAAATATGAGGGTGTAGGCTTACATTCTTGATTATCATTATTGATGAATTTGTAAGGTCCTGGTATTTTGGTGTCGTAAACTTGCTTAGGATGGATAACTGAATTAGGATAAGTTTTATTTAATTCAGTAGTGAAAGTAGAGATGAATCCCTTTTGAACGGCTTTGCCCTCTTCATCCATAAAAAAACGCTGTGTCAGTTTTTGATCAATCAACGGCCGAGCCACCTTTGAATTGGCGGTCTCTAAGCCCTCAATTTCATGCAAAGGAAATAAATAAAACTGACCTGCAAAAGAGCTAACACCAAGCGTGATGCTAGCTAAAGCCATCAAAAGTTGTTTGCGAATTAGCATCAATATTCCTTAGGACACTTTCCTTCAACACAGAAGATCATTCTGTTGCCTTTTTTCTCGAATCTTGCAGACTTATAGGCAGAGTTATCGGCCTCAACGATATCGTCAATTACATCGTCAATCTTCTCAGAGAAATTACCTTTTGCAACAACTGTGTATCTACGCATTTCTTCTGACGCATTACCGTCATCTATGATTTCTACTACGCCGTCTAAAGCCTTAACCTTTGCAGAGAATTCACGACGCAATTTAGAGGGTAAACGAAGTGCACTGTAAATTGCCAATGTGTAAGTCCGTCCCTGTGTATTAGCCTGTTGTAGGTCTTTTTGAGCCGCAGTGCCAATGTAATCTGCGAGTTGCCTAGCTAATGCTTCAGAGAGGTTAGTGCGGCATGTCTGATCAGACGAACCAATCGCTTGTTTTCCAATCGTACCTGACACAAAACCCTCGCCCGTATCAACATCAGAAGAAGTTAAAGCAAGCTGTCCGGCGCAACGCACTTGACCGCTGGCCGACTGTCCTTCAGATTGCATCACAGCAGTTCCGTAAACCAAGTACTTAGCTTTGTAATTGCCTTGAGAAGCTTTTTGAAGGTAAGCATCAAATTTTTGTAACCGGTTGATTTCGTTAATCGTGAGCTTTCTACCACCCTCAACTCGGAAATCCTTCTCGTCTGTGTAAACCAAACCGAACTCTTTTACGACTTGTTGTAATTTTTGGTTGATCAAAGCGGATGTATCATCTGCGGGCTTTGCATTGTCAATACCAGGGAAAACCTGCTTAATTTTCATGTTAACGATGTCATTTTGTTTATTGACATCATTTTTTTGCAAATTGAAATTAGACGCGTCTGATGAGCTACTTGACTTGGAACTTTGCGAGGCCCCTGCTGCAGCAAAATCAGATGATGCAGAGCCCGCCACTGAAGTTTTGTTACTTGCAGCAATTTGTGTGTCTCTTGCACCAGAAATTTGGGTGCTGCGCGCACCAGCGGCAGAGCCACCAGCACCATCTTGAACTGCTATCGCACGCTGATCAGAGCCAGAAATAGCCTGCCTATCACGACCTGCAACTGCGGTGGATGAGCTTCCAGCAAAGGCAGCCTTTTCAGAACCTGACGCTGCAAAGCTACTCTTCTCAGCGCTTGCATCGGACCTTGAACTGCTGCTTGCACCAGAAGCACTCGAACTTTTATCAGAAAATGAGCTTTTGTCATGTGAGTATTCCATCTCACTTACCAAAGGCTTAGACGGATCAAGCTTTGTGCCAACGCCGAAGTACTCATCAATCAAGAAGAGCACCTTTGCAGAAGCCGACGAGGCCTTGGAAGTAATACCCAAGGACTTAGCTAAATCAAAAAATTGTGCTGAATCAACTTGAAGCGTTGATTTTGCAGTCAAAAAGTCTCCTTCAGCAATGAAAGTGGTCTTAAAGTTTTCAGTTAACTGTTTTCGCAACTCTGGCAATGCATCTTTGATTTTGGGATCACTAACATTTGCACTCAGCTTAATCTTTAAAAGACTTGATACGGCGTCTTTTTCTGCTTGGTCCCTTGCAATTCTGCGCGCGTTGACAAGGTCACCATTAGCTTTGATACTAATCTCGCTTACAGAACCGTTTGCTGACAATACCTCAGCATTCGCAAATCCTGCAAAAGCTAATGAAATTGCTAAAAGTGATTTAATGAATTTTCTTTGCATTATTTCCTCCCAAATTAAATAAATTGAAAAATTAAAAACTATAGATTTATGAGTTAATCAAGGCAACTTAACAGAGACATTCCCGGCCTTCGCCTCGATACCACCATTGGGATTTAACTTGACAGAAGTATCATTGGAGTTGGCTTCAATCGATTTTGAACTCTCTTGTGCTACACCAGGATTGGCGCTTGAGCTTGTGTTGACACCTTGCTGGGGCGGATAAGTTTGGACAAGCACTTGAACAAATCGAATCTGAGTTTTAACAGGTTCAAACAGCGGCTCATTCATGGCTTCTTTTGAGGTAATTGCATTACTTTTTAATGCTTTTACTAAATATTCATACCCCTTTTCAAGATCTCCAACTTGAAAACTGGATTCGGCAGCTAGAACATCTAACTTTCCTTGAATGACGTCGTCTATTTTGTGTAAATCTGATCTGCTCGCAACTTCAATTTCATCCAAGGCCTCTTTAAATTTTCGATCCGCAATTTTCTGATTGACAGAATCCAGAACTTGTTGAGGAGTTTTGGGATTAATCCAGCTAGAAATTTTGTCTCTAACTTGGTCGCAAC
>CAIWAO010000019.1 GCA_903910745.1 uncultured Burkholderiales bacterium
GCATCACTGTCATCTTCTTCCTGATCAAAGAAGTCGATTTCAATATTGCCCGCTGCAAAACGAGCGTAAATATCATCTCCAAATACCCAATCAGTTGGCATAGTTGTTCGTAAGCCCAAGGTCACATCCAACATGACTCGCTCCTCATTAGTGATCTTGATGATTACAAGATTTGCTTCAATCAAATTTGCAACTTTTTTAACGACTTCATCCCATTGATCCGGCGCTCGGCTGAACTGCGCATTTCCGGCTCGATTACTTGGGCCTAATTACCTAGGCCTAAGTTCTCCTGCCCCTGTACACCGCCGTCCGCCTTGACCCTTTTTACTGCATCCAGTATCTGACTATCCGTAAATCTTGATTTCTTAATGTAGAACCTCTCAATTAAGAAAATTCTACTTCTAACTCCTATGGTTCTAAGGGACGATTACCCAAAGATTTGGCTTTTAACAAGAACTTAATCAATGAAGTCGCCCATCTCATCAACCAAGTAGTTTTTCAACTTGAGTCCTAACAGAGGAAAGTGCAGCCTCTAGATTCTCGGGTTGAGTACCCCCCGCCATCGCCATATCTGCCTTACCACCCCCCTTACCGCCGACTTGTAGCGCTACAAAGTTAACCAGTTCGCCCGCTTTGACTTTAGAGGTCAGGTCTGAGCTCACCCCAGCAGCAAGTTGTACCTTCTCCCCTTGAGCACTGCCCAATACGACAACACATGATTTCAGTTTATTCCTAAGTTGATCCAAAGTCTCACGAAGCATCTTAGCGTCCGCACCCGGCAAGGTTGCGCTAAGTACCTTTACATCACCAACTGAGACAGCAGTACTTAACAAATCATTGCCCTGTGAGCTAGCGAGCTTTGCTTTTAAAGAATCTAACTCTTTTTCTAAAATTTTCGTTTGCTCTAAAATTTGCGCAATCTTTACATTGATTTCACCCATTGGAGCTTTGAGCGCACTAGCCGCAGATTCAAGTGTGGTCTCCAAATGCTGAAGATGGTTAAGCACCTGCGCCCCTGCGATCGCCTCTATTCGTCTAACTCCAGAGGCAACGCCGCTCTCTGCAATCACTTTAAAGAGACCAATATCTCCGGTGCGTGCGACGTGAGTGCCACCGCACAACTCCCGGGAGGAGCCGATCTCAAGTACCCTTACCGTATCCCCATATTTCTCACCAAAGAGCATCATCGCGCCCGTCTTCTTTGCCGACTCTATATCCATGATCTTAGAACTGTTCTGAGAATTGTGGAGAATTTCGCTGTTCACAATTGTCTCTATTTCTTTGATCTCTGAATCAGTTAAAGGCGCGTTGTGAGCAAAGTCAAAGCGCGTACGCTCAGCATTCACAAGGCTACCCTTTTGCTGAACATGATCACCCAATACTTCCCTCAACGCCTTATGCATTAAATGCGTGACCGAGTGGTGTCTCATGGTTGCGGTGCGAACTTCAAGATCAATTACAGCATTAACTTTGTCACCAATTTTTAATTCACCTTTACTTTGTAGCCCGTGGTGACCGTAAACATCAGCTTTTATCTTGGAGGTATCGGTCACTGTGAATTCACAGAGACCCGATGAAATATGTCCCGTGTCACCTGCTTGTCCACCGCTTTCCGCATAAAAAGGGGTTTGGTCTAAGATGACCACGCCGTGTTGACCTTGCATCAGTTTAGGAGTTGCCAATCCATCGACATAAATTGCAAGGACCTGTGCACTGCACTTTGACTCTTCATAGCCCAGAAATTTATTTGAAGCGCCGGAGTACTCCAAGGCTTTGTCCATTTTGAATTTGCCCGCCGCTCTTGCCTGAGATTTCTGACGCTCCATTGCCGCATTAAATCCGGCCTCATCTACAGTTACGTTGCGTTCTCTGCATACGTCATTGGTTAAATCCAGGGGGAATCCAAAAGTATCATGAAGTTTAAAGGCAACATCACCGGAAAGAATTTTGTTGTTACCCACGAGTGCCTGATCAAGTATCTGCATACCGATTTCAAGTGTCTCGTAAAAACGCTCCTCCTCCGCTTTCAAAACCTGCATGACACGTTCTTTATTTGATTGAAGCAAAGGATAAGCTTCGCCCATCAAACTCACAAGGTCGGGTACTAATTTGTGAAAGAAAGGGCTCTTTTGTCCAAGCTTGTAGCCATGCCTTATTGCACGGCGGACGATTCGCCTTTGAACATACCCTCTCCCCTCATTACTTGGAGTTACCCCGTCACAAACCAAGAAAGCAGTTGCACGGATATGGTCCGCAATCACTTTTAAAGAGTTATTATGAAGATCGGTACAACCAGTCTCACGTGCGCTGGCTTTAATTAATTGATCAAATAAATCAATTTCATAATTGCTATGTACGCCTTGCAAAATAGCTGCTAATCGCTCTAGACCCATGCCCGTATCAACACAAGGGGCCGGCAGATTTTTAACTGACCCATCAGCCTGCATATCAAACTGCATGAAAACGTTGTTCCAAATCTCAATAAAACGGTCTCCGTCTTGCTCTGGACTTCCCGGTGGACCACCTGCAACATCAGGGCCGTGATCATAAAAAATCTCAGAACAAGGGCCACAAGGTCCAGTATCCGCCATCATCCAAAAGTTATCCGATGCGTACCTCGCACCCTTGTTGTCTGCAATTCGAACAACCCGCTCAGCAGGAAGCCCGATCTCCTGAGTCCAGATATCGTAGGCCTCCTGATCTTCAAAATAAACTGTCGCCCAAAGCTTTTCAGGAGGTAATTTATAAACTTCAGTTAACAACTCCCATGCCCACTTCAAACTCTCTCGCTTAAAGTAGTCCCCAAAACTCCAATTCCCTAGCATCTCAAAGAATGTGTGATGTCTCGCTGTGTAGCCAACATTCTCCAAATCATTGTGTTTGCCCCCCGCTCTAAGACAAGCCTGAACTGAAGTTGCTCTTACATAAGAACGCTTGTCAGTGCCAAGAAAAACGTCCTTGAATTGAACCATCCCTGAGTTGGTAAACATCAAAGTTGGATCATTCCCGGGGACAAGTGGACTGGAAGAAACAACGGTATGTCCCTTGGATACGAAGAAATCCAGGAAAGTTTTGCGAATATCAGCAACGCTAAATTTTGGTGTGCTCATGGGTGTACAGTTTTTAAGTTATGCAAGAGCCAATTAAAACTAGTGAAAGATCCTAGTCTAGATTTATAGAGCTCCTGTATCCAAGAAATCAAGTATTTGATTGGTATGGAAAATCTATATATATTATAGTTTTAGTTATGCGGATTACCTGTAAATAATTCCGCAAAAGTATTTCCAACAGTCAGCGCAAGTACTAGTAATGCAGTGTTACGCCAGTTTTACTTTGAATAAATTCTTTAGTAACGCCTGGCGCCAATTCAATGACTTTAAGCCCTTCAGGCGTGACATCCATCACCGCCAAATCAGTTATGATTTTGTCCACAACGCCAACCCCGGTTAAAGGCAGAGTGCAACTGGGGAGTATTTTTAAGTCTTCCGTGCCGTCTTTTTTCCTAGCAACGTGCTCCATCAAGACAATCACTTTTTTTACGCCGGCAACCAAATCCATTGCGCCGCCCATACCTTTGACCATCTTTCCAGGGATCATCCAATTGGCTAAGTCGCCTTTTTCACTTACCTGCATGGCACCCAAAATGGAGAGATTGATCTTTCCCCCCCTGATCATTGCAAAACTCTCGTGGCTACCAAAGATTGACGATCCTTTGATTGTTGTAACGGTTTGTTTACCTGCATTAATCAAATCGGCGTCAACGTTCTCCTCAGTTGGAAATGCTCCAATACCCATCATCCCGTTCTCAGATTGCAGCCATACCTCTATATTTGCTGGAACGTGATTGGCGACCAATGTAGGAATTCCAATTCCAAGATTAACGTAAAAACCGTCCTCTAATTCATGTGCAGCACGCGCTGCCATTTGATCTTGACTCCAAGGCATATCAGACTCCAGCTTTCTCAGTTATGGTTCGTTTCTCAATTCGTTTCTCAGGATTTGCGTTCAAAACGATTCTATGAACATATATTCCTGGCAAATGGATTTGGTCAGGATGCATCTCACCCGTCTCCACAATCTCCTCAACTTCAACAATACACATTTTTCCCGCCATTGCAACGGCAGGGTTAAAGTTGCGTGCTGTGTATCTAAACTGCAAGTTACCAGAACGATCAGCCCTAAACGCTTTAACCAGTGAGAGCTCAGGCACCAAAGAGCGCTCCATGACGTAAGTCTCTCCATCAAATGTGCGTAGCTCTTTGCCTTCAGCCACCATAGTGCCAACACCAGTCTTTGTGAAAAAGGCAGGAATACCAGCGCCTCCAGCTCTAAGCTTTTCTGCCAACGTGCCTTGGGGTGTAAATTCAAGCTCCAACTCGCCCGCAAGATACTGACGCTCAAACTCCTTGTTCTCACCAACATAGGAGGCAATCATTTTTTTAATCTGACGTGTGTCTAACAACTTACCCAACCCGAATCCGTCAACGCCTGCGTTATTGGATATGGCGGTTAAATTTTTAACCCCAGATTTTTTTAGCGCCTCGATCAAAGCCTCTGGAATACCGCATAGTCCAAAACCACCTACCGCTATGAGCATGCCGTCTACAGCCACTCCCTTTAGGGCGTCTTCAGCGCTGGGGAAAATCTTATTCAAGTTCAAAACTCCTGGTACAAACTATTAAGAACAACGACTAAAAATTAAAGTTACTATTGTTAGTGCGTCATCATTGTATGAATTTTCAAGTCACTCAAAAAGTATTTGTTTTCGAGCCCTTTATTCTAACCAAAAAGGTTATTGCCTTTGCGAGTGTAAATCCTAAGTAACGCCGGGAGATAAGATTTATTGCTGTTTTTTCTCTTCAATTAACTTACGTAAATCCTTAGGCAATTCAGTTGATTTTTTAACCGTGAAATCAACCCACATTGTCGTCGCTCCCCCTTCTGCGTGAATAACTCCAGGTTCAGACTTTGACTCCAAGGTACACCATGTCTCAAATGTTGCTCTCTGGGGGTCACTTGCATACATTTTTGCAATAACGGTATCAGGATATTCAAATTGCCGGTAAAAATTGCAAAACGCATTAACGAGTACGGGACCTTTACCGCTGGGGTTTGGGGGATAGCCTAAATGGGTCAGCCACTCAATGCGGATGCTCTCTAAAAACCTAAAGTACACGGTATTGTTCACATGCCCCATCGCGTCCATATCGCCCCAACGCACTGGAATCTCCATCTCGTAGACCAATATTTTTTCCTCGGGTAGCGCTATTCTCATTGAATTTAACTCAACATCATTTAAATACAAAATCCGTCATCGGCCGCGATAATGGCGCCGTTTATAAAGTGTCCTTCAGAGCTTGCCAACATGACTAATAAAGCGTCCAAATCTTTGGGTTCACCAATTCGCTTACGCGGTAACATCTGAATGAGCTTTTTACCTTGCTCAGTTTCCCAGTGATGATGATTGATTTCAGTATCAATGTAGCCTGGACAAATAGCGTTCACATTGATACCAAACTTTCCCCACTCAAGTGCCATCGCTTTGGTCATCTGTATGACTGCGGCTTTGCTCATACAGTAAACACCAATTTGAGGTAGCACTTTTAGGCCTGCAGTGGATGCAATATTGATGATTCGCCCGCCCGCATGCGCATGGGGGGTAAGGCCCTTTGCTCGAGCAAGCATTCTTTTACCGACTTCTTGCGCAACAAAAAAAGCTCCCTTAACATTGGTGTCAAAGATATCGTCAAAATTGGATTCACCCACCTCTTGTAATCGTTGTGTGGAGCTAACACCAGAGTTGTTGACAAGAATATCTATAGGGCCCACCTCAGTTTCTGCATGAGCAACGGCAGATTTGATGCTATCCAAATCAGTTACATCAAGAAGGCTTACGTGCGCATCCCCACCTTCGGCTTCGATTTCAGCCCTCAAATCCTTTAAAAGTTCAATGCGTCTACCAGCCAGTATGACTGCAGCACCCGCATGCGAAAGGGTCTTTGCAAATTGTTTACCTAGCCCGCTTGATGCGCCAGTAATCAATGCCACCCTTCCCGATAGGTCTAAAGAATACGCCATGGTTTTAAAACTCCACTCATCAGTAATTTGATGATTTTAAAAAATAAAATTTAAGTCTAATCTGTAAGAAACTAAATCCATCTCCGATTATGGCAATGCAACTGTGTTTTCTAACATTCAGTAATGGTAAATACCTGATAAAAGCAATTTTGACTGTTTTTAAATTCAGTCCGAGAGAGTTATTTCTTGAGTTTGTAAGTTATTTCGCAGTGTTTTTTTTCTTAAAACTGCAGTAACTTGCTACCGAGCACTTATAGCACTCTGGCGTTCTGGCTTTGCAGATATAGCGCCCCAAAAGTATTAACCAATTGTGAGCATCTAATAAAAATTCACTGGGTACTCTCTTGAGTAACTTTAATTCAACATCTAAAGGTGTTTTCCCTGGAGCAAGACCCGTTCTGTTGCTCACCCTAAAGATATGAGTATCTACGGCCATAGTTGGCTGAGAAAATGCAACATTCAAAACGACATTGGCTGTTTTACGTCCTACTCCAGGTAACGCTTCTAACTCATCTCTGTTGTTAGGTACCTGACCATCGTGGTGGTCCACTAAAATCTGGCAAGTTTGAATCAAGTGTTTGGCTTTACTTTTATAAAGTCCAATGGTTTTGATATGTTGCTCTAATCCGCTGTTTCCCAACTCTAAAATTCCCTTTGGTGTATTGGCCACTTTAAACAACACTCTTGTTGCCTTATTGACGCCTACATCTGTGGCCTGGGCACTTAAGAGCACCGCGCACAAAAGTTCAAACACGCTCGTATACTCTAACTCTGTAGTTGGGTTGGGGTTAACCACCCGCAGAGTTTCAAAAAACAAGTGAATATTTTCTTTTTTCATTTTTTTAATTATTTGAATTTTTGGTGATTTTGACATGCAATTTTCTAAAAGACTTGACAATGTAGAGACCTCCGCCATTCGGGAACTATTTAAGCTGCTCGGAAAACCCGGGATTATCAGCTTTGCAGGGGGTTTTCCAGACAGTGCAATGTTTGATTTGGAGGGGATCAAAGAGGCCAGTGCTCAGGCATTAACCGAGCAACCAGGCCCAAGCCTTCAGTACGGCGCCACCGAGGGCTACGATCCTCTTAGAGAACAACTCAGTCATTTCATGTCCACAAAGGGAATAACCAACGTTGACCCTCACCAAATGATCATCACAACCGGGAGCCAACAAGCTCTAGATTTGGTTGGCAAGACACTACTTGAGCCAGGTGATGTGGTGCTGGTTGAGGCTCCAACCTTTTTAGCAACAATTCAATGCTTTAGACTTTATGGCCCCACAGTCCTGGGCGTTCCTATCGATAAAGACGGAGTATTGGTAGAGGCACTTGAGGAAATGATTGTTAAGCACCGACCTAAAGTCATTTACTTGGTTCCTTCTTTTGGCAACCCAAGTGGAGCGCTCACGACACTTCAAAGAAGACTAAAAATTCTTGAGCTCTGCGTGAAATATAAGACAGTAATCGTAGAGGACGATCCCTATTCAGATCTTTACTTTACTCCTGAGCCCCCGCCCAACAGCCTCTTGGCCTTAAGCCAACAGGTCCCAGGCTCAAGAGATTGGTTGATTTACTGTGGATCTCTTAGCAAGGTTTTAAGTCCTGGTCTAAGACTGGGCTGGGTGGTCGGACAAGCAGACTTTTTATCTAGAGCCACCATGTGCAAACAATTTGGAGACGCGCACACCTCTACTTTTGCGCAGGCCACAGCTGCCTTTTATCTGAAGTCCGGCAGAATGCCAGGCACACTAAATAATGTTCGCTCTGTTTATGCTCAAAGAGCCAAAGTCATGGGTGAGAGCTTAAAAGCTGAAATGGGCTCGTCTTTGAAGTTTGATGAACCGTTAGGTGGTCTCTTCTTTTGGGCTAAATTGACGGGGTTAAATCCAGACGGCACCCCTCACAAAGACTCAACTCTTACGGGCACCAGCTTTGCCCAAAAAGCAATTGAACATAAAGTAGCGTTTGTTCCCGGCGCACCTTTTTATGCAGATAAGGCAGATTCTAAAACTTTGAGACTTAGCTTTGCGACTGCTGATGAACTCAAGATCAAGGACGGCATGAACCGACTGGGCCAGGCGATTTTAGATACTTAATCATCTAAATGTTCTAATTTTTCTTGCAAAAATCCAAATACTCGACACTTCCCATAAGTGATTCAAGTTCGTTGGGGGTTGTCAACTCAACCTCTACCAACCACCCTGATCCCAAGGGATCTGAGTTAACGAGGGCTGGATTATCTTTGAGTTGATCGTTTAACTTAATGACCCGCGCACCAGCGGGGATCAGCACATCTGCAGCGGCCTTAACAGATTCAATGACGGCTAGGACACCGCTTTTTGTAAATTCCTCACCGATTTTTGGCAATTGTACAAAGACGATGTCTCCCAAAGCATCTTGCGCGTGCTCAGTGATTCCAACCTTAGTGACTCCATTTTCTACTTCAATCCAAACATGATCACTGGAGAACTTCTTTCCCATTTTGACACCCTAAATTATATTTTTAGATAGCAATTTTGTAAAAATAATTGGAATTGTTAACCAACTTTTTCATTAAAACACCATTCTAAGTCTTGTAAAGCGCCCCAAAAGATTTTGCTACACTGTTAGACAACTGTTTTGAGTCCCTTAAAGACTCCTCACATTCAGCTTAAAATACCTGTATGGCACAAAATCCTTTGTTGGAAAATATATTTGAACGCGTTGAACGACTTTTGCTCAGACACGAGGAGTTAAAACGTACGAATCTACTCCTGGAGGAGCAGGTAGCTCAATTAGAACAAGAGCGCGATTCCATGAAGTCTCGCCTCAATACTGCCAAAATTAGAGTTGAATCTCTTCTCGAGAGACTCCCTTCTGAGGCACTATCCAAAGTTAAAAAATGAAACAAAAAGAAGTCCAAATAATGGGTCAAGGCTACCTGTTGGGTTGCCCTGAAGGTGGAGAAGACAGACTAAACCTGGCCGTCCAAAAGGTTGATGAAGCAATGTGTAAGATCCGAGATGCTGGTAAAACCAAAGCACGTGATCGGATTGCAGTGCTAGCGGCTCTTAATTTGGCCTTTGATCTCACTGACAAACCCGTTTTCTCTGGCTCCAAAGAAACTCACAACGAACAGCTTGATAATTTACTAAACCGACTGGATCTAGCACTCGGAGATGATGGTCAACTGCTTTGAGTGGCCTTAGGCCCTAAATTCTCTAAGAGAGTAATGGGGTTTTACGCACCCGCGGATTACAATAACTGGGTCTGCAGGACTACTGGGTTTTATATTCCTTGAACCAATGCTCTTTAGAGCCCGGGCTTGGAACATTGTCTGATGGGCGCGATCGTCTCGCGTTAGACGAACCCAACATCAGTCTGCCCTCGCCCACCTGAACTTAGCGTTCAGGGTGCTAATTCAGTACTCTTTGCAGACACCCCTCATATAAAGTTCAGCTTAACACTGAATCCTCCATTTATCCAACACGCATCGGATACACATTGATAGACCTCTCCCCGCTCCTCAATTTAGACCCACTACTTCTCCTGGGACTTTGTTTACTCGGACTTTTCACTGGATTCGTAGCTGGACTCTTCGGAATCGGAGGCGGAATGGTGATGGTTCCTTTTATTGTGTACTTTCTCACCTTAATCGATATTAATCAGGATTTAGTGCTAAAAATTGCGATTGCAACGTCAATGTCTACGATCGTTTTTACCTCACTCTCAAGCGTTAGAGCCCATCATAAAAAGGGGGCTGTAAGGTGGGAGTTGGTCAAAGGATTGGCACCTGGACTCATACTCGGCAGTTTGATATCAAGCGCTGGGATGTTCTCGTTATTTAAAGGTACGACACTTGCGCTGGTATTCGAAGGGTTTTTATACTACTCCGCCACTCAGATGTACATCAATAAAAAGCCAAAACCATCCCGTCAAGTCCCTGATGCGCTTGGAATGGTAGGCGCAGGCGGAGTGATTGGGTTTTTCTCCGGTCTAGTCGGCGCAGGGGGCGGTTTTATCAGTGTTCCTTTTATGGTTTGGTGTAATGTGGAGCTCAGAAATGCTGTAGCTACAAGTGCAGCACTTGGTTTCCCCATCGCACTGACAAACGTTGTTGGCTACATATACTCAGGATGGTCAGAACTAGGGCGTCCCGCACTGAGCTTAGGCTTTATTTGGATTCCTGGGATGGTTTTGATTGCAGTTTGTAGTGTGCTGACTGCGCCACTGGGAGTTAAAGTGGCTCACAAACTTCCTGTCAAATATTTATCTAAAATATTTGCAGCCTTACTTTACACACTTGCAACATACATGTTGTACAAAACTGTTACGCAATTGTTAAATTAATGTATTTCTTTTTTGATCTACTCAAGCTCACCTTGAACGATCATAATTAAGTCTTCTGAGTTTTGTTAAACGATTGATTGTTGACTTTACGAACAAGAATACGTTAGTGATAGGGGAATATTTAAAACAATATGCCCCCCTTTGAAAAGCAATATCAAAGCCGTAGTTGCACCCCAAAAAAAGGTGATGAGTGCACACAAATGGCTAGCTTTAATTGATAAATCCATACTCCGTGGACACACCCCTCGCTTTAAGTCAATTTCAAAGCCAAAGAACTCAGATATTCAGGAATAAATCCTGAATACTCCTTTATTGATCTTCAGTAATTGGAAGAAGCAAAATAAATTTTGCAAGATCCAGGCATTGATACGTCAGCCAAGAGGGGGGCATTTTTTCAAAGCTCAGACTCAACTCCAAAATGAAAGTTTCAAATGACAACGACCGCACTTAAGAAGAATATTGATTTTTTAATGAATTTAGCTGACAACACCCTCATGATCAAAAAGGGGGATTATCTTTATCATAGGGGAGATGCATCTACCTGCATCATGCTCATTTTTTCAGGATCCCTTAAAACTGTGGACTTAAATGAAGGGGGTGAATTACGCATCAAAGAATTCTTGATTAAACAAGACATCATAGGTCTAGATGCGATGATGGACACTTATCACTCAACAGATGCCATCGCCATAGAAGACTCTATTGTGAAGGCGATCTCATACGAAAAATTCAATCTTTTCACACTCAGATCTCCAGAAATCTCAGAAATATTGGAAACCGTAAGAGCTCAGTTCATGGCCAGAAAAGAGGAATCTAGAAGAGTCCTGGACAACTTAAGATCAGAGTCCAAAATGGCCTCTTTTTTATTGAACTTGACTAACCGAATGGGTCGAATTGGTTATTCAACAGAGCGTATACAAATCAAAATGACACACAAAGACATTGCCAACTTCCTTGGTGTTAAGGGTGAAACAATTTCAAGGGCAATTCATTCACTAACGACTAAGGGGACCATCATCATGAAACATAAAACCATGGCAATCTTAGATATGCAATTGCTAAAAGATATTATTCGTCCCGTTTAATCTCTAGTAAGCATGATTGGCAAAAGTATTCAAAAAAAGCTTCGCTATTCATCAAAATTTTGTTCAAAATCCCGGGCGCCTTGTTGCAAAGCCCAGCTCACATGCTCAGCAACGACGGGACTTGAATGATTAATTCTAAAATTTAGTGCCTGTCTAATTAACTCCTGACTTGATGGGCTAATCAATTGGGGGTTCGTTTTATACTGATAGAGCGCATTACCCATGGCAACTGCAATATTTCTTAACCACCTCTCATAGCCAATCCTTCTAATTGCGCTCCCAGCTGTATTTGCTTCAAACTCCTCCAGTGTCCAGGAAAAATACTCCACTAATTTTTTACTCTCCCAAATACCATTAGTCAAATTTTTATTGTCCGCCTTGTTCATCAAAGTGGGTCTAACATCAAAGTCATCAATGGATGAGACTTGCGCGTACTTATTCCAAGGGCAGGCTGTTTGACAATCGTCGCATCCATAAATATGGTTTCCCATTTTGGATCTAAGCTCCAAAGGGATAGATCCGCTATGCTCGATCGTCAAATATGAAATACATTTTCTTGCATCCAGGACGTAGGGTTCAATAATAGCCCCAGTTGGACAAACGTCTATACACGCAGTGCATGAACCGCAGTGATTTTCAACTTTTGGAGTTTGTTCAAGGGGAATATCAACGTAAATCTCCCCCAGAAAAAACATCGATCCAGCCTCCTTATTTATCAAGAGTGTATGTTTACCGCGCCAACCTAAACCACTTTGAGTACCTAATTCAACCTCAAGAACTGGCGCTGAATCTGTAAAAACTCTGTAACCTAGGCTTGAAAAGTTTTCGCGTACTTTTTGAGCCAACTTATCAAGTCTTTGCCTGAGCACTTTGTGATAATCGCGTCCTCTTGCATAAACCGAGATCAGGCCCTCATCAACCTTATCTAAGCGGTCTGTTTCGTGTTGTATCCAGATTAAATCTTGAATGCAAGTGTCGCTGGGCAAATAATTCATTCGAGCGGTGATGACGCTGAGGGTACCGTTGACAAGCTCAGCGGGGCGAGCTCGGGTGAGTCCATGACGAGACATATACTCCATTTCTCCGTGAAACCCCTTTTCTAACCATTTAGTTAAGCCAGGCTCCGCGTGGGTGAGATCGATTGAGGAAACCCCAATTTGAGAAAACCCTAGCGCCTTCCCCCAAACCTGCAAGTCATCTATGGACAACCCGCAAGCAGACGCAAGTTGAGGTTTTTGCTCAAAATTTGAAGCCATTGGATCGTGTGGTTTAAAGGTTTTCACAGGGTTTTAGAATTGACGTATATAGCCTATCAAGCATATGATATATGAGTGACATATTTTATGACCGAGAGTTCTTTTATCTGTGACACAGTAGAGTCACTTAAGCTCTTTGCAGAGCAAATTGCGTTACACCCATCAATTGAAAATGCAAATATTCAATTGATGGGTGAGCTCGGCGCTGGCAAATCAACATTTACCAGGTATCTTTTACAATCACTGGGTGTAATGGGTACTATCAAAAGTCCAACCTACGCTGTGGTTGAGGAGTATTTGGTAAAAAAAAGGCAAGCTGAACTCAGAATTTGGCACTTTGATTTTTACAGATTCAACGATCCCAGTGAATGGGAGGAAGCAGGATTTAGGGATATCTTTATGAGTACCGGACTGAAAATTTCAGAATGGCCGCAAAAGGCGGCAGGATATATCCCGGACCCAGATCTTGTGATTGATTTTGAATTTACAGAAAAAGAAGATTCGCGGCTTATTAAGCTTAAAGCTTTGACTCAAATTGGTCAAAAGCTTTTTACAAAATAACAGTGTCAAAGGCCAAACATTTGAGCTCCAAATGCGCACTAAAAAAGGCATCACTAAGCCTTGATAGAAGAACGCTTCTCAAAACTGGCGGGCTCATTTTTACTCTTGGTGCTTCAATCATCGCAAGAGGAGCCTCCATAGTGAGTGTGCGAGTTTGGCCTGCAAAAGAATACACACGCGTCACCATTGAGTCAGACGCTGCGCTAAAAACAAACCCCCTACTCGTCAACGACCCTCCCAGACTGGCAATAGATATTAATGGCATTGAGCTAAGTGCCGCTTTAAAAGACATCGTCAGTAAAATCTTACCAGATGACCCATTTATTTCCGGGGTCAGAATAGGTCAATACACGAGCACAACTGTGCGTTTGGTAATAGATCTTAAACAAGCTATCAAACCCCAAGTGTTCAGTTTAGACCCAGTTGGTAAGGGGCAATCTAGATACCAATACAGGACAGTTCTTGATCTCTATCCCACTAAGCCCCTTGATCCATTAGAAGCCCTGATCTCAGAGCGAGCGCAATTACAAGACTCCACCTCCACAGCTCTGCAGTCCTCAACAGGCTCAATGCAAGCAGCGGGTGGACTGGATAAAGGTGGTGAGATTGCGATCGTAGATGACCCCCTAATTGAGTTATTGAATAAGCAAGGCCTTCTCCAGTCTAACAACAGGTTAACCCCACTTGGCGAGTCAACTCACCAGAGCATAAAAGTCGATGAACCAACATCACACACATCCAGGGAAGCCAACGATTCACCTCAAAACTCAGGAAAACCCATTTATGTGGACCGATATATCGTCATTGCTTTAGACCCGGGGCATGGAGGCGAGGATCCAGGGGCTATTGGCACAAGAGGCACTAGAGAAAAAGACATTGTGCTCAAGATCGCAAATAAATTACACGCCCTGATTAATGCTAAAACTTTAAAAACCAAGTCAGGGATCATGCCGATGCGAGCGTTTATGACGCGTGATGCAGACTATTTTGTGCCCTTAAATACTAGAGTTGAAAAAGCACGCAGAGTGCAAGCAGACTTGTTCATCAGTATTCATGCGGATGCTTTTTTTAACCCCGATGCGCAGGGCGCTAGCGTTTTTGCGCTTAACCAAGGCGCTGCCTCAAGTGCTGCAGCGATGTTTATGGCCAAGCAAGAAAATAAGGCTGACAAAATTGGTGGGCTTAACATGTCGGTCAAGGACGAGCACCTTAAACACGCTTTACTTGACATGAGTACGACAGCTCAAATTAACGACAGCCTAAAATTAGGCACCGAAATGCTCAATCAAATCAAAAATTTTGAAAAGCTACACAAACCCCATGTCGAGCAAGCTGGCTTTGCAGTCCTAAAAGCCCCTGACATTCCAAGCATTTTGGTTGAAACTGCCTTTATCAGTAACCCCAAAGAAGAACAACTTCTTTTATCTGAGGATCATCAAAACAAATTAGCCGTTGCTTTGATGCTTGGCATTGAACGTTATTTCATGCGAAATCCACCTTTGGCTAGAACTCGAACAACTTGAGCGGCGTGCATCTCAAACAATAACTATTCTTGAAAAGACCAATGTTTTTGTTTTCACAGTGCTAGCTTAACTATCCGTACCTCCCCACCCTCTCCCGAAGTCTATTGAACAACTACAAGCCCAGTAACAAAAGGCTCTTCAACAACATTCATTCACAAAAATTATAAGTTGAACGCGAGTTGTTCTACCATTTCTTAGCAGGTTTTGAAGTCAAATCTCTATTAAACCTCCCTAGCTTTAACTTTGTAGGATCCCCAAACTGCAATCAAACTTGGCACCAACACAAGTCCCCAAATAAAAAACTCAATGTGCCCCTTGACCCAAGGAACATTACCCAAGGCATAACCGGCACTGACGATTCCAAAAACCCAAATGATAGCCCCAATGACATTAAATAGGCTAAAGCTATAAAAAGTCATCTGCCCCATGCCGGCAACAAATGGGGCAAATGTTCTAATAAAAGGCACGAAACGGGCAATCACAATCGCGCTAGACCCATAAGTCTTATAAAAATCTTGTGTCTTTTGGAACTCACGCTCACCAAACCATCTTGAGTGAGACTTCATAAGAGTCGTCCCTAGTTTTGAGCCCATCCAGTAATTAAATTGACCGCCCACGGCACCAGCCGTACTGAGCAAGACGCAACAAATGGTCCAGTCCATCAGGCCTACCGCGCAGATTCCCCCGACCACAAATAAAAGAGAATCTCCTGGCAAAAAGGGAGTCAAAACTACACCGGCCTCTAAAAATACGATCACAAATAACAAAAGATAAATCCAGGAGTCATAGTACTTAACAAACTCCTCTAAATAGCGATCCACATGCAAAACGAAGTCGATCAACTGAGCAGCAAATTCCATTTATCTATTTTCCTATTTGAGGTCTAGTACATGTAAAAATGAATTCAAATGTACTCATAAGTTTTGCCTTAACTGTACCTTAAAATAGTCTCTTGTGAACCCTAGCACTCAACCCCAACGCCCCATTCTTGAACTCCCAGATGAGTTGATCAGCCAAATCGCAGCTGGTGAGGTCGTTGAGCGCCCCTCCTCCGTTGTTCGTGAATTGGTGGATAACGCTTTAGATGCAGGTTCTTCGCAAATTACGGTTCGATTGGTTGCAGGGGGTATCCGCTCCATAACTGTTGAAGACGACGGAGTAGGCATTTCACAGGAAGATTTACCCAAAGCAATCAAACGCCATGCAACAAGCAAAATCGGCTCCTTAACTGATTTGGAGAGCGTGGCAACGATGGGATTTCGCGGCGAAGCACTTGCAGCGGTCGCATCAGTTTCAGAGCTAAGAATTCTCTCAAAAACGAGCACCCAAGATCACGCGCTAGAACTTGATGCCAGAACGGGAGAGTTGAATCCAGCAGCAAGAGGGGTTGGGACTACTATAGCGGTGAATGAGCTTTTTTTTAGCACTCCTGCAAGACGTAAATTTCTTAAAAGCGAAAGTACTGAATTTGCCCATTGCGTGGAGGCCGTTCGTCGTCACGCGCTCACCCGCCCCGGCGTTGGATTTAACATCTGGCATGAGGGCCGGCTAACGCATCAATGGAGGGCTCAAGCACCATCTTTAAGCAGCGAAGAAATTTCCCAACTCTCATCAAATACGGGGATCAGTTTATCTGCTTTAGACAGAAGACTTTCAGATGTTTTAGGCGAAGATTTCGTTAAAGAGTCTGTAAGCATTGACTATAGGCACGGAAATATTTGGATCAAAGGCCGTGCGGGTGTTCCCAACGCTGCAAGGTCAAGATCTGATCATCAATTTGCATATGTCAATGGTCGGTTTATCAAAGACCGGGTGATCATGCATGCTGCAAAAAGTGCATATGCTGATATTTTGCACTCTGGTCGACAGCCCATTTACGCTTTATACATCGATATGGATCCGACCAGGGTGGATGTCAACGTTCATCCAACCAAGATTGAGGTGCGCTTTAGAGACAGTAGGGAGGTGCACCAAGCTATTTTGCACGGTATTGAGCAAGCCCTCTCTAAACCTCGAGTTGGTCAAAGTAATGAATCCTCTTTGCCTAGCTCTGAACCACAGGGGCCCGTTTTGAGTGAGACCGCACAGGCACTCTCGCGTCTACAAACTCACCGAGAGGAGTCCCAATTTGGTTGGAGACAATCCAATATAAACTGGGGCAACACCAGAGCTCAAGACATTGGTCAACTTTGGAGTAAAAGTACAAGTCAAGCTCAGCCCGAATCCATAACTGAGAGTCGTCTTGAAGATTGGCACCAAGGTAATGAAACACATACACAAGAGTCTCTTGACCCCTCATCCTCATCCTCATCCTCATCCTCATCCTCATCTTCAGACTCGAAAAGTACAGTAACTGATAATGCATTTGAGATTACAAATGCACAAGGTAACTTCAAACATACTGAGCAAACTTTAGAGCCTCTTGGACAAGCACTAGGTCAGCTGCAGGGGATCTACATCTTGGCAGAGAATGCACAAGGTCTCATCATTGTAGACATGCATGCAGCTCATGAGAGAGTCGTGTATGAGAGGTTAAAACTGCAACTCGACGCCGCAAAAATTCAAAGTCAACCGCTTCTCATACCCGCAAGTTTTGCAGCCACTGAGACTGAAGTGGCAATTGCCGAGGAGAGTGTTGAGACACTTGATCAACTTGGACTGGAGATCTCAACCCTTTCCCCAAAAACGCTTGCAGTTCGTGCTGTGCCAGCCACTTTAGCGCAAGCGGATGCGGTGGAATTAGCAAGGAGTGTCCTTAGGGAACTTAGTGAGAATGCAGGTACACAAGTAATTGAGAGGGCTCGAAATGAGATCTTATCTACTATGGCTTGTCACGGCGCTGTCAGAGCAAACAGGCGACTCACCCTACCTGAGATGAACGCACTTCTCAGACAAATGGAAATCACAGAGCGCTCTGATCAGTGCAATCATGGTCGCCCAACATGGAGACAAGTTACGGTCAAGGAATTGGACTCATTGTTTCTAAGAGGTAGATGACAAATTCTCACGCGTTTAAAGATTTCTTTGAAACCTATGATTGTTTAACAATCACGGGACCCACAGGAGTTGGTAAAACAGGCCTCGCAATTGCGCTGAGCAATCAATGGCCGATCGAAATCATTAGTATGGACTCCGCCTTGGTTTATAGGGGCATGGATATCGGCACTGCCAAGCCCTCTGAGCTTGAACTTGCACAGGTTCCTCATCATTTAATTGACATTCGCACACCTTTGCAGGCCTATAACGCTGCAGAGTTTGCAACTGATGCAACCCGTCTCATCAAGCAAGTGCGCTCAAAAAACAAGCTCCCCGTTATTGTCGGGGGTACACTGCTTTACTTCAAGGCTTTGTTTGAGGGATTAAATGACTTACCGCAAACACAACCTCTTGTGAGGGAGGAAATCAATACCGAGGCTGCTCAGTTGGGCTGGCCAGCAATGCATGAGGCCTTAAAAAAAGTCGATCCGCCAACTGCTAATAGACTACCGCCCTCTGATGCTCAACGTATTTCAAGAGCATTGGAGGTTTGGAGAATCAGTGGTAAACCTATTTCAAGTTATTTCCTCAACCGCACGCCCGTTGAGCTGAATAACAAACTAATTTCATTAGAACCTAAAGATCGCTCGTGGCTTCACAACAGACTAGAAATGCGTTTCAAAGACATGGTCAAGCAAGGATTCATAGATGAGGTCAGGGGCCTTAAAGAAGATCCTAATCTTCATGCATCGCTACCCTCGATGCGCTGTGTGGGATATCGTCAGATTTGGAAAGCGCTCGAGGAAAATGAACAATTAACGGATGAAATATTGACCTCCATTTATAACACCGGTGTTGCAGCAACTAGGCAACTCGCAAAAAGACAATTAACTTGGCTAAGGGGTATGAGTGAGAGGGTGGTCATAGAATGCGATAAAGAAAACGGATCTCAAATTCAAAAAGATCTATTCAGAATCTTAAGAATATAAAAACTTTTAAAAATCTGATACCTGTATAAAACACCTTAACCTTTCTGCATCTGCATCTGTATCTGTATCTGCATCTGTATCATAGCTATCATCATTAGCATCTGTAACATGTTCAAAGTCAAGCTTAAAACAAATTCTGATACTTTAGAATTCACAGCAAATGAGCACAACAGCTTGATGGAGTGTGCTCAAGACTTTGAGATTAATATACCCAGCTCATGTAGAAACGGTACCTGTAGGACCTGTATGACACGCTCTAAATCTGGAGTCGTTAGATACGATATCGGATGGCCAGGACTTAGTAGGGAAGAAAAACAGGAGGGATGGATACTGCCCTGTGTTGCGATCGCTTGCTCAGATTTAGAACTAGAGAATACAAAAGCGTATCAAATTTAAACGTCACGAAGTCTGCTTTAAGTAAATGTGACCCAACTTCACTGCGCTGGATTTAAAAAATTTCTTTGAGCAAGCTCTTTGAACTGATATCTCCAAATGAGTGCCAACAACATCGACCCTACTCCTCCCACAACAACAGAGGCAACCGGTCCTAAAAGACTAGCCGTTGCGCCCGACTCAAACTCTCCCAACTGATTGGACGCCCCAATAAAAATCCCGTTCACAGAGCCCACACGTCCCCTCATTTCATTGGGGGTTTCTAGTTGAATTAGAGTCATGCGTATTACAACGCTGATACTATCGGCAACTCCGGTCACGATTAGAGCGATTACGGATAACCAAAGTGAATGAGAAATACCAAAAATTGCCGTAGCAAATCCAAAGAGAGCCACCGAGCAAAGCATCTTAATGCCTACCCGGTGCTGCAAAGGCCAACGGGTTAGAACTATTGTCATCACAAGAGCCCCCAGTGCTGGGGAGGCGCGCAAAATACCTAACTCTGTGGGTCCAGCGTTCAAAATATCTTTTGCAAAAATAGGTAGTAGCGCAGTAGCCCCTCCCAAAAGAACAGCAAACAAATCTAGTGAGGTGGCACCCAGTACCAGTTTATTTTTAAAAATAAAACTGACACCTGCAAAAACACTCGCAACCGAAGTGGGCTCTTTAGAAGGAGTAGGCGTCTTATCTTTAATGTTCAAACCTAGAATAACACCGCAGATGAAAAGTAAAAAACAAACTGTATAAACAACACTTGAATCAAGTGCGTACAAAAGTCCCCCCAAGGCGGGACCAACGATTACGGCCAGTTGATTCCCCCCGGACGTAAAAGCTACTGCCCGTGCTAGAAGTTGGGGAGGTACAAGGGTAGGAGAAAGGGCCTGTTGTGTCGCGGTTTGAAAGGCTCTCACGCTCCCTAAAATAATCGAGAAAAGAAGAATTAGGTCTCGACTTACCCAGGGCTCTGAGGTGCCAAAACCTACTGTACCCAAAAAAAGTAAAGCCGCTACTAGGGACTGCACAGCCAAACAGGCAGTGAAAACATAAGAGCGCCTGAGGCGATCAATTAAATGCCCGGCAGGCAAAAACAAAATGAGTGCTGGCACAAACTGAAACAAACCAACCAGTCCTAGGTCCCAGGCCGAGTGGGAGAGCTCGTACATGTGCCACCCAAGTGCTACCATCAACATCTGGTTAGCGGTTGTACCGAGTAACCTTGCAAACCAAAACCGGATGAATATCCTTTGAGACCAAAGCCCCTTAAATGAAGCATCAACCCAAGGTAAATTTGGGTCCAGTGAATTCGTTGCTTTAGGCGCTGAGCTTGACATCTTCTAGAAAAAAATAAGAGTAAATGGTAACCGACTTAGATGCCCCGAGAGAGGACCCAAGAGCTGAGGATCCAAAAATCATCTTTGAGGACTCAGAACTTTTGGTGATCGATAAACCAGCGGGACTTTTGGCTGTGCCTGGGCGAGGGCCTGAGAAAACAGACTGTGTGCAAGGCAGGCTAAACCTAAGCCATCCTGAAGTGCTGATCGTGCATAGACTGGATCAAGCGACCTCTGGGTTGATGTTGCTGGCTAAAAACATACCCTCCCAAAAAAAACTAAGCATCCTTTTTCAAAAACAACTTATCCAAAAAAGTTATCTTGCAATTGTAAGTAACTTTGTCTCCCCCCTGCTGACTTGGCATACCGTTGACAAAGGACTAAGCGCCGACTGGCCCAATAGACCGAAACAAAAAACGAGTGACTCGGGTAAACCATCGGTAACCCATTGGCGCGCTCTTGAACACATAAAAGAGATGGGAGCTACACTTTTAGAGGTCAAACCTTTAAGCGGTCGAACCCATCAAATCCGGGTTCATTTGCAAAGTATAGGACTACCCATTTTGGGGGATACTTTGTATGCGCACGGTTTTACAGAGTTTGATCATCCCTTTACTAGCCCAGCCAAAGAGGCATCGAGTTTCTTTGAGGCAACATTTTCAATTCAAAGCTCAACTCGAATTAAAAATCCGTTCAATCGAATGCTTTTGCATGCAAATGAGATCGTTTTTACCCACCCCATTACAAATGAAGAAATGAGATTTGAAAGTATTCCAGAATTTGCAAATTGGGAAGAAATTAGGGTTGCGATTAAAGAGCGCAACCCTACTGATTAAACGCTGAGCGCCGTTAAACTGTAGATGTATCTGGCAAAATCTAGATCAAATTAGATTTTTTAAAAAATAGGAGTTAAGCATCATGTCAAGAGAAGTCGTCATTGTCAGCGCAGTTAGGACAGCTATAGGCACTTTTGGAGGAGCCTTAAAGGACACCCCACCAACCGAACTTGCCACGACCGTAGTCCACGGCGCAATGGAGCGTGCAAAATTGGACGGCAAGGATGTAGGACATGTTGTATTCGGTCATGTGGTCAATACTGAGCCCAAGGATTTGTATCTATCTAGGGTTGCTGCACTCAATGCGGGTTGCTCACAAGATACTCCTGCATTCAATGTCAATCGTCTTTGTGGCTCCGGTCTTCAAGCCATTGTTTCAGCCAGTCAAGCCATTTTATTAGGCGACGCAGAGATCGCAATTGGCGGGGGCGCAGAAAACATGAGCAGAGGTCCCTACCTGAGTCTGGCCAACCGTTTCGGCGCCCGTATGGGGGATTCCGTTTTACTAGACATGATGGTTGGAGCTTTGCATGATCCTTTTAACAAAATCCATATGGGAGTTACTGCAGAGAACATCGCTGAGAAATGGGGCATTTCCCGTGAACAGCAAGATGCACTTGCCTTTGAGAGTCACAAAAGGGCCGCACACGCAACCAAAGAGGGTTACTTTAAAGAACAGATGGTACCTGTAATGCTTAAGTCCAGAAAAGGCGAAACCCCATTTACCACGGATGAACATATTAGAGAGAATCCAGTGATTGAGGACTTCTCAAAACTCAAGCCCGTCTTTATCAAAGAAAATGGCACCGTGACTGCGGGCAATGCCTCCGGAATCAATGACGCAGCAGCAGCGCTGGTGTTAATGGAGGCATCCACTGCGAAAGCCAGGGGGCTCAAACCGATGGCTCGACTCGTCGCTTACGCACACGCAGGGGTCGACCCAAAATTTATGGGAATAGGACCCGTGCCAGCAACACAAAAGGCTTTAGCTAAAGCAGGTCTAAAGATTCAAGATTTAGATGTCATTGAAGCCAACGAGGCATTTGCAGCCCAGGCCTGTGCAGTCACAAAGGACCTAGGGCTTGATCCAGCCAAGGTCAATCCAAACGGCTCTGGCATTTCCCTTGGGCATCCAATAGGGGCAACGGGTGCACTGATCACGGTTAAAGCCCTTTATGAGCTTGAGAGAATTAAGGGCCGTTATGCACTTGTAACCATGTGCATTGGAGGAGGTCAAGGCATTGCAGCAATCTTTGAGCGTCAATATTGACAACCTCACCGAACTTAGCTTGACGCTAGCGATTGCGATTGCGCGGGGAGTAAGGTGATTCCTGCTTCTAAAGGCTCAGGGGGTGATCATAAAAGTATGGTGCTGACAAATAGCAATTGAGTTTACAAATTCAAATGAAATCCGCCTCACGTCCCCGTCCTGAAGAACCAGGTTTTACTGCGGCACGAGTGATGAATCCGGTCTTTAGGGCCGGATTTTTTACATCACAAGTAACGCTCACTGGCTAAAGCGGCACCTCCAACCAGTGCTTTAAGCTTACCAATTGCTGTCTCACGGCTCATGGGTGCCATTCCACAATTTGTACATGCAATAAGGTGTTTAGGTCCAACAAATTTCAATGCGCGACCTATCGTGTCAGCCACCTCCTCTGCGGTCTCAACCACATCACTGGCTACATCAATCACACCCACCATGACGTCTTTGCCCTTTAAGAGGGAGATCAAGTCCATTGGAACTTGTGAATGCTGACACTCTAGACTAACTTGTTTGATGCTACTTTTAGCAAGGGCTGGGAAAATCTTTTCATACTGACGCCACTCTTCACCTAGAGATTTTTTCCAGTCGTTATTTGCCTTTATTCCGTAGCCATAACAAATATGAACTGCCGTAGTGCATGAAAGCCCCTGTGCAGCCCGCTCAAGCGCTTGAACACCCCAATCAGCGGCCTCTTCCATATAAACGTTAAACGCAGGCTCATCGAACTGGATCACATCCACGCCGTCAGCCTGAAGAGCTAAAGCCTCTTGGTTGAGGAGCTCAGCAAATGCAAATGCCATTTTGATACGACCATCGCGCTCATTTGAGTCTTTCCCGTAATAACGATCAGCAACTGTATCCACAATCGTCATAGGTCCAGGGAGTGTGAACTTGAGCTGTTTCTTAGTGTGTGCTCTAGCCAAAGAAGCCTCAAACTTATGAACCCTCCCTTTAAGGCTAAGTGGGCCGATCACTTGTGGGACCTGTGCATCGTATCTGTTGTTACGAATACCCATGGTCACTTTGTTTTCGAAATCGATGCCTTCAACTTGTTCTAAAAAACCATGCACAAAATGTTGCCGTGCCTGTTCACCGTCTCCCACAATGTCAAGACCCGCGTCCTCTTGCTCTTTAATCCAAAGTAGTGTGGCATCTGATTTGTAGGAGAGAAGCGTATCTCCACTTGCTCTCCACTGGGGCCAAAGTTTATTGGTCTCAGCGAGCCAATCCGGTTTAGGCAAACTGCCCGCGATCGTGGTTTTAAACATGTTGTACGTCTCCAAAGTTAAATTGTGTCGTTTCTGGTTTTGACTGACCGTTTTGTAAGCCAAATTCTTTTGCTATGAGCTCATAAGATTTGAATTGAGATTGTGCATCGTGACTCCAAGTGATGATCACGATCTCATCTACCCCTAAATTTTTAGCAAGCTTTTCAATTTTCAGTTTTACTTGCGCAGCGCTCCCGACCAAAGCGTTTGCCTTTAATTGATCAATACCGTATTGCTCTTGGGTAGAGTACTCTCGGTCCGCTTCGTCTGGATGAAGCAAAGGACCAATTCGACCTGTATTTCTATCTGTACGCCACCTTGCGCGACTCTTGAATGCCCACCAAGCCTCCTCCTCAGTTTGTGCTGCCAACGCCCAAACACAGAGCGCGGCATTGGGCTTGGAGGGCGTGGAGGAGTTCGCGTTAGGTTTGAAAGCTTGCCTATACAGCTCAAGGGCCTGAGTGGCTCCCTGCCCCTCGGTTATGAAGTAAGCGAAGGCATAAGGCAAGCCGAGATACGCAGCAAGTTGAGCTCCGTAGTCTGAGCTTCCAAGCATCCAAACATCCGGGGAAGTGTCACTGGTTGGGTAAGCAAACACACCGTGACCTGGGTGGCCAACGGGTGGACACTGCCCCTTAACCCACTGCATCAACTCAATGACTTGCTCTGGAAATCGGTCGGAGGCGTAGCGATCAGGATTCAGGATTTGAGCTGTTCGACCGTCACTACCTGGCGCCCTTCCTACTCCTAAATCTATGCGTCCAGGGGCCAAAGCGTCTAAAACTCTAAATTGTTCAGCGACTTTCAAGGAAGAATAATGAGGCAACATCACCCCAGCACTTCCAATGCGTATGCGCGAAGTTTGAGCAGCAATCGCAGCCATTAAAATTTCAGGCGCAGTTCCAATAATACTTGGATGAGAGTGGTGTTCACTGACCCAAAACCGGTTGTACCCAAGCTCTTCACAATATCTTGCAAGGTCAAGCGTCTGCCTGATTGCAAGGGATCCGCTTCGGTCTTTAATCGCAACAGATTGATCAAGTACTGAGAGTTTTAACATTCTTAGTCGATAAATTTATGAATTACTTTAATGCTTTGAATCTAGCTCGTTTGGGTTTAGCGCCTTCCTCACCTAGGCGTTTTTTCTTGTCAGCTTCGTATTCTTGATAATTGCCATCAAAGAATACCCACTGAGAATCTCCCTCGCAAGCAAGTATATGAGTTGCAATTCGGTCCAAGAACCAACGATCATGGCTGATGACCATCACGCTCCCTGCAAACTCCAACAAAGCATCCTCTAGTGCTCTTAATGTCTCCACATCCAAATCGTTGGAGGGCTCGTCTAGCAAGAGGACATTGCCACCCGCTATCAAAGTCTTAGCAAGGTGAAGTCGACCACGCTCTCCTCCCGATAGTGTGCCAACTCTTTTTTGTTGATCACCACCGTTGAAATTAAATCGACCACAGTAAGCACGGCTGGCCATCTCAAATTTACCCACTGTCAGTATGTCGAGTCCGCCTGAGACATCTTCCCAAACAGTTTTATCATTTGAAAGTTCGTCCCTGGTTTGATCAACAAAGGCCATCCTGACGGTTGATCCGACTTTAATCTCTCCGCTGTCGGGTTGTTGCTTTCCAGCTAGCATCCTAAAGAGCGTGGACTTACCCGCTCCGTTTGGACCAATAATTCCAACAATCGCACCGGCTGGGACTTTAAAGCTCAAGTTATCGATCAAAACTCGGTCACCAAAAGATTTGGTTACGCCTACAAACTCAAGCACTTCGTTACCAAGACGCTCTGCAACGGGGATAAAGATTTCCTGAGTTTCGTTTCTGGTTTGATACTCGTGACTTGACAACTCCTCAAACCTTGCAATACGGGCTTTACTTTTAGCTTGACGACCTTTGGGATTTTGTCGAACCCATTCAAGTTCCTTTTTCAAAGCCTTTGATAAGGCTTCTTCGCCCTTTTGTTCTTTCTCTAATCGGTCTTGTTTTTGGCTCAGCCAAGTACTGTAGTTGCCTTTCCAAGGTATACCGTGACCCCTATCAAGCTCAAGTATCCACTCTGCTGCGTTGTCCAAGAAGTACCGGTCGTGGGTAATGGCAACAACGGTTCCGGGGTAGCGTTGAAGGAACTGTTCAAGCCAATCAACTGACTCAGCATCTAAGTGATTGGTTGGCTCATCTAGGAGCAACATGTCTGGTTTTGATAAAAGCAACCTACAAAGTGCAACACGTCTTTTCTCACCCCCTGAGAGCTTATCAATTAGAGCCTCCCAGGGAGGTAGCCTCAATGCGTCCGCAGCAATTTCAAATTGATGCTCGCTGTCCGTACCGGCCGCAGCAATAATACTCTCCAGTTCTCCTTGCTCGGCAGCTAATTTATCAAAATCAGCATCAGGCTCAGCGTATGCGGCGTAGATTTCTTCTAACCTATTTTTTGCGTTTAGTACCTCTTCCATCGCCCCCTCAACAACTTGCCTAACAGTGTGTGTTGGTTCTAGCTGAGGTTCTTGAGGTAGATAACCAATTTTAAGATCTGCCATCGGCAGGGCTTCACCCTCAATTTCCGTATCCAAACCTGCCATAATTTTAAGCAGTGTTGATTTACCTGAGCCGTTTAAACCTAGTACGCCTATTTTTGCGCCGGGGAAAAAACTAAGGGAGATATCTTTCAAAATATGGCGCTTGGGTGGAACGATTTTCCCAACCCTATTCATCGTAAATACATATTGAGCCATGAAGCTATTCTCTTTCTAAAATTAGCGGGCAAAATGCCTTAAATGTTTTTCAACCTTGGATTATCGCTTTAGTTGAGTGAGAACTGCTAATGTTGGCTTAGTTGCGCAAAATGAACGTTTTAAAAGTATTTTTAGGCAAAACCAGCTTTTCGTGAGAGAATAGTGATGTTGACGCCACCAGTTGCCTCAACGTCAGCGAATTTGCTGGGATCCAAGCAAAAGATACTTTTTTAATTTTTGCACTATTTTGGTTCCAATTGTGTTTCCTGTCGGTCTTTGACTGGATGTTACTTAATCTTTGTAACGAGTAAGACTGCTGCACGCGCTTGATATTGCGCTTATTTCATGAAATTTGAAGAATTAAATTTGGCTCCTGCCATCTTAAAGGCTGTGCGCGAGCAAGGCTATGAAAATCCCACACCGATCCAAGAAAAAGCAATCCCAATTGTTCTTGATGGACACGATCTCTTAGCAGGGGCACAAACTGGGACCGGTAAGACAGCGGCCTTCACACTGCCGTTGTTGCACAAATTAACGATGTCAAGGAGTGCCACTAATAAATTTGGTGTCTTCGGAACGCGAGCATTGGTATTGACTCCAACCAGAGAATTGGCTGCACAGATCGAGGAGTCAGTTCAGAACTACGGCAAATATCTACAACTCAACTCAGCGGTCATTTTCGGTGGAGTGGGGATGAACCCACAGATCGACAAAATCAGAAGAGGTGTTGATATTTTGGTAGCAACTCCAGGAAGACTTCTTGACTTACAACAACAAGGTCATTTGGATTTGTCAACAGTACAGATGTTGGTTCTTGACGAAGCCGACAGAATGTTAGACATGGGTTTTATTCATGATGTGAAGAAAATTCTTGCGCTGATTCCTCAAAACAAACAAACTTTGCTCTTCTCTGCTACCTTCAGCCCAGAAATTAAAGAGCTAGCAAATACTTTCCTCAGGAATCCACAAAGTATTCAAGTTACGCCTAGCAACACTACGGTGCAAAGAATTCGACAAGTTGTTCATCCAGTTGGAAGAAACAAGAAGAAGGCTTTATTGGCACACATTATTCAATCCAACAATTGGAATCAAGTGCTTGTCTTTACAAGGACCAAATTTGGCGCTAATCATGTTGCTGAGTTCTTAAATAAAACCGGTATTACTGCCATGGCTTTACACGGAAACAAAAGCCAATCTGCAAGAACTCAGGCCTTAGCTGGATTTAAAAGTGGAGAGTTACGCGTATTGGTGGCAACAGACATCGCAGCTCGCGGAATCGATATTGACGATCTACCTCACGTTGTCAATTTTGAGATACCTAACGTCAGTGAGGACTATGTCCACCGCATCGGTCGTACAGGGCGTGCTGGTGCAAGTGGTGAGGCTATCAGTCTTGTTTCTTTAGATGAGCAGGGATTTATGCAAGAAATCGAAAAATTCACAAATCAAACCATACCCGTTGAGAAAATTGAAGAGTTTGCTCCAGATGCAAACGAAAAGGCTGAGCCTATTGCAATGGGACGTCAAACACTTTGGGGTGGCGTTGGAAGGCCCCCCAGCAGAGACGTTATGGCCAAAGCTGCAAGAGCGGCTCGCCAAGAAATGATGGAGAGGATTAGAGATAAAAAGAAACCCACAGGTTCAAACTCTAACACCCCCAACAACTCCCCCAGACCACACGCCTCGTCCCGAAGAAATGAAGGACCGCAAAACCGTCCTAATCAACATGCAAGTGCGGCTAACGGGTACTCTGACCAACCTGTAATCAATGGCTCGAATGGCGAAGTCCCAAACGACACAAATTCACCGGCAAGAAACACCTCAAGCGATAATGGATTTGAGCAAAGAGCGCCAAGAAGCGCTCAAGCACCCCGCTCCCCTTCTGGATACGGTCAAAGAAACAATTCAAACCGCAATAACCGCCCTAATCAGCCCAGGGACTCTCGAGAAACAAGAGAGCCAAGAGAAGCAAGGGAGCCCAGGGAACCAAGAGATCCCTTCAACTCTGAGCCACATATGGCCAGAGGTGACGATGATTTTCAACCAAGAGCCAATGCGCACCTTGGCACGCAAAGCGGTGTAAATGCTTTTGGACACAAATCTAACAACTCATCACAAAGAGTACCTGATCCTACGATGACGACTGTTGACTTGATGTCACAAGGTAACAGAGGTTCTAGAAACAAGAGCCGAGGCTCCTCAAACCCCAACTCTGGTCCAAGAACAGGCGGTGACGGTGGTGGACCTGGAGGCGGTAAACGCCCCAACAGGACTCGCAGTGGCGGTGGGGGATCCAGTGGTGGCCCCAAAAGAGGACCCAGCGGATTCTCCAGATAAAACACACTGCTCTTAAATTGGCTTTTGCAAATACGCTACAACGTTATTTGCAATTTCCTTTGCAGTCTGGCTCACATCAAACGTAAGTGCCTTTTCACTCTGCTGTGGCGGCTCTAGAGTTGCAAGCTGACTCGTCAGCAGCGAAGCAGGCATGTACTGATGGCTACGCTCGGAGACTCTTTGATTTAAAACATCAAAAGTCCCTTGTAAATATACAAAGCAAATATTCGGATTTCCTGAACGCAGGATGTCTCTATAACTTTTTTTAAGAGCTGAACAGCTCATGACTAAGGACTTTTGACTGGCCTTAGCTTGAGCCAATTTTTCAGCCAATATTGCTAGCCATTGCATCCGGTCTGAATCATTCAGCGGTTTACCAGATGCCATCTTTTGGACATTATCTGTTGAATGGTATTGATCGCCTTCAATGAATTCGACCCCCAACTGCTCAGCTAGCAATTGCCCTACTGTGCTTTTGCCGCAACCACTCACGCCCATAACAACAAAGGCAAATTGACTGAAGTTCTCTGACATTGCTACTAATTGATCCGAACCTGAGTGTGGCCATCAAAAAGATGTACTTTTTCAATCTTCACCCCTAGGTAGACCACATCATCGGGCTTAAGATTCACACGCCCCTGAGCTACAAGGGTGAGTGTGTCACTCCCTATCTTCAACAAAACCTCTGTTTCGGCACCCGTTGGCTCCACAACAACCACCTGTGCGCTTATGCCTGAATTTTGCTCAGCGAAGTACATATCAGTGGGTCTTGCCCCGTAATAAACCTCTGACCCTGCAGCTAAATTCACCCCCTGAGGTAGTGGCCACATTGAATCGCCAACACACACACAGGATTGTCCAGATTTATCTAAACCCACAGTGCCTTTAACAACATTCATAGAGGGTGAGCCAATAAACTGAGCAACAAACAAGTTACTGGGCGAGTCAAATAGATCTAGTGGACTGCCTATTTGCTCAACGATACCGTCGTGCATAACAACGATTTTGTCAGCCATCGTCATCGCTTCTATTTGGTCGTGGGTTACATATACTGTGGTAGTTTTTAAGCGGTGATGTAGGGATTTTATTTCCGCCCTCATTGCAACTCTTAATTTGGCATCCAAATTGGATAAAGGCTCATCAAATAAAAAAACCTTTGGATCCCTAACTATCGCTCGCCCCATAGCAACTCGTTGACGTTGTCCGCCAGATAGCTCCTTAGGATAGCGGTCGAGCAATTGATCAAGGTTGAGTATTTTTGCAGCCTCATTGACCCTCTCATCCGTCAAAGCAGTGGATGCACTGCGAAGTCTTAAACTAAAGGCCATATTCTCACGCACAGTCATGTGAGGGTAAAGAGCGTAGCTTTGGAAAACCATTGCAATATCTCTATCTTTAGCCTCCAAATCATTGACCACTCGACCATCAATTTGAATCTCACCCTCGGTGATCTCCTCCAAGCCAGCGATCATTCTAAGGAGCGTTGATTTACCGCAACCCGATGGTCCAACTAATACGACAAACTCACCCTCTGCAATATCAAAGGTAATGCCGTGAATGATCTTGGTTTTACCGTAAGATTTTTGAATATTTCTAAAAGCAACTTCTGCCATTTTCTTCTTTCACTAATTAGGGAGCTTTAGGATGGGATTAAGGTATGTATTCAAATGATACTCAAGACTTAACAGCACCCGCTGTCAAACCAGACACCATGTAACGTTTAAAGGTGTAATAAATTGCTGCTGGAGGAAGTGCATATATAAGTCCAGTGGTCATTAAGAGTTCCCAAGGCGAATCATCTGCGGATAAAAAATTACCCAGTGCAACGCCTACTGTAAAAGAGTCCTCTTTAGAGAGCAACAAAAAAGCATACAAATACTCATTCCAAGCAAGCAGTAATGAATAGGTCCCAACTGCAACAAGGGAGGGAACCATTAAGGGTAAATAGACCAATCGAAACAACTGCATTGGGGTCGCACCGTCCATTCGAGCAGCTTCATCTAGTTCGAGAGGTAATTTATCAGAAGCCTGCTTTAAGACCCAAATTGAATAAGGAGAAGCAATCGTTATCATCGCCAAAATCAGGGACAACTGGTTATTCAGCAAGCCGTATTGCCCCATTGTCTTGTACATTGGGACTGCCAAGAATGCGGCAGGAATAAAGTAAGTGAATAAAGCCAAATTCAATACTGTGCGCCCGCCCCTCACTTTAAGTCTTGAAATTGCAAAAGCAGCAAACGTAGAGATCAGCAGTGTAAAAAATCCAACCATCAAAGCAATGAATAAAGAGTTCCACATCTGAATCCAAAAATAATTCAGATAGAAATGCTTTTGCATCAATACAAATTCAAAATTTTGAAGCGTTGGGTGAACGGGCCACAAGTGACCTGAGGTAGCAGAATCCTTAGTTGAAATAGAAAATAAGAACAAATGATAAACGGGAATTAAAGTCCAGATAAGCAAAGGTATGCCTATTAATAGCAGTTTTGCCTCGTTAGCTATATTTTTTAGATTGAATTTTTTCATGCCAGCTTAGGTTATTTAGAGAGTCTTTTCATCATGAAAAATACGAGCGGCAACACAAAAGGCATTGCAACAACAATGGATGCCATAGCCAAATCTACTTGGTCAAGCCTAAGATAACGAATACCAAGAGTGGCCAATACGTGGGTCATATCAGCGGGGCCACCTCCAGTTAGCAAGTACACACTGTTAAAGTCACCCAAAGTCCAAATCATGGAAAGTATGGTTGAAGTGAGATAGATTGTTTTCATGGAGGGCCATGTAATAAATCTAAACTTTTGCCAATTGGTTGCTCCATCAACAGAAGCCGCCTCATATTGCTCACCTGGTATAGAGAGCCGAGCGGCCACTAGGATGAGGGTCCAAAATGGCAAAGATTTCCAAATATGCATAACCATTGCAAGACAAAGGGCAAGCACAGGGTCGTTGAGCCAATTTGGACCATCGGCACCCGTTAACTGAAATATTTGAGTATTGATGATCCCCCACTCCGGATTCAACATAAAGCGCACGGAGAGGATGGTTGGAATGGAAGGTAGCGCCCAAGGCAATATGAAGATCATTGAAACAATACTAATCCACCACCTCTTTTGAACAAAGAAGCCTGAGAGCATTAAAGCAATGACCATTTTTATATTAATACCAACAACTAAAAATACCAAAGTGTTGATGACAGTTCTATAAAAAATAGGGTCTGCAAAGAGTCTCTCATAGCTATCTGGGTGTCTCGCAAGCCATAGGCCGTAACCGACCGGGTAGACAACAAAAATAAAGAAGATAAGCAAATAAGGCACGACCATGACCCTGCCCCAAAACTCCCACTGTGTGGTTGTGCTTTTGGCAGAAACGGGCCTATCACTGATAGCTTGTGAGATAGTATTTGTTGTATTCACAATTATTTGTTACTTTCAAGCCTTAAATAAGGAAAATGAGTGCGATATGAATCAGCACTCATCTCCAAAAGATCACAGTTTCTAAGTTAAATTAGCTTAGTTTTACTTGGCAACTGTTTTGATACGATCAATCATCTCATCAACTGCTTTGTCAACGGGAACTTTCTCGTTAATTACTCGGTTCATTGCTTTTGCCCAAACATTTTCATTGTTAATTTGGGTAAAGTGAAAGTTCTTTGTAAATTCAAACGTTGTTGTCCCTGCAGCGTACTGATTAAATACGGACCTTCTGTGTGCGTCCTCTTGCCAAAACTTTCTCTTCTGACCTTCGGTCGTTACTGGGAACCATCTTCCTAATGAGCCTTCAACATAGGGAGTTAAATTCTCCTCTTGCAACAAGAAGCTCACAAATTCTTTAGCTGCAGCTTTGTTTTTAGCATCTTTAAAAATAACCCCTGTTTTAACAGCTGTACGGTACTGCATCTTTGATCCGTCTGGCTTCAAGGGCCAACCCGCAGTGCGAATATTCTCAGTGTAGTTTTTCTTTGCAATTGCTCGTTGTGCATCTGTTAATGCAGCGTTGTTCATGTCATCCATCCATTTTGCAGCGATCGAAATCGTTGCGTTGTGTGTCATGATGGTCGTTTTGTTGTGAAACGCAACATTGTTGTCAGGATCTTTCCAGCTTGTGGATGAGGGAGGTGTACAGCCCTTTGTGTAAATGGCAGTATAGTCAGTCAAAGCCGAAATAAGGCCTTTACGAACGTCTGGGTCATCAACCAATAACTTTCCTGACTCGCTGACTAACTTGACGTTGTAGGCATCCATATAGGTCAAAAACGAAAAGAATGAGTCTGTACCGTCAACTCCCATTGGCTGTCCAATACCAAATACACGTGTACCTACCTTTTGACGATAAGCGGGTTGAGCTTTATCACACCAAAAACTCCAATAGTCTTTCCAGTTTGTTGGAACATCTGACTCTTTGAACCCAGCATCAGCCAACATATCGATCCAATACTCGATATGCATAGTTTGTTGCTTCAACGGGAATGCATAGTAAGCACGTTTATTTTCTTTGTTATTTAATAGAAAAGTTGTTTCAACCGTGTTGGGAGCAAAGCGTGAGCGGATTGGATTGATCACGCTACTGATATCCTCCAACTTGCCCTCATAAGCCCAGTAACCAGTAACTTGAAAATCATAAGGATCAGCATAGGCTACGTCAGGGGGGTTGCCAGAGTCAAGCGCTGCAACTGTCTTGGGGATCATGTCTTGAATTGAATACTGAGACAATTCAACTTTTATGTTTTTGTGTTTTTCTTCAAATTTCTTGATGGCCGCAAACAAAGCGTCATCCTCAGATTTGTAAAAGCCCTTAACCCACCACACATTGATTTTTTCTTCCGCCAAGACAGTCCCAGTAGCTAACAAGCCGGCCGCGAAAATCGAGGTGGCTATTAAATTTTTCATTTTCATTTTCATTTTCATCTCCTTTTTCAAATTATTTTCTACTCTAATTACAAGGCTTGGCATTCAGGGACCAGTGCAGGAATCGGTGTTCCAGCAAAATAAGCGGCTAAATTTGCTAGTGCTAAATCTGCCATTGCACGGCGGGTCTCAAAAGTCCCACTGGCCATATGAGGGGTCAATACAACGTTTGGCAAATGACGCAACTCTGGTGAAATTCTTGGCTCATCGTAATAAACATCTAAACCAGCACCGGCAATAACCTTATTTTCAAGCGCCTTGATCATGGCCGGCTGGTCTACAACTGAGCCCCGCGCAACATTGATAAAGAACCCCTTGGGGCCTAAAGCTTCAAAGACCTCTTGATTAATCATTCCGCGAGTTGAATCCCCCCCCGGAGTGATTGCCAACAAAAAGTCTACCTCTGCAGCCAATGCTTTAGCGCTTGGGTAATAGGGGAAGGGTAGTTCGGCTTTTTTGGAGCGAGCGGTGTAAGATATTTTCATATCAAAAGCAGAAGCTCTCTTGGCTATGGCAAGACCGATCCTCCCCAGCCCAACGATACCTAAGCGTGCACCTGTTAATTTCTTGGTCAAATTAAAAGGGCCATCAACCCAGTCCCCAGCACGGACAAATTGATCAGCACGTGGGATCTGTCTTGCAACGCTGAGTAATAAACCCATCGCTAGGTCTGCAACGTCATCGTTCAAAACACCTGGTGTATGAGAAACTGTGATCCCCTTTTCCACCGCCGCAGCGACATCAACTCCATCATATCCAACGCCAAATACTGAAATCATTTTCACATTTGGCAAAATTGACAGCAACTTGCGGTCCACTTTAGACTCACCACCACCCACAATTGCAACAACTCTTTTGAGTACATCAGGATCTGTAATGTGATTGTTGTCATGCATAAGGTAAGCCTTATGCAAATCGTCCACCAAAAAGGGGGGTAAGTTTGAAACTCTTAAAATCTCTATGGGATCCATTTTTATCTTTCGCCTGGTTTTTCCTGATAACACTACATTAATTCATGCGCTAGTATATGTAGGTTGTTAATTTTTTACATCCCTTTATTCCCTAGGATCGACGGTTTTATGATCTATTTTTGATGTTATTTATCAATAGATAAGCTATCAAGATCTTAAAGCCTGCAATTTCTTTCTATACGACCAACAAAGTCTTTTAGTTACATTTTTCTTGTCACAATTTTTTCACGCATCTAGCAGATCAATATTTATGAGTTCAACACCCAAAAAAAACCCAAAAGATCTTCGTAGTCAACAATGGTTTGGCAGACAAGACAGAGACGGCTTTGCTTACCGTAGTTGGCTCAAAGGCAAAGGTATTCCCCACGATCAATTTGATGGCAGACCCGTCATCGGGATTTGCAATACCTTTAGCGAATTAAATCCCTGCAATTCTCACTTCAGAACCATCGCCGAACAAGTCAAAATAGGTGTGTATGAAGCAGGTGGATTTCCCCTTGAATTCCCGGTTATGTCACTTGGTGAAGTGTTACTTAGACCGACAGCGATGCTTTACAGAAATTTAGCGAGTATGGATGTTGAAGAAAGCATCCGCGGCAATCCAATAGACGGCGTTGTTTTGCTGATGGGTTGCGATAAAACAACCCCCTCCCTTTTAATGGGGGCAGCGAGTTGTGACCTACCAACCATTGGAGTGAGCGGAGGCCCCATGCTCAACGGCAAATGGAGGGGGCAAGAACTAGGTTCAGGCACAGGTCTTTGGAGCATGAGTGAGCAAGTGCGTGCGGGAACATTGAAATTAGAAGAGTTTTTTGAGGCTGAGAGCTGCATGCACAGAAGTCACGGTAGTTGCATGACCATGGGTACTGCCTCCACAATGGCTAGCATGGTTGAGGCTTTAGGCGTAGGGTTGCCTGGAAATGCGGCCTACCCGGCCGTAGACGGAAGAAGAAACGTATTGGCTCGTATGTCCGGTAGAAGAATCGTAGATATGGTGCACCAAGACCAGATCCTATCTAAAGTGTTGACCAGAGAGGCGTTTGAAAATGCAATCAGAACCCTGGCAGCAATTGGTGGATCTACAAATGCGGTGATTCACTTAACTGCAATTGCAGGTCGAATTGGAGTTCCATTAAAGCTAGAAGATTTTGACAAACTAGCCAGTGAGTTGCCTTGCTTGGTAAATCTACAGCCCTCAGGTGAGCATTTGATGGAGGACTTTTGTTATGCAGGTGGGCTGCCTGTTGTGATGAAGGAGATTGAACATTTACTTCACAAAGATATCATCACAGTTTCTGGAAAATCGGTTTCTGAGAACATCGCAAACGCAGTAAATTATGATCCCCGCGTAATCAAACCCTTTGAAGCTCCATTTAAGGAAAAGGCGGGGATTGCAGTGTTAACGGGTAACCTTGCACCTAGGGGGGCGGTTATAAAGCCCAGCGCTGCCACTGAATCGCTAATGGTCCACAAAGGTAAGGCAGTGGTGTTTGAGGACATAGAGGATTTTCACAAGAGAATTGATGACGAAAATTTAGAAGTAGACGAGAACTGCATACTCGTGCTCAAAAACTGTGGCCCCAAAGGCTACCCCGGTATGGCAGAGGTTGGTAACATGCCCTTACCACCAAAGATTTTAAGAAAAGGCATCACAGATATGGTACGAATCAGTGATGCCCGAATGAGTGGAACAGCTTACGGCACGGTGATCCTGCACACTGCTCCCGAGGCAGCGGCGGGGGGGCCATTGGCACTTGTTCAAAATGGCGATCTCATTGAGCTCAACGTTCCGGCCAGAAGTCTTCATCTGCATGTGAGTGATGAAGAACTGGCTAGTCGCAAATCAAAGTGGACGCCACCAGTTCCTAAACTAGACTCGGGCTACTGGAAACTCTACATCGACCATGTACTTCAGGCCGATGAAGGCGTTGACCTTGATTTCCTCAAGGGGAAGAGGGGCGCCTTTGTTCCAAGAGACAACCATTAACTGTAAATTTTAGAATTATTTACAAACCGCTCTTTAGTCCAGTAAGGGAATGAACTAAAGAGCAGCGAATTAATTACTTTTTTGATCTGCTATGTATTCTTCAATCACGCTTTCAAAGTTCTTAGGGCTATGAAGACCAAGGCGGACAGCTCTAGTTGAGTTCGTACCCTTAGGCCAATTTGAAACAATGGATGCGATACGCTCATTCAGCTCGAATTTAACCAGTGAACGAACACTCTTTCCAGCCACATTTTCCAAGGCCTGGAGCATCTCTTTGACAGTCACATTAAGGGCTGGTAAATTCATACCGCTACGCCCCAAAAAACTTACTCGACTTGCTTCATATACTGCCTTTAGCCCTTGTATGGTCAGTGAGGGAGTTGATACCGGATGTGAGACAGAATCTAGAACTGGACAAATTGCGGTTTCTCCGTTTAAGGGCTCACGAATAATGCCGCTAAAGAATGAAGAGGCGGCTCCATTGGGTCGACCGGGACGAACTGTTACCGTCATCAGTCTTGCACTTCTGCCGTCTATAAAGCCCTTACGCGTGTAGTCTGCAATTAAATGCTCGCACATGAGTTTATGGGTCCCGTAAGAAGTCTGGGGCATGGGTAAGGTATCGTCCGTTACGATGTCGGGCATAGGGTGAGCGGGGTCGGGACCAAAAACAGCAACTGAGCTTGAAAAAACCAATCGAGGGGCGTTGCCTGCTTTCCTGAGTGCATCTAACAATGCACGAGTAGTATCTAGGTTTGATCTTAAACCTAAATCAAAATCCTCCTCACACTCGCCAGAAACTGCAGACGCCAAATGAAATACACCGTCAAATCTATCCTCGTGTAATGACTGACACTGAGCCAACAAGGGGGAAGTACGACACTCAACCCTTGGGTCATTCAACAACGAACTAGGGGGTGCAAACTGATCAGAGATCACCAATTTATCAATCTTTTGGCCATTGAGTTCCCCGTCCTTCAAAATACGAGTTGCTAAACGAGATCCCACAAATCCAGCACCACCAGTAATCAATAATTTCATTTCATAATCTCACTATAAATTAATTCGACCCTCCATCCTACACTCTAAGTCTTAGAGCTCAGACTAAGGATTACGTTAATGTGAGCACTCGAAAAAATACCTCCTACAGATTGTCTATTCTGCATTGCAAAAGATGCGAAAATTAGGCTTATTATTGTTGGCCCTTTTGCCCATCTTTTTGGGTTTATAACCGCATCATTATGGAAAACTCTTTAAATTCTAACTTTTCGAGAAATCTTTCGTTAAGCCGCCCCTTAATTGCAGTTGACTGGGGAACAACTTCCTTGCGAGCGGCTTTCATAACAAATGAGCAAGTCGTAGAGGAGAGAAGCAGTGAGCAAGGGATAATGAGTGTCCCACCCGGCGAGTTTCCAAGTGTACTCAGCCAAATTTGCGCTAAGTGGCTGGACAACGAGGATGTACTCATTCTCATCAGCGGCATGGCCGGTAGCGCTCAAGGTTGGCAGCTCGCCCCCTATTGTCCTTGTCCAGTAACCCCCAAGCAATTAGCCCATCAATTGCACTGGATCAACCCCAACAAAATTGCAATTGTTCCCGGCCTAAGCATCAGACTCGAACACGCGCCAGACGTGATCAGAGGCGAGGAAGTCCAGGTCATTGGTGCACTATCATTGCTTGGAAATCAAAATGCTCGTCTTGTCTTACCCGGCACCCATAGTAAATGGGTGGATGTAAAAGAAGGCAGATTCGAGAGTTTTTCAACGTTCATGACCGGAGAGTTTTTCTCCATTCTCAGAGAACACTCCATTTTGAGTAAAACCCTACCCTCACTACTTGAGGAAACTGAATTCGATGAAGCCGCTTTCAATGAGGGTTTAGAGTTAAGCTTGGCATCTCAAAAGAGTAAAACCTCTAAAACATCGGATCTAAAGAGCTCTGGTAAAGTAAAAACCACCTATAAACCTAACCTTTTACATGATGTTTTTGGTATACGGACCTTAGCTTTATTTGAGGAGCAAACAGCAGCTCAACTTCTCAATAAATTATCTGGCCTTCTGATCGGGTATGAGCTTCAAACTCAGCAGTTTAAGAAAAAAGAGGAGGTCATCATCGTAGGCGCTCCGGCTCTTCAAAGGTGTTATTCTCACGCTCTAAGTAGTCGCGGTGTCAAGGCCATAGCCCTTGGATCGGAGGCTACTTGGCGGGGTTTTCAAGTCATCGCAAAAGAATTAGAAAAAATAACCCAAAATTAGACTGCTAGCCCTTGTCGCAAAAGTGGAGCCTGTTTGTTTAAATGCAATTCCATTTGCGCCAATTCCAAAACCAAAGCAAAACTTTAAAATACGAATCTCAAGATTTGGGCTTTAAGCCCAAGAGACTGCAAGAGCGATAGCTAAAATGTCATACATTAAAATTTACCCTAAAAAATTAACTTTAGCTCCTCTTATTGGAACCCAGGTGCAGGCTCATGAGCAAGAATCCGCTCAATGGGCAGGAAAAGTTTTTTACGATATTGAGCAATACGGTGAACTTCATCAAAACAAGTCCTTTGATGTTTTACTCTTACCCGAGAAAATTCAGCCTATGACATGGTCACTCCAACCCACTAGGGAGCACCCAGAAATTAAGAGTTTTGATGCATTTCTTAAGTCTTTAAATCAATACCTCTTTAGTAATCTCAAGATCAGTATCGGGTCCCCTGAAAAATCACAATATGTTAATTACAGAGAGGTTAATTTAAGGGAAGTTTATTTCTCCCTTGACACTGAATCAACAGACGATACGAGAGGATATTCGTATTCTCTTACTCCCTAAACTTTCCTAATCAAGCTAATCAAGCTCTATCTTGGAGAAGTCATATCTCGCTTTTGGCACCTCTAAATTCATTTGCTCCAATGTTTGAACCAATAAACTGGCAAGACAAAAATCTCTATAGTGCTTCGAATCGGCTGGAATGATGTACCAAGGTGCATCAGCAGTAGAGGTCTCTTTAATAGCGTCTTGATAGGCTTGTTGAAATTGGTCCCACAATTTACGATCCTCAAAATCTGATGGCTGGAGTTTCCAACGTTTGTGAGGATCATCTAGTCTTTCCTTTAATCTTCTCTTTTGTTCATTTTTAGAGATATTTAGAAAACACTTCAACACCTTAATCCCTTGCCTTTCTAACAAGGTCTCGAAAGCAACGATATCTTGGTATCTTTGTTCACAAATTTCCCTAGTTACCATGCCTCTTACCCTTGTCACCAAAACATCCTCATAGTGACTTCGGTTAAATACAACAATTTCTCCAAGTGAAGGGGTTTTGGAATGAATCCGCCAAAGAAAGTCGTGTTCGAGCTCTAAGGCGCTGGGAGGTCCAAAAGCTTCTGCCCTCACACCCAATGGGCTGATGTGGCTGAAAACCCTGCGAATGGAGCCGTCCTTGCCTGCCGTGTCCATTCCCTGCAACACCAAAAGGAGTCCTTTTTGTTTGCCTGAATATAAAAGCGTTTGTAGCTTATCAAGTTTATCGCCAAGTTTTTGGATATTGAGCATCATTTTCTCGTCCTCTGATGCATCATTTTTGGGCGCTTGAGAGTCATAGTCTGAGAGGATCAACTCCTCTTTGTGCTTGACCCTTAGATGATCTAAATCTCTATTGCTCATCGATATTTCCAGTTTTTTTGGTACCGATATCCTAACACTGGAGTTGTTAAACCCGCAGGTAGTTTACCTCCCACCGTTCTCAACTTATAGGTAAATCTTTTTTAGTTCAAACCTCTAGACGACTGGGAGAGGGCTATCTGAACCCATCTATATTGGCGCCTCCAAGTCAACAAAAGTGTCCGCCACCCATGACAGTAACTCCTTTCTTGGATCCGCATATTTCCTGTCATTCCCAACTTGGGATGCCTCTTTTGGGTGCTCAACCTTGATCAATCAGACCACCATGGTTGGCGGGAGTTATTTGGGTTGGATATGTAAATTATGACTTTTAGGGCAGGACCTTGTTTACAATAACCTTCTTCTTGGATGTCCAAGTAGCCAAGATAATGGATTAACTTTTTATTGGAATTTAGTTATGTCAGAACTCAAAAAGAAACTCTTAGAACATCTCAACAAAGAGGTATTTTGCCGCTTAGGGGTCTCCAAGGTTCACGGTATTGGAGTATTTGCCATCAAGCCTATTCCCAAGGGTGTAAACCCATTGAAGAGCAAATTAAAGTTCAAGGACGTATCAATAAGCCATAAAGAACTGAAGAGCGTTCCTGCAAGCGTAAAAAAACAAATGAAAATCTTTTGCTACTTTGACAAAGATAAGTTTCTTGTACCCTCAATTGGATTAAATTCAATGGATATGGCTCTTTATTTGAACCACTCCAAAAAACCGAACGTTGAGTTCAAGAAAAACGAAAAGCTAATTACTTTGCGTGCCATTAAAACAGGTGAGGAACTGGTGATGGACTACGACATTAATTTTGGTGAAAAGCACACTTTCTAAATTAATTTGCCCCAATTAAGGGGCAAATTAGTTTGAAGTCTATATGAAGTTATTTAACTCGCACCGTTGGCGTATTTTTTCTCAGGCAAAGTTCTATAAATCTGGTTCAGCTCGTGGGGCTTGAAGTCAATATTAATGGGTGAAGTTGGATCCAGCACCAAGGGATGGTCCATGTCAGTAATCGCCAAGGCGTATATGGGTTCAAACTCGGTCACGAAAAGTGATTTGTAGCCGTAATCATCAACGGGTCCTAAGTTATAGAACTTGTATCCATTCTTGGCAGCCCAACGGCTGGCTAATAAACAAGCATAGATACCTGGTGACTTATTTTTAAACTCTCTGTTCCATTGGCAAAAGCTTCCGTAAACCTGGTTGTACTCAGGCAATAAGATAGATACGTCAGTCAGCACCAATTCTCCATTGCTGTCATGCACTTTGAGGACCAAAACGTCTAATTTGCGAATGTAGTCGATGAAACCCTCGACCTCTCGGTCATCAATACAGTAATTTGCGAAATGCTCCCCACCCATCTCAAAGATGTCGGAGACAGAGAGTTCATACCCTGGTATGACCTCCTCAGAGTACTCAAAAGTACGGTAAAGCTTGTCCAGATCTTTAAACTTGCGAATTCTGCGCTCGTCGGCCCAAAAGCCCTCATCGGCCACATTAACTAAACCGTACTTATCGTTGATAGGTACACCAAATGGACTATCTGGAGGTATTGCATAAACAACAAATGGCTTGGGAGCCATATCTAGCATTTCTTCGGTAACTTCAATATAAGGACAAAGAGCATCCCAACGGGTCGTGTAGTAGCGTATGTTGTTGTGATCGCTCTTGACAACCAAATTTTTGGATGTCCAACTCTGATTACCTACCTCTTTTACCCTTAATGCTGGCTTGATGCGCTTAACTTTGGTAACTGTCTCTTTGGCAATTGCCTCACTGCTAGTCTCCATGGATGATATGCTAGGTTGGCAGGTGGAGTCCGTAGAGCCGCTTATGCTCGGCTTGGTTGAAACGTTTACAGAGGATAAAACTTCACTCATTTTTGGAAACTCCTATTGAGAGGTTTTGTGGGCAATTTTTTAAGGTCAAAATAATCAACGTCTATTTCGTAATTGGTTTGAAGAAAATTTGGATCTTGCTTTTCCAACTTTTCTACCTTATTTGTCATTCGAGCTAAATGCTCAGAAGCATCGCTGCCAGGAGTGCTCAGCTGACCAAAGTAAGTATCCATCAATGGGCACTCTGTATCAAACGAGAAACTGCGGGATTTGGGGTTGTATGAGAGAGGATAAAGTGAGCAGCTGAAAGGCTTTTGCTCGCCTAAAGTGCAACCAGAATTGCCTAGATATTGGCAATTGCCATCTAAGCAAAATTCACCCAGTCGCTTGGATTCAGAGGCTGTTAGAGTTATTTCAAGGGGAGCTTGTCCCTGCTCGGTATGGCAACAACGTCTACATTCTGCGCAGTGATCAAACAGCACGCAATACCCTAACAACTAAAAAGATCAATGTTTTCTGCCTTTAAAACAAAATTAGCTTATCAAAAAGTGGATGAAAACTAAATCAAAAAAAATTAAATTCCATCAACTTGTCGACGCGCTTTGACGATTATTTATTTTTATAGTCAAAGACTGCTTATCCAATTTTTGAAGTGTAACAAATTATTAAGTGAAACACAAAAAAAATCAAGAGTTTATTTTAAGAAAAACAACACCTGAATAAATCGCACTTTGCTTAGTAAATTGAAATAACAAGCTGCAAGAATTAATCGTTATCAAAATGCAATACTGATTAAACTTTTTAGCAAGTGTGTTTCAAAATTAAAAATCGTGAGTTGTACTAAATACCTGCTCCGGTTTCAGCTCTCATGAACGTAGAAAATTCATTGAAATCAATTGCTTAAAACAACTATGTTCATTTAATTTTAAGTATCCCAATTCACCAGCAACTAGATGTCAAGGAATAGCAATCCCTGATTTAAACAATACAGATAAAAATACAGCCCCTACGATGCAATCAAACCGACAATTACTCTAGATCGTTCAACTCCTAAGGATAACCCTTAAGAAATCAAGTCGAAAAAATTTTCCTCTAGGATGAGATATTTGCATATCCAGATATATATCAATCAACATGATTAAGCTGATGGTATGAGTTCCGTTTTGCCCTAAAAAACTCTACTTTCATGAATATTTGGAGTTATCACAAAACGCCTTAGGCTAAGAAAGAGTAATATCAATGTCCATGAACTCAAAAATATATCTAGTTAAACTCAAATCTGTCCATGAAAAGGAGTACCTAAAAGCTGTTCAATCCAGCCTTAAGGCCATTGAGCCCTGGATTGAGATCCCAAAGACCCGCAAATCATTTGTGAAGTTCATTAAGGAAGTCTCCACTAGCTCGGATAAAGCATACCTAGTGCGTCGGCTAAGCGATGATGCGCTTATTGGAGTTGTTGAAATCAGAGATATTTTTATGGGTATTTTTAAATGTGGCTATCTAATTTACTATGCTTTTGATGGATACAGAGGACAAGGCTACATGAAGGAGGCAATTCAATTGACAATTACAAAAGCTTTTCAAAAAATAAAGCTCCACCGCCTAGAAGCCAACATACAGCCCAATAACATGAGTTCCAAAGGTCTTGCCAAGTCTGTTGGTCTTCTTTATGAGGGCTACAGTCCTAAATTTCTTAAAATAAACGGTGAGTGGCGTGACCATGAGAGATGGGCTATCATCAACGAAAAGGTAGATTAGTTTCTACATTCATATCAAATATCAAGATGATTTTTTAAATAAACTTAAAAAAACATCACCAGATTAACAATCCTTAATTAAAGTGCTCCCCCTAGCTTTTGTAGACATAGAGACAACGGGCTCCAATTTCGATAGAGATCAAATCACAGAAGTTGCGGTTGTGACGCTAAAGAGCGGAGAAATTGAGTACTATGAGACTTTAGTCAAACCACAAACTTACCTCCCTGTGTTTATCCAAACACTGACTGGGATCACTCCTGAGATGTTGCATGACAAGCCTTTATTTGCAGATATTGCGCCAGAATTACACAAGCAACTTAGTCAAAAAATATTCATAGCTCATAACGCAAGGTTTGACTACGGATTTCTAAAATCGGCGTTTCATCAAGTTGGGCTGGAATTTAGGCCAAAGGTGGTTTGCACCGTTAAATTATCAAGACTGCTCTTTCCCTTAGAGAAAAAACATAATTTAGATTCAATCATTAAGCGGTGTGGCCTCATTAACGCCTCAAGACATAGAGCGATGGGAGACGCCTTAACATTGCTTCAATTTTGGCAGCATTGTGAGCAAAAATTTGGTACTCAAAGAGTAATTGAAGCAGCACAGGCTATTTTAGGTCGACCTACCCTCCCCCCTCACATTGATGCACAACTCATTAACTCCATCCCGGATAGTCCAGGTGTCTACATTTTTTATGGTGAAAACAATGAATGTTTATACATTGGAAAATCTAAAACGATAAAAACTCGCGTACTCAGCCACTTTCAAAGCGCTATCACCAACAGAAAAGAGGCAAAACTCTCGATGCAAATTAGGCATATTGATTGGATTGAGACCAGTGGCGAGTTGGGTGCTTTACTCCTTGAGTCTGATTTAATAAAGAAAAGACTCCCTCTGCTCAACATTCGCCTTAGAAAAACATCATCTTTATTTGCTTGGCAATTAAATCTGGGACCCAGTGGATATTTATCCCCTAACTTAATATCCAAAAATGACTTAGCGCCAGGCTTTCAAGACAATTTATTTGGTCTTTTCAAAAGTAAACGAGAGGCGACCAACTCCCTAAAAGACTTGGCTGAAAAAAATTCACTATGTGACGCCATATTGGGATTAGAGAGCGTAAAAGTAGGACAACCTTGCTTTGCATATCAACTCAAAAGATGTGCAGGCGATTGTGTTGGCAAAGGCAATCAAAATTCGCATAATCTAAAGCTAACCACCGCCTTGCAGCATTTAAAAATCTCTAAATGGCCTTATGAAAATCCGATTGCAATTAAAGAAGGGGATGTTTGTCATGTCTTTGACAAATGGTGCTATTTGGGTAGCGCGCGAACTGATGAAGAAGTGCATGAACTATTGAACACAGGTACGGCTCAATTTGATCAAGATATCTATAAGATCGTTAGAAGATGCCTCCTAACTAAAGGAGAGCGTCAACTATTTCAATTGCGTCCTCCTGTTGAATCCTCCTGCTGACGCGTGTTAGAAATGGTGCAGAAAAGTCTTGTAAAATGAAATTTAAATTAAACTTAGAAAGTGAGCCCTAGAATGGATAATTCAGACTCAGAACGCCAGCTAAGGGAAGTTGAATTACTAAAGAATTCTATAGATCACCTAAAAGGGGCGCATGACAAATTAGAAGCTATAGCTAAAGCTGCTAAAGTGCGCAAAGAAAAGGCTCTGAGCGTTTTACATTCTAATGATCAAGTAGCACCTGAGACTATACAGCAAACAGATTCCTTTACCGAATCAAAACCAGTTATTCCAGACGCCCCTGCAGCTCACACTCGCACCGAGGCAACCTCGAATATACCCTCGCCAAGTCCCCCTATCGATGTATTGGAATCTGGTGCTGCTGTTATCAAAGAAGAGTTCAAAAGTATCGTTTCAAAATGAACTTCTGTACCAATAAAAATTGATCGCTTTCTAACAAATTTTTTAAGTGAATTTATGGTGAACATAGCAAAATTTATACAACCCCTCTTAAATGTATTAAATAACATTGGCAAATTCGTTTCAAAAAATAAAAATAAAAGCCTTAGACAAAATATATTCGCCCTCCTTAATCCCACCCCTCATTCTTACGAGGTAAACAAGTACATTGACTATGTGGTCATTTTGGCAGTGTTGACCTCAGTAATTTGTATTATTCTAGAGACGGTTCAAGAGGTAAACTCGGTTTGGTCAACCGAATTTAAAACGTTAGACATCTTAACTGTTACCATTTTCTCAATCGAATATGTGCTGCGGGTATACAGCTGTTGCGAAATACAAAGCTATAGTAAGCCGATAAGAGGCAGGATGCTCTATATTTTTTCTCCAAGTGCGTTGATTGACTTACTTGCAATTTCACCGTTTTACATATCCCTTATCGTTAATAAATCGATTGATTTAAGGTTTTTAAGAATCTTCAGACTGACAAGACTGCTCAAACTCACGCGCTACACGGGAACACTAAATACCCTACTGAAAGCTGTGCAGCGTGAGAAGTATGTTTTGATGGCAGCTGCTTTCATGATGATTTTGATGATTATTTTGACTGCAAGCCTTGGTTATATGTTTGAACATGACACACAGCCAGATAAGTTTGAGAGTATTCCAGCTTCTATGTACTGGGCAGTCATCACATTAGCCAGTGTTGGCTACGGGGATATTACACCGATTACCCCACTAGGAAGACTTATGACGGTAATAGTAAGCTTTGTGGGTATCGGAATTTTTGCTATTCCAGCCGGTCTAATGGCCTCCTCCTTTACTGATCAGTTGCGACTAGATAGAAAGACATTCGAAGATGATGTTAGAAAACTCGTAACAAGTGACAAATTTACCGCTGAGGACAGAGAAAATTTAGAACTAGAAGCCGAGCGCCTTCATCTCCCTAAAGACGTTATTCAAGAGATTATCAACCGCATCGACCTTGATAAGGAAGAGCATATTTCTGATGGAATTTCCATCGGCGAGGTGTCTATTGAATTAACTCTAGAAGAGTACCGCAAAGAGGTTAATATACTTCGAAGATTGGCATTAAGTGAACATGCTCATTTGCTTGAGGAACAGATCAATAATCCCTCAAAAACGACCCAACTTGAGCGAGATATTTGGAAAACCCTGCAGTAAATACGACATATGTGCGCGCACTTTGAAAGCGTTAAAGAGCCGAAGCGTCTTAAATTATTTTTCAATGTCCAAACTCCTGAAAAAGTAAACTTTGACGTCTGGCCAACCTACTCAACAACCTTTATCAGGAATATTGCTCCAACAAGTACCCAAGACAACGGTAGACAATCAATTGAATCCCTTTCTGGTAGCTTCGGACTCATACCTCACTGGTCCAAAGACACAAAAATTGCCAGACATACCTACAACGCCAGGCTTGAAACAGTTGCTGAAAAACCTGCTTTCAAAGATGCTTGGCGCCTCAAAAGGCTATGTATTGTGCCTGCAGAAGCTATATATGAGCCTGATTGGCGAACTGGTAAGGCCATAAGTACAAGGATTTTTAGGGCTGATTTAAAGCCGCTAGGAATTGCTGGGATTTGGACTGGCTGGAGATCCCCCAGTGGTGAAGTAATTAGAAGCTTCAGTATGTTAACTATGAATGCCGATAATCACAGCTTGATGAGCCAATTTCATAAGCCAGATGAAGAAAAAAGGATGGTCGCAATTTTGGAGGAAGATAATTATGGTAACTGGCTAAATTCAAAAGACGATTCATGCCTTCAATTTATCAAGCCATTTGATGCAAATCTTCTAATGACCCAGCAGTAAATTTAGCAACCTCACCTAAGCGCTGAGCTACTTGCTGAAGAAAAAAGTCAGATATTAATTTTTACCTGCCCCGGACCAACCGCCCCCCAAAGACTGATACAACGCAGCCGTATCCCCGAGATACAGAGCATAAGCTTGTATTCTGGAGATATCAGAAGCTAGATAGGCTTGCTGTGCACTTAATAAAGCTGGCTCTGAGGCGTACCCTTTGTCGTATTGGGTTTGAGTAAATTGATACAATTTTTTGTTAGCCTCAGCATTGCGCTTGGCAATCTCCCAACTTTGTTTGTCTTGGTCAAGTGCATAAAGTGTATCTGCCACATTTTGAAATGCCGTCAGAACCACGGACTTGTATTGGCCTAGGGAATAATCTAAATTGGCCTCAGCAGCCCTCTTTCGAGCTAGTAATGTACCCCCAGCAAAAACAGTTTGATTGGCACTTATTGTTTCGGACCAGTTTCTATTAAATGAATCTTTTAAAGAGGAGAAGGCTCCCGCCGTAGCTCCCGTAAAGCCACTTATGGAAATCTGTGGAATCATGGCAGCGATAGCAACCCCAATTTGAGCATTGTTTGAGCGAACCATCTCCTCTGCGGCTTTAACGTCTGGTCGTCCTTCAATCCATCCACTAGGTATAGCAATTGGTAATGCATTAGGTATTTTTATCTCATCAATACTGGGAATACTTAACATAGAGCTAGGTAATTCACCGCACAACACATTAAGCATATCTATTGATTGATCATGTAGCTTACGAATAACTGGAACTTGGGATGCGACGACGCTATAGGCAGACTCCTGAGCAGCCAAATCGACACCGCTGTTGTAGCCTATCGTCGTCATTTTTCGAACGTGTTCTAATTGCTTAAATGCAGATCGCTCAGCGCTCAATGCCAAACGAAGCTCTTCTCGCAAGGTAGTTTCTTGGGCGACTGTTTGAATTAACGTAGTCACCACTGTAATTTGAAGAGCGGCCAGTTGATATTTAGTAATATTTTCTTGCGCCTTCAAAGATTCAACTGCACGTTTGTTTGCGCCGAATATATCGGGAACAAACCCAACACTCAGGCCAGCGCTATTAACTGAGTAGGTGGGCGCACCTGCACCTAGTTGTGCAATGTTAGAGGGCGCTCCATTGAACCCCCCTGGGTTCATAATAGTTCTTGAAGTACCAGCCGTGATAGTTGGAAAATAGTACCCTTGTTGAGCAATCGTATTTTGCTGTGCGACTCTCAGATTGGCAGAGGCCGCCTCAATATTTGCGTTGTGCTTTAAAGCAAGTTCTACCAGCCTATCGAGCTGTGGGCTCTCGTAGTGTTTCCACCAGTCTGCACCAATGAGCGAGTTCTGCTTAGCACCTAAATCCACTTTCTCCCTGGTGAATGAATTACTCATCGGTGGCTCTGGTCTTTTAAAATCTGGCCCAACAACACACCCATTTAGACCAGCCATCAAGACCGCCCAAAAGATGGGTTTGATAACACTATGATTTATAGCTTTAATATTTGAATACATTTTAATTTTCTATCCATGATTTAGTATCTTTTTCTATTGGCTGACCACAAACCCAGACCAATACAAGAAAAGAAAATGGGGCATGACCTAAAAAAGTAGACAAATCAGGCATGCGGTAATACAGTGAAATTTCAATTGCGAAATAACTGAATATTAAAGTCTGAAAAATTAAAAAAATAAAAATTGAAACAGGAGAAAAAAATAAGTCTCTCAATGATAAATTCAAAACATTGAAGGGGTCACTCCCCTGAAAACTTAATTTAGATGCACATTGCGCTATGAAAATATAGGAAAAAAATTGAGCGACTGTAAATGGAAAAATGGTTAAGACTTCGCTAGGCAAAAAATCAACCTCCAATCTAAGCCAACCAAAGCACTCCATTATTGCCCTGTAGATAATTAAATTTAAAACCCCGTACAGCATCAATGCAGTTAGCACCTCGCCTTTTTTTTCTATCTTAGCAAATAACTCTGAGCAGTACTTAACGTAACCCCAATCAAAACTCTTTTGAAATAATATAGTTTGCATGCAAAAATAAACAATGAATGGCCAAATCAACCAAGCAACTAGTGGCAGATATTCTGAGGCAGTCTGAATAATACTGCCAATCATAATCAACTGTAAATTAAGAAACTTGTTATTTCGATTCAATTTAAAAAAATTGAGTGCTCTGAAATTAATTTCTAAATTTAAAAACATACTATACATATTAAAAGAAGTTAAAAACCTAATCCTTCCATTCGCCTTAATTATGCTTTTCTTTTATAAAAAGGGTACAAAGTGCTGGAACCACGACCAACAACATGATGGGCCCAATTAACAATCCACCAACAACCACGGTCGCCAAAGGCTTTTGAACTTGACTTCCAATGCCATGAGAAATTGCAGCCGGGAATAAGCCTATACAAGCAGACCAGGCGGTCATCAACATGGGTCGCATTCTTTGACTTGCTGCATGAAACATAGAGTCAATGACGTTTTTATCAGTAGATTTAAATGTTTGATTGAAATACGTTGTCATCAAAATACCGTTCATGATAGTTATTCCAAATAGTGAAATAAAACCAATAGCGGCTGAAATACTAAAGTCCAGGCCTGAAACAAATAGTCCTAATATTCCTCCACCAATTGCAAACGGCAAGCCAGCTAAAACTAAGAAACTATCTCGCCAAGAATTAAATAGACAGAATAAAAGAATCACGATCAGCGACAAACTCAAAGGGACAATTAAGATGAGCCTCGCTTTTGCCTTTTGTAGATCTTCAAATTCACCAGCCCAAACAATTCTGTAACCTCTAGCCAGAACTATATTTTTTGCAACCAGCTCCTGAGCTTCCTCGACCGTTCCTCCTAGATCTCGCCCGCGCACGCTGAACTTAATGGGTATAAACCTATCTGTAGATTCATGATAAACATAGGCAACTCCAGTGTCTAATGTGATATCAGCCAATTGTCCAAGCGGGATATATGCAACAGTCCCGTTAGCGGTTTGGTATCCAACTTTGAGAAGCTTCACTTTATCAATTTGATTTCTATAAGGCTCTGCCATCCTTACTGATAAATTGAATTGTCTTGGGCCTTCTAAGACGGTCGTCGCACTTACTCCTGCAAGTCCGGCTTGAATAACAGTATTTATATCCCCTGTATTCAAACCGTAGCGAGCCGCCTTTTCACGATCAATTTTAATGTTTAAGTTTGGCTGCCCCATAACATTAAAAATCCCCAAATCCTCAACCCCTTTGATATCGGTCATTAAATCTCGAATTTGGACAGCATATTTTTCTAGTTCTTCCAAGTTGGGCCCAACAACTTTCACCGAATTAGCCCCCTTAACTCCAGACAAAGACTCCTCTACGTTGTCTTGAATGTACTGAGAGAAATTAAAAACGATACCTGGCAATTCATCATTAAATTCTTGTTGAATTTTCTTGACCAGATCCTCTTTCTTCTCACCTCTGGGCCATTCATCGTAAGGCTTTAAAGGTACAAAAAGTTCAACGTTTGAAAATGGTGAAGCATCACTACCGTTGTCTGGACGCCCGTGTTGGGACACCACAGTTAAGACCTCATCTTTATGACGTAATATGATTTCTCTCATCTTATTCGCAGTAGGAGTACCCGCATCTAAGGACATTGTCATCGGCATTGCTGCGCGGATCCACAAATTTCCCTCTTCCAACGCCGGCAAAAACTCAGAACCTAATCTGCTGGCTAGAAATATTGAAATCGCCATAAATACAAAACCAATACTAATGATTTGCCTTCTGTTTTGAAGCGACCAATGTAGAACTGGCTCATAAATTTTTCTAAGTTTTACAACTATAAAAGTCTCTACTTCTTCTATATGATTTGGCAGCATTAAAGATGCTAATACGGGAGTAATTGTGAAAGTAGCCAATAACGCGCCAGATAATGCGTATGCATAAGTCTTGGCCATGGGGCTGAAAATCTGACCTTCAACACCTTGCATGGTGAACAATGGAATAAATGCTGCGACCGTGATAGCAACTGAAAATAAAACAGCTTTATCTACTTGACAGGCACTTATGAAAATAATTTTTAATCGATCAGTCCACGGTGGAGTTAATTCACCATCACCGTCCCCAATAGAGGGATCCAGATTGAGTTTTCCTGCAGCAAAATCCTGTAGTAACTCTTTTTGGTTGCTTTGAAAATTTCTAAAAATATTCTCTACAAGGATGACAGCGGAATCGACAATAATCCCAAAGTCAACGGCTCCAATGGATAACAGATTAGCGTCTTCGTCTCTTAGAACTAAAATAATGATGCTAAACAAGAGTGCAAATGGAATATTCACACCAACAATTACGGCACTGCGAAAGTCTCCTAAAAATATCCATTGAATAAAGAAAACAAGCAAACAACCAAAGATCAAATTTTCAAGAACAGTGTGAGTTGTGATACCTACCAAACCTGATCGGTCGTAGTAAGAGATAATTTTCACTCCTTTGGGTAAACTTCCATCTGTATTTATAGCATCTATCATTTGCCTTACTTTGGGAATCATATTCTTAGTATGCTGATTACGAGACATCACCACAATTGCAGCGACTACATCATCATCAGTATCCCTTCCAGCAATTCCAAGCCTTGGGACATAGCCCACAACCACCTTGCCAATGTCCTTCACCCTAACGGGTATACCGTTGTTTTGAGCAAGTACAACATTTTCAATATCTTTGGTTTGCCTTCCTTTGGCAATCTCGTCATCTCCTCCTGTATTGATTAAACCAACGCCTCGGATATTTACGGATTGTTGTCCGAAGTCTATTTCCCGCCCACCCACGTTTAAATTTGAGTTTCCAAGGGCCGTTACTATTTGTGGGATCGTTACATTAAATGCTTGTAATTTTGGTAATTCCACCTGTACCTGAAATTCTTTTGTAGTCCCCCCCCAACTGTTTACCTGAACGATTCCAGGGATAGTGGTCAACCTTCTAGTTATTATCCAGTCCTGAACTGTTCGAAGATTGGTGATACCGAATTCTTTAGGACCTACAACCTCGTATCTATAAATTTCACCCACCAAACTGGATTGTTGAATAGTTGGCACTAAATTATTTGGCAAATGAACGTTTTGCTGCAGACTCAAGCCAGCCTGCGCGTAGGCAAAAAAGAAGTCAACCCCGTATTTAAAAGTTACCCGTACGAAGGACAATCCATAAAAAGAAGTTGACCGGATATTATCAATATCAGGAGTAGGATACAAACCAATTTCCATTGGAATCGTATAGTACTTTTCCATCTCCTCTGCAGAAAGTCCAGGCGCTTGAGCTGTTATCTCCAAGATAACTGGAGCGGGGTTGGGATAGGCCTCAATGTTTAGCTTTGTAAAAGCCATTAGGCCGGCACACACAAATACCAATAACCCCAGCATGATAATCGGGCGACGGGATAAACCAAAAGCAATGAGAGACTTAATCACAGGAATTTCTTTGATGTATTGTGAATGAAAAAAACTTTAAAAAATCTAGAAACAGCAAGCAATTTCATTTATCAATAGTTAACATGTTGCTCAAGAAAATAGCCCCCGTAGTAACTATTTTCTCCCCTTCATTGATACCGTTTGTAATTTGCACCAAACCATTGGTTTCCATTCCAACAGTTACAGTTTTCTTGACCATATGGTGGCCATCCTGTGTTGTCCATACAGACAAACTTCCGTCCCCCTCCCTAACAATCCCCGCCTCTGGTACTCCTACCCCCTTAACCGTCTTATCACCTTTAATAAGGTAAGTTGCATACATTCCCGATCTAAGTATTTTCTTAGGATCATTTACATCGGCTCTGACCGAAACAGTTCGAGTATTTTGATCAACCAAGGAGGAGATGACTTTTATTTTCCCTTTGAAAGATTCGTTAGGAAGTGCTGTGACGTTAACCTCAAGCTCCTGTCCAACCCTTAGCTTGGTACTGTCTTCTTCGGAGACATTTACGATTAGCCATTTGTTTACTAAATCTGCAACAACGAAAGGAGCTGGTGTATTGCCTGGTTGAACCAATAATCCGGGCTGTGCATTACGTGAGACGATTTGTCCATTAATAGGACTTAAAACCACTAAAACAGAATCAATCTTCTTTTCATTCTCTATTTTTTGAATTTCTGCACTGGACTTTCCAAAAATTCGCACTCCCTCCCTAGCCGCTTTGACCGCAGCCTCAGCTGAGTTTTGTTCGGTAATATTTTGCTCCAATTCCTTTAATGAAATTGAACGCGCTGCATAAAGCTCCTTGGCCCTGTTCAATGTAGCTACGGACTGATCGAACACACCCTTAGCTGAAAGTAAAGTCGACTCAGCCTGGGCTAGATCAGAGCTCTCTACGGTGTAAAGTGGTTGTCCTTTACTTACAACGTCTCCAACATCTGAAAAAGTCTGAATGATTTTCCCTTGATAGGGAGTAAAAACTTGAACAGATGCATTCTCATTGAAATCAATACTCCCATAAGCTGAAAATTTATCAACAAAATTAGCAAACGTTGCTTGCTTTAACCCCAAGCCAGAAATTTGTTTATCATTTAAATCAACATAATTTATTTCCGCGGTGGCCTGCGGTTTCTCGACCTTTTTTTCCTCTGTTTTTTGGCAGGAGGTTAATCCAAACATCAAAGCAACTAAAATCGAGTTAAAAGCTATGAAGAATGATTTATTTTTCCACGGCATTAGAGCTGAAGTCAAAGATGAATGGTTAACAAATTCAGTTTGATATTTTGAGGAATTCATGTTGCAATTAAATTTTTATATAAGGCATTCATAGAAAATAAAACAAATAATGTTTTTCCACTATAAAACCTAATTTATCCGGGCAATTTTATTTTTGAAGTTCTCGGATTCTATGGAGATAATGCTTAATTTAAGCTTAAAAAATCAATTTTTTAGTATAAAAGGTAAATATTATTACCCCCAAAAATATTAATACTATGATAGTAATTTTAAAATTCGAGTCAGAATTTAATTAGATCCCTAATATTTCAATAATATTACACAATCAAACTTGCATAAATACAGTTTTTAAATCACAATTTTTTACTACAAGGTTCACAAAAAATGCTCTCAATTTTTGAGAATTTCATGAAGAAGTTCATTTACTTACTCTTATTTATCTCCTCATTTGCATATGCTGCCTCTGAGGAAATTCAGGTCTATACGGACGACAAAGAAGAGGCCGGGCAGATGAGTATTGACTGGCACAACAATTACGTCATAACTGGGCGATCCAAGCCGGAGTATCTGGGCGAACAAGCTCCCCACCATATTTACAGACTCACGCCAGAGTTCAATCTAGGACTGACAGACACACTCGAGTTGGGAATTTATCTTTTATCAACACGAAACACAGATGGCCAGTGGAATGGGGACGGATTTAAAGTCAGGCTTAAATACATTGCACCTCACGCTGAAGAGGGTATGTATTGGGGGCTAAATTTTGAAACCGGAAAACAATCACTAGCAGTTTCTCAGTATCCGCGAGATGCTCAGCTCAAAGCCATTTTGGGATGGAATCTTGGTAATTGGAATATTGCATTTAATTTGAATACCGACGGAACCTTTAACTCAGGCGCAGGAGTTCCCACGGAGGACTTAGACTTTAAGGTAAGCTACAAGGTGGCCGAGAAGACTCAGATTGGACTTGAGAGCTACAACGAACTTGGCGCATACAACCATTTTGATGGCTTCAACAATACCAGCAAAGTCATCTATGCAGTAATCGACTCAGAGGTTTTGGGACATGAATTTAACGCCGGGATTGGACACGGTATGAATGATCAGTCAGATAAATGGGTTGTGAAATTTATAATCAATTCTAAATTCTGGTAAACCAAATTTACATTTGTATATGACCATATAACCAGGGCATTTTTAGTAGCTTTTCTCCAAGCAACTTTAGCGAAATATTTCTTGCTACTGCTAAGGCACGATCTGCATGGAAAACTTTTTGATTTAACAGTGCGCGCTTTTGAACCATAGCATTTCTTTGCCAACGAGACTTTGAGTATTGATTTAGATTAATATTTGCGCCTAAATTAGGATTTATTTTGTATTGAATTCCCAAGGCATTGGCATCCTCAATCGCCATACCCGCTCCCTGAGCAAGGTAGGGTAACATCGGATGCGCAGCATCGCCGAGTAATGCGACAGAGCCTTGAGCCATTTGTAGATGAGTGACAAGTGGCTCGCTTGTCATAATTGGCCATGCTCGCCAAGATCCAAGTGCAAGTATCGAATCCCTTAACTCAGAGCAGCATTTTTGCAATATGTCTTGGAAAAAAAATCTTAACTGATTTTGATCTAACGGAACATCCCAGCTTAATAAATTTGACTTTGAAAGGGAGTAGTGAGAATGATTTTGTATTTTTCTAGAGTCAACAAATAAAACTGAATTTAACCACTCCCCCCCTCTGACCGGATACTGCACAAGGTGCATATGAGGTCCTAGCCAAACCCGAACAGAGTCAAGTCTTAATTGACTTGGCAGTGATTTTTGTGAAATTAATGAACGATATGCCAAGTCCCCAGAGAACTCGACATTTGCTAGGAGCTGCGGTGAAGCTTTTTGGATAGGTGCTGTCTTAGTTAATGCATGGTTTAATATATAACGCACCCGACTCCAAACACCATCGGCGCCAATCAATGCATCATAACCAATTTGTTTATTTTGTCCGATTGATAATTTTTGTGTGGGCTCTGAGTTCTCACAAAAATTAACATTTACTCCTTCTTTAGTCTCCTCAAAATACTCCAACTCATGGCCCAGTGTTATCTCAGCAATTTCATGTTTAATAACGTGAGAGTAGAGTAGGGAATGAAGGTCAGCTCTATGCAGAGTTAGATAAGGCGCCCCGTATTGCTCTTTAAAGTTTGCTCCTAATCGCATACTAGCTAACTCAACTCCACTTAAAGCACTTTTGACGTGCAATTGATCAGGCTCATAAGCTAATTCTTTTAATTCTGCCTCTAGCCCCCAACGTATCAATATACGAGTTGCATTAGGCCCCAACTGTATTCCAGCACCCACTTCAGATATTTTTGAAGACTTCTCAGCTATTGTGATGCTGTGATTGCGGTTAGAAGACCTCCCCCCCAGAGCAATTGCTGCGCAAAGCCCCCCTATTCCAGCGCCGGCTATCAAAATCTCAGACATGTGTGAACACAGTGGTTGGTGTAGTTAGGAAAATCTCAGATTCAATCGTTTTCAATAAAACTCTCAAAACATAACTTCAAAGCATGAAACCACTTTTCTTTTTGCTCTGTGCTTGCAAAGCTTGCCTCAAAGCTGTTTCGCGCAAACGCATATGCTTGGCTTGTTCCTAAACCAAGTGCAGAAAAAGTTTCAAGGAAATTTTGATTGATATATCCGCCAAAATAAGCGGGGTCATCTGAATTAATTGTCACGCAAAGACCTTGATCTAACATTTGACCAATATTATGGTCTGATAGTTTTGAGAACACTTTGAGCTTGACATTTGATAGAGGGCAAACCGTTAAGGGCAGGCGCTTATCGGATAAATATTTTATAAGTGCAGGATCTCCAAGAGACTGAACTCCATGATCAATACGTTCTACACCTAAGCTCTCCAGTGCAGACCAAATGTAGGAAGTTGGTCCTTCCTCTCCTGCGTGAGCAACCAAACGCAGTCCCAGCCCCTTACATTTTGCAAATACCTTTGCAAACTTCTCAGGAGGATGACCCAATTCACTGGAGTCCAAACCCACACCAATGAATTGATCCCTAAAAGGCAAGGCCTCATCTAAAGTTAAAAGCGCCTCTTCCTCGCTTAAATGTCTTAGAAAACACAATATCAATGCAGATGATATATTGAGCTTCTCGGAAGCCTCCCTACAAGCACGACTCAAACCTCCCATAATTGTGCTCATTGCAATGCCGCGAGAAGTGTGAGTTTGGGGATCAAAGAAGAGCTCGGCGTGAACAACGTTGTCTCGAGAGGCTTTTAAGAAATATTCCCAGGCCATATCATAAAAATCTTCTTCCTTGATCAGTACGCTTGCACCTGCGTAGTAAATATCAAGAAAGCTTTGTAAATTTGTAAACGCATATGCCCCCCTCAACTCCTCAACTGATGAGTAGGGTAGATTCACTTGATTACGCTTTGCTAGTTTAAATATTAGCTCAGGCTCAAGAGAGCCTTCAATATGAATATGTAACTCTGCCTTAGGCATAGCTTTAAGTAATTCAGGTAATCGATTTTCTGAAACGGCGTTGGCTTTGTACATAACTCAGTAGGCTAAAAAATTAGGATTGTTACAGTTTAACGCTGATTCAATTGGGTATACAAGGTCGTTTCTAAAGAGTTTTAGATTTAATAGGATTTACAAAAATATTCACGCAATACTTAAAAGCTCTAAATTCTCAATCCCCATTAAAAATGCCCTTGAATTCAATGAATCCAAGGGCATTTAGAGAACCATACCCTAAAACCTACACGGGCTTTTGGGCTAGTACTTGATTATTTTTTATCGCCACCGGGTACTTTGCCTTCAACACCTTTGACGTAGAAATTGATACCTGACAAAAATTTGTCATCAGCAACTTCGTCCGCTTTCAAAATCGGCTTTCCTGTGTTGTCAACAATTGGGCCTTTCCAAATTGCGAATGATCCATCTGTTAAACCTTTTTTAACTTCATCGATCTTGGCTTTCGTATCTGCTGGAACGTCTTCAGCGATAGAAACAATATCAATTGCTCCTTCTTTCACGCCCCACCAAGAATGTCCCCCACCTTGCCATTTACCCTCTAAAGCGTCCTTGGTAGCTTTAATGTAGTATGGGCCCCAGTTAATAACGGAGGAAGCCAAATGGGCTTTAGGTCCGTAAGCTGTCATATCTGAATCCCAACCAAACGCGCGCTTACCTTTAGACTCAGCAGTTTTGAGAACTGCAGGAGAGTCAGTGTTTTGGAACAGCACATCAGCCCCGCCATTTATCAAAGAAGTGGCCGCCTCAGTTTCTTTTGGTGGATTGAACCATTCATTAACCCAAACCACCTTGGTCTTGATTTTAGGATTGCTGGATTGTGCTCCCAATGTGAAACTGTTGATATTGCGGATAACTTCAGGAATTGGCACTGATGCTACAACACCTAAAACATTGCTCTTAGTCATCTTACCTGCAATAACACCGGCCATGTAAGCACCCTCGTAGGTACGACTATCGTAAGTCCTCATGTTCTCGGCTTGTTTATACCCAGTAGCATGCTCAAACTTAACATCCTTAAAGTCTGCAGATACTTTAAGCATGGGTTCCATATAACCAAACGTTGTACCAAATATAAGCTTATTGCCTTGTGTTGCCATATCGCGAATCACCCGCTCAGCGTCGGCTGATTCGGGAACGTTTTCAACAAAAGAAGTTGTAATCTTATCTCCCAACTCTTTTTCTAATGCTTTACGACCGTTGTCATGCGCAAAAGTCCATCCACCATCACCTACTGGTCCGATATAGGCAAATGCAATTTTTAATGGCTCAGCCTTTGCTGCGCTAGCAGGAGCTGCCTCCTCTTTCTTACCGCATGCAACCAAGGCTGCTGCGGCTACTGCTAATACAGTCGCTGATTGAATCCATTTACGCTTATACATGTTTGTCATTTACATTTCCTTTTAAAAAAACAAAAAATCAACTTCCGGGATAAAAAGGTTTTCCAATTGATGCTGGCATATTCACTTTTATCCAGAGTGGATTCCTAGATATCAGTGCAAGAACAACAATAGTTGCCAAGTAGGGCAGCATACTGAGCAACTGGCTCGGCACATCTACCCCAATGGATTGAAGGTGAAATTGCAACATCGTCACTCCACCAAATAAATACGCCCCTAATAATACTCTCATTGGCTTCCAAGTTGCAAAAGTTGTTAAAGCAAGTGCAATCCACCCCTTTCCCGCGATCATCCCCTCCACCCAAAGAGGAGTATAGATCAGGGAGATATAAGCTCCGGATAGGCCGCACAAGGCGCCCCCAGCGACCACCGCCCAAAGTCTTATGGATCTTACTTTATACCCTAGCGCGTGCGCTGACTCAGGAGACTCCCCCACACTGCGCAAAATTAGTCCAAGTCGTGTTTTGTTCAAAAACAACACCAAAACTGCGGCAAAAATAACGACTCCATAAACTAGCGGGTGTTGTTGAAAAAAAGCGGGACCAATAAAAGGAATATCCTCCAACCCAGGAACTGAGTAATGCACCCTATCCTCTAATTTAGCCTGAACATAATTGACCCCAACAAAAGCTGAGAAACCTGCTCCAAATAGGCTCAGAGCCAAACCCGTTGCATATTGATTGGTGTTCAAATAAATAACCAGTAATCCAAATATCAAGGCCATAAAGGCACCGGTTCCTGCGCCCGCTAGAAAACCCAAAATATCACTGCCAGTGTGTACGCCAGTTGCAAACCCAGCAATTGCTGCGCAAAGCATCATGCCCTCAGCCCCTAAATTGACAATACCGGCCTTCTCGTTGAGCAAAAGGCCCAAGGACGCAATAGCAAGCACCGTACCGGCGTTCAATGTAGAGGCAATCAGCAAAGCATAAGTTTCCATTTGCCTTTTACCTTTGTCCTGTGAGCAATGTCATTAAGTTATGTTTGGGCTGAAAACGAATTCTGTAATTGATCAACACATCACAGGCCAATAGCGTGAACAAAAGAAGTCCCTGAAACACTCCCGTTAGTGACTTGGGTAAACCAAGTCTGGATTGCGCTAATTCACCTCCAATATAAAACATACTCATTAAGATGGATGAAAACACCATACCCAGTGGGTGAAGTCGGCCTACAAAGGCAACAATGATTGCAGCAAATCCGTAACCTACTGGAATGAAAGGCGTTAATTGTCCAACTGGTCCGGCAACTTCAAGCGCTCCCGCCAACCCAGAGGCAGCACCTGAGGCGAGGAGCGCAGACCACAGGGCTTTACTGGAGGAGAATCCTGCATATCTGGCCGCGTGAGGTGCAAGTCCCCCCACTCTAAGAGCAAAACCCATTTTTGTTTTAAACAAGAAAAGCCACAAACCAAGTGAACTAAAAAGCGCAATGAATAAACCAATATTTATTCTAGAGCCCTTGAATAGCCGAGGTATTTGAGTGACCGACTCAAATGTTTTAGTCTGAGGAAAATTATATCCATTTGGATCTTTCCAAGGATCGTAAACCAGATAATTGAGAAGCATGATAGCTACATACACGAGCATCAAACTCACCAGTATTTCACTCGTATTGAATCTATCTTTGAGCAAAGCGGTTATGCCAGCCCATAACATTCCGCCCAAAATACCGGCGAGTAGGATGGGCAATACGATCCAAGCGGAAGTATCTTTTTCCGCTAAAAGTGCAACACCAGATGCAAATATTGCTCCCAGGACAAATTGTCCTTCAGCCCCAATATTCCAAACATTGGATCTAAAACAAACGGCCAAACCTGTAGCAATTATTAGCAAAGGAATTGCCTTGACCATCAATTCGCCAATGGCATAACCACTTTTCAGCGGTTCCCAAAAAAACACCATTAAACCCTTTACTGGGTCTTTTCCCAATAATAGAAATAAAGCGACTCCAAGTAACACCGTAACGATCAGCGATAAAACGGGAGAGGCGACGCTCCAATATTTGGACGGCGAGGGTCTGGGTTCAAATTTAAACATTTAACGACTCAGCTGAACTCAGTGATACTTCCCCATCGGCTTCCCACAGGCCACTCATCCAAGCCCCAATTTGCTCTTTACTTACATTTCTTTTGTCTACCGAAGGGGATAGCCTACCTTGAGAAAATACTTGGATTCTGTCAGAAATCTCAAACAATTCGTCTAGCTCTTCACTGACCACAAGTAAGGCACAATTTTCGTTCCTGAGTCGAAGAAGTTCTGATCGAATTTGTGCAGCAGCACCAACGTCTACCCCCCAAGTAGGTTGGCAAATTATTAGAACCGTAGGACGTGCGTCAACTTCACGACCAACAATGAATTTTTGTAAATTTCCACCAGACAAAGAGTTCGCAAAGGCTTGGGGACCACTGGCTTTAACTTGAAAAGATTCAATAATTTTTTGTGCCTGTTTTTCTAATTGCCCTGCGTTAATCCAGCCCCACTTACCAACAGACTCTTCCCGCGTTAGTAACATATTCTGCGCAAGACTGATACCAGGTACTGCGCCCCTTCCTAATCTCTCTTCTGGTACAAAATGAAGCCCAAGCTTTCTCCTCTCTTTGGGGCCAACATTTCCGACAGACTGCCCCTTTAATGAAATACTTTGAGGGAGTGCTCTTTTGTCCTCACCAGATAATGCATATAACAACTCGCGTTGACCGTTTCCAGATACACCCGCAATTCCTAAGATCTCGCCTGCCCGAAGTTCAATATTAATGTTTGATAGATCAATTCCGAATTGATCGCTCTTATGCAAACTCAGGTGATTGACTGAAAAAACAATTTGACCGGGTGATTGATCTTTGTATTGAAGTCCCAAGGGTTCAGCACCTATCATCAGCCTGCTCAATGATTCATTTGATTCTTGACTAGGAATACACGTGCCAGTGACGCGTCCGCCTCTCATTACAGTACAAGTATCGCAAAGCGACCTGATCTCATGGAGTTTGTGACTGATGTACAAAATACTACAACCCCTTGCGGCTAATCGCCTCAGAACTACAAACAACTTATCAACCGCCTGCGGAGTCAATACAGATGTGGGCTCATCCAAGATCAATAGTTCGGGATTGCTCAATAAAGCTCTGATGATTTCAACTCTTTGTCTTTCTCCAACGCTTAGCGCATGAACTGGACTTTGCGGGTCGACATCTAGCCCATATTCATTCGCAATGGTCAAGATTTTGTTTGATACCTCCCTCAAACTTAGCTCTTTACCAAGACCTAACCAAACATTTTCCGCAACACTTAAAGTCTCAAACAAGTTAAAGTGTTGAAAAACCATGCTTATGCCTAGGCGACGGGCTTCTTGAGGGTTTCTAATATTTACCAACTCGCCCTTGAAAAAAATCTCGCCCTCATCTGGCTTAACGGAGCCATATATAATTTTCATCAGAGTCGATTTCCCCGCACCGTTCTCCCCTAACACTGCGTGTATTTCTCCCTTTTTTACCTCCATTGAGACGCAGTCGTTGGCAACCACCAAAGGATATTTTTTGGTGACCCCTTGAATACTAAGAAGGGATTGAGTCATTTGGTATCAGCGTGGATCAGTAGGATAGTTCAGTTTCAAAATAATCTCAAACCATTCTAATGGGAATATTGCTTACTCCAACAAAAATTTTGCTGTGCAGCTTAAGTCACTTAATTAAGATCGCCCTAAAATCATTCACGTTGGTAAAAGTGGGGCCCGTAATCACCAAATCCCCTATCGCCTCAAAGAAAGTAAAAGCATCGTGTCTGTTCAAATAATTTAAGATATTAAGACCCAGCTTGTTAGCTTTAGTTTTTGTATTGGGTGAGACCCATGCACCGGCATTGTGCTCAACACCGTCAATTCCGTCTGTATCCGCTGCAAGCGCCCAAATTCGGGGGTGTGCATCTAACTCTTTTGCTAGACTTAAACAGAACTCTCCAGCTCTCCCCCCTCTGCCCTCTCGTAGATCTGTATTTTTCTGAGCTTTAGGAATGCTAACAGTCGTCTCACCGCCACTAAGAATCACACAAGGGGCTTTAAACGCACAAAATTGGGCACCCAAAGGATTGTCAATATGAAAAGCGGCCTGCCTAGCCATTGATGCATGGACCTTGGCCACATCTGCAGATTCGCCCTCCATATCATCAGACAATATATAAGCATTAAGACCCATGGAGGTGGCCAAATTAGCGGCGGCTTTTAACGACTCCATCGGAGTTGCAATTAATTTGAAGGACTCGCAGTGATCAAATGCATTGCCTGCTTTTGGGCTCTCAAATCGACCAGCCTCCAGTGCATCGTTAATTGGTTTTGGTAACTCGACCTTATATTTTCTCAAAATAGCCAGCGCATCTGCACACGTAGAGGGGTCTGGCACAGTAGGTCCACTTGCAATAACAGAGGGATCATCTCCAGGCACATCACTGATCGCTAAGCAAACTAATTTTGCGGGAGCGCAGGCCAAGCCCAGCCGACCACCCTTTATTTGAGAGAGGTGCTTTCTTACACAATTCATCTCATGTATGTTTGCGCCGCTTTTAAGCAGCGCCTGATTGAGTGCTCTTTTATCCTCTAAACTCAATCCCTCCACGGGGAGAGTTAAAAGGGATGACCCTCCTCCTGAAATCAAACAAATTACTAAATCGTCTTTGGTGAGACCTTGGGTTAAAGCCAGTATTCGTTTTGAAGCCTCAACTCCAGCTGCGTCAGGAACCGGATGAGCAGCCTCAATCATTTCAATCCGACATCGTTGCTCGCTTGAATGCGTGGGAATATGTCCATAGCGAGTGACGACCAGCCCAGATAGGGAAGCGCTTTGCGGCCAAAGTTCATTGAGTGCAAGAGCCATAGAGGCAGCGGCTTTGCCTGCTCCGAGTACTAAGGTTCTCCCTTTTGGTGGCGTTGGTAAAAAATTTTGAAGTGCTTTTGAAGGCAATGCTGCACTCACTGCACAATCAAATAAACGCCTCAATATCTGCAGCTCGTCTAGTTTAGAGAAATCAGTAATTTCGACTTGCATTATTTTTTACCTAAACCCAGGAGCGCTGCGCCCTGAGTGTAAAGTTGAACACGCTCTTTCATAAAAGAATCCATCTGATCCGTACCTATATTAACAAGCTCAAATCCGTTTTTAGCAGCTAGCTCCCTCATTTCAGGATCTGTATTGATTTGCATCCAAAGTTGAGATAGTTTTTTGATTTGTTCGGGAGGGGTTGATTTAGGCACCCCTATACCTCTAAAAGATCCATCGACCCAGTTGATGCCTAGTTCCCTGAAAGTGGGTACCTCAGGCATCAAGGGATGGCGCTTTTCCATTCCTACAGCAAGAGCCCTTACCCGCCCTTTGTTATTAATTGCAAACGGAGTGTATGTCATTGCAGAGTCAACCTGGGATCCCAAAAGTGATGTGGTCATATCCCCTGTTCCCTTAAAGGGAATATAGATCGTACTGATTCCAAATGAAACATCTAGCCTCTCGTGAGCTGCATGATTTGCAGAGTTAAGGCCAGACCCCCCCATTGAGAGCTTTCCAGGATTTTTTTTGGCAGCGGCTATGAAGTCTGCAAAGTTTTTATAGGGGCTCGTATCTGGCACGACCAAAATATCCGGTGTGAAGTGAAACCAAAAAACTGGCGTTATATCGTTTGTTTTGTACTGTACCGATCCTTCAATGGGTTGAAAGACAATGTGAGGGAGATTGATACCCACCACATTAAGGCCATCCCCGGGTAGCGAGTTCATTTGCGTCCACATGAGTGCACCACCTGCACCGGCTTTGTATTGAATGATTGTCTCAATGTTTGGGCATTTCTTTTTTATCAGTAATTGTTGATGCCTTGCAGATAAATCGGACTCCCCCCCTGGCGGGAAAGCCTGCCAATACTGTAAATTCTTATCAGGGCAGTACTGAGCAAATGCTTGTCCAGTAAAACTTAATGTAAGTGCAACAAAGAGGGAGATGATGAACTGAATTAATTGACGGGTTAGTCTGTACCGGACCATCTTAAGCCTCCAGGTTGATTTTTACTTTTTAATAATAGAGCAAATGGCTTGCGTTACATCTATCGTTGTCGCCTGTCCACCCAAATCTCTAGTATGCAAACTCTTGTTTTCAGTAACTGACTCAATCGCATTCATGAGAGTGATTGCAGCTTGGTGCTCACCTAAATGATCAAGCATCATGACGCAGCTCCAAAAGGTGCCAACCGGATTCGCAAGTCCCTTGCCCATAATGTCAAAAGCAGATCCATGAATAGGCTCGAACATACTCGGATATCGCCTCTCGGGATCAATATTTCCGGTTGGCGCAATACCCAAGCTTCCTGCTAGAGCGGCGGCCAAATCGGTCAATATATCTCCATGTAAGTTGGTTGCAACAACCGTGTCAATGCTAGAAGGACGATTGACCATTCGAGCAGTCATTGCATCAACCAACTCTTTATCCCAAGTGACTGTTGGAAACTCTTTAGAGATTTGAACTGCAATCTCATCCCACATCACCATGGCGTGACGCTGTGCATTAGATTTAGTCACAACAGTTAAGTGCTTTTTAGGTCTTGATTGAGCAAGTTTAAAAGCATAACGAATCACCCGCTCTACACCTACTCGAGTTAGCACAGATACATCAGTGGCAACCTCGGTTGGATGCCCCTGATGCACTCGACCGCCAACACCTGCATATTCCCCCTCAGAATTCTCTCTCACAATTATCCAATCTAAATCTTTAGATTCGCAGCGTTTAAGTGGTGCATCAATACCTCGCAATATTTTTGTTGGCCTTACATTTGCATACTGGTCAAATCCTTGACAAATTTTCAACCTTAAACCCCACAATGTAATGTGGTCCGGTATGTGGGGATCCCCTGCTGAACCAAATAAAATTGCATCCTTGGATTTCAAGGCCTCTAGACCATCTGCAGGCATCATCTCCCCGTGAGCACGGTACCAGTCCCCGCCCCACTTAAATGTCTCAAAATCAAACTTAAAACTTCCCAAGTGTTCAGCAAGTACCCTTAATACTTCTTCTCCTGCTGGTACAACCTCTTGACCAATACCGTCTCCTGGAATACAGGCTATTTTGTAAGTTTTCAAGTTTTTCCCTCAATTTAACTGTTTTAACCATTAGATTGTGCCCAATTTTGGGGTTCGTAGATGTTAAAGAAAAAACAAATATTAGCAATGAGTGAAAATGGGTAGTTGAAATGGGTAGTGAAAATTAAAAAATTCATCAATTCACCAATAGACACTCCAAGAAGGGAGAAGATTTCAATATACTTTACCATCACTTACATTGACCAGATAGACTTATGCCAACCTTACTTATTTACAAAGCCAGTTGTATTGCAACTCAAGATGATTCTCAAACTGAACTTAAAAACGCTTCAATTTTGATAGAAAACGGATTGATCAAGAGGATCATTCACGAGAATGAAAATATTGAGGATTTATTAAGTAGCGTAGATGAGGTGATTGATGCGAGCAAGCATATTGTGATTCCTGGACTTGTCAACACTCACCACCATATGGTTCAGTCACTTACCCGTGCAATCCCGGGTGTACAAAGCTCAGAATTATTTTCTTGGCTAAAGGGCCTGTACCCGATCTGGGCTGGACTGACGCCGGAGATGGTACGTGTATCCAACCAGATAGCCATGATCGAGCTTTTAATGTCTGGTTGCACTACAACAAGTGACCACCTCTACATTTACCCAAATGGAATTAGGCTAGAAGACAGCATCGAAGCAGCTCAATTGTGCGGCATTCGATTTGTAGCAAGTCGGGGAAGCATGAGCGTCGGGCAAAGCCAGGGAGGACTCCCACCAGACCGAGTGGTCGAGGATGAGTCCTTCATCCTTAAGGAGACCCAACGATTGATTGAAACTTGGCACAACCCCAGTCACGGCTCAATGCTGCAAGTTGCCGTGGCTCCTTGTTCACCCTTTACAGTGAGCAAAAATTTGATGTTGGAGTCGGCCAAGCTTGCACGTAGCTTTGGGGTCAGAATGCATACCCATTTGGCTGAGAACGATCATGATGTTTTATATACTCAGGAAAAATTTAACTGCACCCCAGCCCAATATGCAGAGGAGCTAGGTTGGGTGGGAGATGATGTCTGGCACGCACACTGCGTCAAATTAGATGATGCAGGTACTTATCTTTTCGCAAAAACACAAACTGGTATTGCTCACTGCCCCTGCAGTAACATGCGCCTATCCAGTGGAATATTGCCTCTCAGAAAGCTCCTAGATGCTGGCGTACCTGTTGGCCTTGGAGTTGACGGAAGTGCTAGTAATGACGCAGGGAATCTTCTAAACGAGGCCAGGCAAGCTATGCTGCTTGCAAGAGTATTAAAGGCACTTGAGCCTATGGGCTGTGATCCCGGTCCCAAAGAGATGACGCCAAGAGACTCACTCAAAATTGGCACTAGAGGAGGAGCAAAAGTCTTAGGAAGAAACGATATTGGTCAAATCAAGGTCGGCTACTGTGCAGACATTGCTATGTATAGAACAGATACCCTTGCGATGGCCGGAGCTGCAGTTCACGACCCGGTTGGTGCACTTCTTCTTTGCTCTAGCATGCAAACTGATTTCACCGTGGTGAACGGACGTGTATTAGTCCGAAATGGTCATTTTGTACCCTACGAAATACAACCTCTAATTGAGCGTCACAACCAACTCGCTAAAACTCTAGCAGGTATTTAAGCTAATGAAGTTGGGGGAAGACGTTAGTGACTGGTATCTGCACCTGAGTTAAACCAAGCAGCCAATAAGTCTCTTTCCTCTTGAGTAATGCCAGTAGCATTATTCATGGGCATTTGCTTGAGTGTTACGGCTTGGAGGTAGATATTTTGTGCATTCTTGGCCACATTTTCTGGTGAGTCTAAGCGTACATTCTTCATCTGAACCGCCGCGCCGTGGCAGGTATAACACCTAGTCTCAAATATATGCTGCACCTGGGAGTACGTAACGGACTTTTGTTCTTTTGTGCTTGCAAGCCTTAAGGCCCCCTCGGATTGCGGCCTCAAGGTGTAAATCACCGCCAAAATTCCGATTAAGCCAATCACCGCGAAAGGCCAAGGATTAGAGGCTCTTTGGTTAAGATAGGCGTGCCTTTGAACAAAATATTGCCTAATTAATGCACCGCACACCATCATAAAAAACAAGACTAATGCCGGGTGATCATTGGAATACAAGAAATGGTAATGATTTGACAGCATTGCAAACAAGACTGGCAATGTGAAATAAGTATTATGAACACTACGCTGTTTACCTCTTTTACCATGTATCGCTAGTGCGCTTGGGTTATAGGGCTGGCCAGATGTCATCACACTGACAACCGTTTTCTGCCCAGGAATGATCCAAAAGAACACATTTGCGCTCATTGCGGTTGCAATCGATGCTCCCACAATAAGGAATGCAGCGCGACCAGCAAAGAGTTGACATGAAATGTAACAAAAGATACCGACGACACAGACCATCACCAGACCAATGTAGAGCTCAGAGCGCTGTTTAAAACCAAAAATTCGACAAACATTGTTATAAATTAACCAAAATCCAATTAGAAAACCAAGAGCTGCAAGTCCGGCTTGCAACCCGCTCCAGGTCATTAAAGATTTGTCAACTAAAAATGTTTCGGCGTTGAATAAGTACAAAACTGTAAATAAAGCGAAACCACTTAAAAAAGTACTGTAGGCTTCCCAGTAAAACCAGTGCAGATCGGAGTCGATAGCTTTTGGGGCGACCATGTATTTTTGGGGGTTGTAAAAGCCGCCCCCATGTACCGCCCAAAGCGCTCCGTCCACGCCTTTTTCTTTCAAATCGAGCGCAGTTGGCTTAATCAAATTATTGTCTAAAAAAACAAAGTAAAACGATGAGCCAATCCAGGCAATCACAGTAATGACGTGCAACCAACGAAGTAAAAGGTTGGCCCAATCAAAAAGATAAGCTTCCATGAACAAAAATTCAAATCACAGGTGTGATTAGCCTTTGATGTTTTAAGTGCCCTATACCACTGCGGAGACTGTAGAGGGTGATTTGTCGTGCCTTAGAGCTGTGAAAATTAAGCTCTAGTATTTGTTATTCCCCGTTACGACTTCAATGCCTTAAGTGTAACCAATTACTTGAGGTTCAAGAACCACGATAAGTGGAATAACTCCATGGACTTACTAAGAGTGGCACGTGGTAATGTTCATCTGGATTAGCGATTCCAAAGTCTAAGTTCACAATATCCAAGAAAGTAGGCTCTTTAAGGACCACGCCGCGAGATTTGAAATATTCTTTAACCCCAAAGCTTAGCCTGTACATACCCATCTTAAGCTCACTGTGCTGATAAAGCAGTCCATCAGGATTTCTTCCGTCTGAGTTAAGGAAAACAGATTTAACTAATTCGTAGCCCGTGGAGGCGTGAACGTACAAAGAAACACTCATCCCCGCTGCTGGACATCCGTGCATCGTGTCTAATACGTGAGTGCTGAGTCCCATAAAATTGATCTTTCGTTAAGGGCTGAAGTTAGTTTAGCTCTGAAATTGTATACAATTTTCTAATATTTATACTTCAAATGACTTACGATTCAACTCTTCCCTACCCCAGAGACCTAAAAGGCTACGGCAAAACCCCTCCAAATCCAAACTGGCCAGGAGGAGCTAGAGTTGCAATTCAGTTTGTCCTCAATTATGAGGAGGGCGGCGAAAACAGCGTCCTACACGGCGACAAGGCAAGTGAGCAATTTTTGTCCGAGATGTTCAATCCGCCGGCCTTCAACGATCGCCATCTAAGCATGGAAGGAATTTACGAATACGGCTCAAGAGTTGGGGTTTGGAGGATATTAAAAGAATTCGAGAAAAGGAACCTACCACTTACTGTATTTGGGGTCAGCATGGCGCTACAAAGGTATCCCGAGTTGACTCAAGCCTTTTGTGAATTGGGGCATGAAATCGCCTGTCACAGTTGGCGATGGATACATTACCAAGATATGGCGGAACAAGAAGAGCGAGAGCACATTGCAAAAGGCGTGGAGATCATTAAAACATTGACAGGAAACGCACCTCTTGGTTGGTATACCGGGCGCGATAGTCCTCGCACCAGACGTCTATTAGTGGATCATGGAGGTTTCGAGTACGACAGCGATTATTACGGCGATGATTTACCTTTTTGGATGAGAGTTAAAAAGACCTCAGGAGTTACCGTGCCCCATTTGGTGGTTCCATACACGCTTGATGTCAATGACATGAGATTCGCCTTGCCACAAGGCTACTCACAAGCGCATGACTTTTATATTTACTTAAAAGATACATTTGATGTGTTGTACGCTGAAGGCTCGGAGTCTCCTAAAATGATGAGTGTAGGTATGCACTGCAGGTTACTTGGTAGACCGGGTCGCATCGTGGCTCTTCAAAAATTTCTGGACTACGTTGCTGAGAAAAAAGATGTATGGGTCTGCAGACGCATAGACATAGCCAATCACTGGAAAGAACATTTCCCTTTTAGCGAATAAAAAACTGATGAGATTAACCCTTGAACAATTAAATAATGCCTCAGATACGGCCGCCTCGTCCATGCTCAAGGGTATCTATGAGCACTCTGACTGGATTGCAGAAATCTCTATTACCCAAAGGCCTTTCAAAACTTTGGCAGGATTGAAATATGCAATGATGCAGGCCGTCTCGAAGGCCTCTAAGGACTCTAAACTCAGCCTACTAAAGGCACATCCAGAGCTCGCAGGCAAAGCAATGGTAAACAACGCTTTAACTTCAGAATCCAAAAACGAACAAACCAAGTCAGGATTGACGCATTGCAGCGAGGAAGAATTTCAGCGCATCCAAACTTTAAACACAACTTACAACCATAAATTTGGTTGGCCGTTCATACTTGCAGTAAGGGGGCCTAGGGGCACTGGTCTAAGTAGAGCTCAAATCATAGAAACTTTTGAAAGAAGAGTTAGCGGCTCCCACGAGTTTGAATTTGAGGAGTGTCTTAGGCAGGTTCACCGCATTGCTGAGCTAAGGCTTAACGATAAGTTTGACTTTATTCCCGCCCTTGGCAACGAAGTCTGGGATTGGCACGAGGCTTTATCAACCCATAGCGATCCTGGATTCAAAGAAAACAAGCAACTCACGGTCACCTATCTCACACAAGCTCACCAAAATTGCGCCAAAGATATTAAACAACTCATGTTGGGATGCGGATTTGATTCAGTTCACATAGACGCAGTTGGAAACGTAGTGGGCAGGTATTTAGCTAAGTCGCACGACTCGCAGTCGAAGTTTTTGATGACTGGGAGTCACTATGACACAGTTCGCAACGGCGGAAAATTTGATGGGCGTCTGGGTATATTTGTTCCTATTATGTGCGTACGCGAGTTGTCCAGGTCTGGCACGCGACTAAGAGAAGGTATCGAAGTCGTCGCTTTTGCAGAAGAGGAAGGACAGCGCTACTCAGCCACCTTTTTAGGATCTGGTGCTTTGGTGGGAGCATTTGATCCCAATTGGCTAAGTCAAAACGACGTAGACGGTATCTCCATGTTAGACGCTATGAAACAAGCTGGGTTAGACATTTCGGAGATCGCAAACCTGAGACGCGATCCAAGCCAATACAGTGGTTTTATTGAGGTTCATATCGAGCAAGGTCCAGTCCTTAACGAGCTTGGACTACCCTTAGGCGTTGTGACCTCAATTAACGGCAGCGTTCGCTATATGGTAGAAATCAAAGGGGTAGCCGCGCACGCTGGAACTACGCCCATGGATAGAAGACAAGACGCGCTTTGCGCTGCCAGTGAACTCGCGCTTTACATGGAGCAAAGAGCCAAGGAGGATACCCACAGTGTCGCCACGATAGGTCAGATGAACATACCTAGTGGATCTATCAACGTGATCCCAGGTCTATGTAAATTCTCCATGGATATGAGGGCGCCAAGCGATATTCAAAAGGATAAACTGGCAGGTGATATTCTTAGAAAGCTTGAAGAAATATGCTCTAGACGCAGGCTCACCTATACACTTAATGAAACTCTAAGAATAAACGCAGCCCCGAGCGCCCCAGATTGGCAAAACTATTGGGAAAAAGCTGTTAACTCTGTTGGACTGCCGATTCATAAAATGCCAAGCGGAGCGGGTCATGATGCAATGAAAATTCATGAGATCATGCCTCAAGCAATGCTTTTTGTGAGAGGAGAAAACTCTGGTATCAGTCACAACCCCTTAGAGAGCACAACCAGCGACGATATCCAACTTGGTGTTGAAGCATTTATGGATTTGCTTATGAGTGCCTGTAACTCTTAAAGATTTCTTATTTTCCTAACCTATTTCCATTTGGGTCGCACCAAGTAATCCTCTTAAATAACACGTATAAAAAACAGAGCAAATTATGTCTAAAGATAAAAACAATTACGACCAGCTTGACGCTTGGATTGATGCTCACTTTAGTGAACAGGTTGAATTTTTAACTGAACTTGTGAAAGTGCCAACCGATACCCCGCCTGGCAACAACGCTCCCCACGCGGAGAGAACCGCAAAATTACTTGAGCATTACGGCATGAACGCCAAGAAGATTTCAATTCCAGCCGACATTGTTAAAAAAGCTGGCTTAGAGTCAATCACAAATCTTATCGTTCGTCGAGAATACTCTGATGGACCAACGATAGCTTTAAATGCGCACGGAGATGTTGTTCCACCAGGAGAAGGTTGGAGCTTTGATCCTTACGGTGCACAAGTTGTTGATGGCGTGATGTACGGGCGAGCTACAGCAGTCAGCAAATGTGATTTCTCAACATATACCTTCGCTGTACGTGCGCTTGAATCATTGCAATTAAAACTGCACGGTAATGTTGAACTTCATTTCACATATGACGAGGAATTTGGAGGAGAGCTTGGGCCGGGTTGGCTCCTCAGTCATAAACTCACCAAGCCAGACCTAATGATCGCTGCTGGCTTTAGCTACCAAGTTATCACGGCTCACAATGGTTGTCTCCAATTGGAGGTGACGGTACACGGACAAATGGCCCACGCAGCCATCCCAGATTCAGGCGTTGACGCATTACAGGGGGCTCTCCCCATTATGCAAAAACTCTACGAACAAAATTTCTTGTATAAAAAGATCACATCTGAGGTCGAAGGAATCACGCACCCCTATTTGAATATTGGCAAAATTGATGCTGGCACCAACACAAACGTCATTCCAGGTAAGGTTGTATTCAAGCTAGACAGAAGAATGATTCCTGAGGAAGATCCAGCAGTAGTTGAAGAGAGTTTACGGGAGCTTATTACGCAAAGCGTTGCGGATTACAACAAAGCTTTGGAGCCCAACAAACATATTCGTGTGGATATCAAGCGAATACTTCTTGCAAGAAGCATGCGTCCTTTAGATGGCAATAAGCCATTAGTTCAAGCTATACAAAAACATGCAAAAGACGTTTTGCATGAAGAAATTCCAGCGCTTGGTACACCCTTGTATACCGACGTTCGTTTGTACACCGAGCACGGCATACCTGGGGTAATTTACGGTGCTGGACCTAGAACAGTTCTTGAGTCTCATGCAAAACGCGCAGACGAAAGATTGGTCCTGAGTGATTTAAAGGCGGCAACCAAAATTATTGCTCGAACACTTTTGGATTTGTTGGCCTAATCCCTGAACTTAGAATGCTCAAGATTGAAAGTCGTTTTAGATTGGGTTTTTTGGATCAATAGCACCAATGAATACGAGCATAAAGTATGCATATGGTGCATTAATTACTAAAAAATTTGAATTTGCACCATTTTGAAGGATTAACTCTCGTCAAAATGGGCATCCTTGTTGCTAAACTAGTCTTTATATTTATCCAGGAGCCAATCAAATGTCTAGACGCATTTTTAATAAAACCGTCCTTCTTGCTAGTTTCGCCGCGAGCATTGTTTTTACAGCTGGCGTTGCTAAGGCTCAAACAGTTCCAATTAAGTTTCAACTAGACTGGCGCTTTGAAGGACCTTCAGCCTTATTTTTAGTCCCAGTTGCAAAAGGGTATTTTAAGGAAGCTAATCTAGATGTCACAGTGGATGCAGGTAACGGCTCAGGTGGTGCAGTGACAAGAGTTGCCTCTGGCACATATGACTTAGGATTTGCAGACTTAGCGGCCTTGATGGAGTTCAATGCAAACAACCCAGATGCGCCAAATAAACCAGTTGCCATCATGATGGTTTATAACAATACGCCTGCATCAGTAATGACGCTTAAAAAGTCGGGAATCAAAACCCCAGCTGATTTGAACGGTAAGAAATTAGGAGCTCCTGTATTTGACGCTGGAAGACGTGCATTCCCTATTTTCTCCAAAGCTAACAACATATCAAACGTAGCATGGACTGCAATGGATCCAACACTGCGTGAGACGATGCTTGTCAAAGGCGATGTTGATGCGATAACTGGTTTTACTTTCACTTCACTCTTAAACATAGAAGCCCGAGGTGTTCCTGCTTCTGAGGTTGTTGTGATGCAGTATCCAGACTACGGTGTCAAGCTTTATGGAAACGCAGTCATTGCTTCACCCAAAATTCTCAAAGAAAATCCCGCTGCAGTAAGAGCGTTTTTGAAGGCCTTTACAAAAGGTGTTAAGGACGTAATCGCAGATCCTGCAAAAGCAATTGAAGCCGTTAAAGCAAGGGACGGAATTATCAACACTGAATTAGAGACACGCCGATTAAAACTGGCCATCGACACCGTCATCAATAGCTCAGATGCGCACAAGGAGGGTTTTGGCCAAATCAATCCACCCCGATTGGCTTTGATGGCGTCCCAAGTATCTGACGCGTTTAACACAAAAAGCCGGATTTCGGTTGATAGTTCATGGAACGGTTCATTCTTACCAAGCGCCAAAGAACTTGATATCCTCCCTAAAATCAAATAAATAATCTTATCCTCAATGCCTGATTCTTCAAGTTACTTTGTTGATTTTCAAAACGTTTGGTTGGCCTACAACGAAGAGTTGCTAGCTAAAAACCAGTTCGCTGTAGAAGATATCAACCTACAGGTCAAACAAGGCGAGTTTATCGCCATAGTTGGACCTTCAGGTTGCGGTAAATCTACTTTTATGAAATTGACAACTGGTCTTAGAAAACCCACAAAAGGCACCATTCATGTGGACTCTAAGCCTGTCACGGGTCCCTTAAAGATCAGCGGCATGGCTTTTCAATCGCCCTCACTTCTTCCTTGGCGCACCACGCTTGACAATGTTTTGCTACCCCTAGAAATTGTTGAGCCCTTTCGCTCCAACTTTAAATCAAAGCGAGACGAATACGTACAACGCGCTTTAGCACTTTTAAAGTCAGTCGGACTCGAAGGCTACGCTGATCAGTACCCCTGGCAACTCTCAGGGGGGATGCAACAACGGGCCAGTATTTGTAGGGCCCTGATTCATGAACCCAAAATGCTGTTACTTGACGAACCCTTTGGGGCCTTGGACGCTTTTACGAGGGAGGAATTGTGGTGCATTTTGAGAGACTTATGGACCGAGCAAAAATTCAACGTCATCCTTGTTACCCACGATCTTAGAGAATCTGTTTTCCTTGCTGATACGGTATATGTGATGAGTAAGAGTCCGGGGCGTTTTGTAGTTAAACGTGATATCAATCTCCCTAGACCCCGAGATTTAGAGGTCACTTACACACCCGAATTTACTGAAATCGTTCATGAGCTGAGAGGTCATATCGGAGCTATCAGGCAGCAAAGTAAAAATCCATTATCTCCCCCCGTAATAGCTCAATAAATAAATAATCAGATGCAACAAAAATCTATTGAACGCTGGTCTCCTTGGGCGCTGCTAGTCATCAGCATCGTCATTTGGCAGATCATCTGCAGCGTATTTAATGTCTCTGAATTCATATTTCCCAGTCCACTTCGCATTTGGAATCAGTTAATTGAATACAGAACAACCATCGCAGCCCATGCTTGGAGGACCTATTGGGTCACCATGGCTGGGTTTGGATTAGCCATTGTTGTTGGAGTTTTACTTGGCTTTGTCATAGGAAGTTCAAGGATGGCTTATGCGGCTGTTTACCCACTAATGACCGCATTTAATGCCTTACCTAAAGCCGCCTTTGTTCCGATCTTAGTTGTTTGGTTCGGGATAGGTATTGGTCCTGCAATACTCACATCTTTTTTGATCAGTTTTTTCCCCATCATGGTCAACATTGCTACTGGACTTGCAACCCTGGAGCCAGAGTTAGAGGACGTTTTGCGCGTGTTGGGCGCAAAGCGCTGGGATGTGCTGGTCAAAGTGGGGCTTCCCCGCTCTATGCCTTATTTTTTTGGCTCATTAAAAGTCGCTATCACTTTGGCCTTTGTTGGCACCACGGTCTCCGAGATGACTGCGGCTAATGAAGGAATAGGCTACTTACTTATCTCCGCAGGATCTGCAATGCAAATGGGTCTGGCTTTTGGTGGACTCGTGGTTGTTGGAGCAATGGCGATGGTAATGTACGAACTTTTTAATTACATTGAACTTCACACAACGGCCTGGGCTCACAGAGGTTCTCAAAATAATTAGTTTTAAGGCGTTTTCATCAAAATAACGCCGCTAATGTAAGAGAATATCGACAATTATCCTGCGTAATCCAATCCGACCAGTCTCTGGATGGATGGAGTGTGAGTCCGACATTCAGACTTTCAGACTTTCACAAAGCGGATTCAAAATCTGGCAATTTGGGCAACTCGAAAAACTTCAAACATTGTTCTCTTACACATTTGTAACAAGAGATCATCCAAACCAATTCACTTAAGTATGTCACTTATGGAACAAACTCCTGAAAAAATCACACCCAAAAAATTAGGCCCAACTTGGGTTGATATCTTGTTTCTCATATTTTTAGTAGGTGTGCTGATCTCAGTAACTTTGCTTGGACGACTCGCGTTTGAGGAGGGCATGAAGACCGAGAGATCTAAAGAAAATGGTGAGGCTTGGGTTAAATGGCTCACCGACAACAGTGCTGAGAGATTTAAAGAGGGATTTCAGCCATCGGCCTGCGCTGGTGGCCCGGTTGTGGCAGCTGCTCTTGAACATGAGAGAAAAGAGCTGATGAGGGCTGCAAGATTAGCAGCCAAAAAAGCCGGTACAGAAGACGAGCCCATCACCCTGCCCGATATTCCAATTGGAACTTGGGGCGAGTGCTTTAAGGCGTTGACTGCGAAGGGGGGAGCTCTTGCAGATCAAATCAATGCTTTCTCCTTGGAGCCACTCACTTTGGTCGCTAAATGTGATCCAGGCGATCTGTCCACGGCTGGGGGATTCTTACTCGAAAAAAATGTATCTACTCCTGTTGGATCTGCAATCCCGCAAGTGACCAGCACATTAGCAGACAATGACTTAATAGTTGAGAAAGTAAATATCAGGATCACCATTTGCGACAAAGGTGCATACCCTACAAAAATTGCCGAATTTGACTTCTAAATCTCAATCAAGCAGTACCTTATATGACAGAAGAACCAAAACTCCGCGGACATGATTACAAGGTAGAAATACCTGCTGGACTCCCATTTAAGGAGTGGCTATATGCTTGGCTACTGGATCCAGAGATAGAGGGCAATCATCTTAAAGATGTCGATAAATGGATTGGCCTGCTTATTGTGGGCAACATGTTTGCTCTGCTATTTGAGCATGTCCCAGCCGTATTTGAACCCAACAAAGGTTGGTTTCATTTATTCGATATTATTTCAGTAACTGTTTTCACAATTGAATATCTAACTAGGCTCTACCTTGCCCCAGTTGACCGCGAGTTCAAGGGTAAGCGCATGTCAACGCTGAGATACATTTTCAGCCCATTTGCCGTCATTGATTTTTTAGCAATTATCCCCTTTTACCTGCAGTCATTTATTGCTGTAGATCTTAGGATCTTAAGAGCACTTCGGTTGCTAAGGATTTTGAAGCTCTTTAGAGTCATTATTCCTGCTATCCAAGATTTCAGAGAAGCCAATAAAGAAAGAACTTTTAGGCAAAAAATGCATGCAATCATCTACCCGTCTGACTACGGAGGTAAATTGCATGAACTGTTTGACTCATTTATTGTTTTATGGGTCATTCTCTCCGTTATTGCGGTGATCTTTGAGTCAGTTCAAAGTATTCACTACATACTCAATATTGAATTTGTTGTACTCGATGCAGTGGCTGTCGGTGTGTTTACGATGGAGTATTTCCTTCGCCTTTACACTTGCGTTGAAGAGCCAGGATTTGAGCATGCAGTTTGGGGAAGAATTAAGCTTGCCAAAACCACCTCATCTGTCATTGATTTTCTTGCAATACTGCCATTTTTCTTAGAAGTGTTTCTACACCATCTATTTGATTTGCGTTTCCTGCGGGTCTTCCGTTTAATGCGGCTCTTAAAGCTGACCCGATACACAGAGGCCACAGCAACACTTGGTAAAGTTATTGCCAGAGAATGGCCCGTCATGGCAGCGTCTGGTTTTGTGATGTTGTTACTGGTCGTTTTAACGGCAAGCTTAGGCTATTTATTTGAACACGAGGCACAACCCGATAAATTTGAGAACATACCTCAATCGATTTACTGGGCCGTTATCACGCTTGCCTCTGTTGGTTATGGAGATTTAACGCCGGTCACCCCAATGGGGCGAGCGATGACGATCATCTTGGCGTTGATGGGAATTGGTATTTTTGCGATCCCTGCGGCTCTCTTATCAACTGCATTTAGTGATCAACTTCGTATCGACAGAGAAAAGTTGTTGAACAGACTTTACGAAATGCTTTCTGTGGGTAAACTAACCTTCGAGGACGCTGAAATTATCAACAAGGAAGCCAAACGACTTCATATGTCCGAGGAAGAGGTTCAACGCCTATACGAAAAGGCTAAAAAGGACCGTGAACTTATGGATGATGTTTCATCCCTGCCTTTACACAAAATTGCCGCAGTCCCCGAGCATGCTGTTGAGCACTATAAGTCCTTGATCTCAGAAATAAAAGAACTAAGTATTATGACCAACCGGGCTGAGTTTGAGGAAATTGCAACATCTAAAGACCGAATCACCGCAACCGATTTAGCTCTGTGGAAGGTCATTTTAAGCAATATACCTAACCCCTCAGAGAAATGAGCAAATGACTCTATCAACGGAACACCCTCACCTAGCACTACTTAATCAGTGACTTGGAACGCCCGCCTGGATCTGCACTATGCCCGTGCAGACTCCTCCACCATCGTCAAATATGAGCACTCGGGTCCCCTTCGCATACTTCGAAGCCTATACCCCGAGGGTCCACAAAGCTGTCATAACGTTTTGATCCATCCCCCAAGTGGCCTAGTGGGGGGCGATAGGTTGGATATTGGTATTGATATGGTTGACGCCTCGCATGCCCTTATTACAACCCCTGGTGCTACGCGGTTTTATAAATCTGAATCAAAATGGGCCACGCAAGATGTCCAAGTGGTTTTGCAAGATAACTCTAGGCTTGAGTGGTTGCCGCTAGAAACATTGGCTTATGACGGCTGTATGGCCCGCAACATTTGCTCTTTTGATCTAAAAGACCAATCAGAGTTGATTGCCTGGGACGTCACTGCACTAGGAATGCCTAGTGCACAACTTCCCTTCATCAACGGCGTTATAGAGCAACATTTTGAGATTAAAGGACACTGGCTAGATAAGGGCAGTATCAAGGCAAATGACATCAAACTTTTAAATAGTCCCTTGGGACTAAACGCAAGAAAGTGCTTAGCCACACTTGTGTTCGCAAGCGCTAAAGCACTGAGCGACGAACAAAGAAACAAAATTCTAGAATTAGCAAGAGAAGTGATTCAAGTTGAGGGACTAAACATTCAAGTAGGAGCCACTTCTCCTGGACCCAACGTGATTGTCGTTAGGGCGCTCTCAGACTTGGTGGAGCCTTCCATGAAATTACTTCGCAGTATTTGGCTTGAATGGAGATCACAACTTTGGGGGCTAAGCCCTGTCATGCCAAGGATATGGGCTCTCTAGAGTTTGTGCACATCACAAATTGAGGGTACCACTCAAATAGCTACGATTTGTCTTATGCCCTTCTCAACCATTTCAGATCCAGGCCCTTTGGCCACCACCTCACCCCTGTCCATGACCACATAATAGTCAGCTAATTCTTCAGCGAAATCATAATATTGCTCGCACAAAAGAATTCCCATGTCCCCTCTATTGGCAAGCATTTTAATCACGCGACCGATATCTTTGATGATGCTTGGCTGGATACCCTCAGTCGGCTCATCGAGCACTAAAAGCTTAGGACTACTCGCAAGGGCTCGAGCGATGGCGAGTTGTTGTTGTTGTCCACCCGACAAGTCGCCTCCTTTACGGTGGAGCATTTGTTTTAAAACAGGAAAAAGCTCAAACAACTCAGCAGGAATTGCGGTTGAAGCAGGCTTAGATGCCAACCCCATCGCTAAATTTTCTTCCACCGTTAGTCGGTTAAAAATCTCTCTACCTTGAGGCACAAAACCAATTCCTGCACGTGCTCGCTGATCCGTAGAAATATTTTGAATAGGTACCCCGTTAAGGTTGATGGTCCCTGAGCGAATAGGAACGAGTCCCATTAAAGATTTAAGCAAAGTTGTCTTACCAACGCCGTTTCTGCCAAGCAAAACCGTCACCTTACCCATTTCAGCTTCAATACTCACATCTCTCAGAATATGAGATCCACCGTAATACTGGTTAATATTTGAGAGCTCAAGTAATTTCATTTATCGCCCTAAATATACTTCAATAACTTTTTCATTGCTTTGAACTTGATCAAAAGTTCCTTCAGCCAAAACGCAGCCTTCACTCAAAACCGTAATCTTCTCAGATATAGTTTTGATAAAAGACATATCGTGCTCAACTACTATCAGAGAATGCTTACCTTTAAGCTCCAAAAATAGCTCAGCAGTTCTATGAGTTTCTTGGTCCGTCATTCCGGCAACAGGTTCATCTAATAAAAGTAATTTAGGCTCTTGCATCAAAAGCATCCCTATCTCCAACCACTGCTTTTGACCATGACTTAGGTTTCCGGCCTGCCTGTTTATCGAGTCCTCAAGTTTGATAGTCTCTAAAACCTCAAGAAGCCTTGTCTTCTGTTCTGATTTGAGTTTAAAAAATATAGACGCCTTAACACGCTTATCTGTTTTTAGGGCTAGCTCCAAATTTTCAAATACCGAGAGCTGTTCAAAAACGGTGGGTTTCTGAAATTTTCTACCAATACCAAGCTGAGCAATTTCGGGCTCATTGTATTCAAGCAAATTGATCGTGCTGCCAAAGAACACCTGCCCAGAATCTGGTTTTGTTTTTCCTGTGATGATATCCATCATCGTCGTTTTTCCAGCACCATTGGGACCAATAATGCAACGCAGTTCACCAGGCGCAATATCTAGTGATAGATTATTAATGGCTTTAAAGCCATCAAAACTCACGCTCACATCTTCTAAATAAAGTATTCGGCCGTGCGATAAATTCAGTTCCGTGGACCGCTTTATTCCGTCCAAGTGAACGGTACCACCATTAGGCTTATCTGCCTGGCTTAATGGGTTGGACTCATCAGCTAGATTAAGAGCCACAGTACTCATTGGCTACCTTCCTTACTCTTTTTAGATTCGAATATTTTCTTCAATAGTCCAACAACACCGTTTGGTAAAAACAAGGTTACTGATATGAAAAGTGCCCCTAAAAAATAAAGCCAGAATTCAGGTGCAGTCATAGTCAGCCAACTTTTTGCACCGTTGACGATAAACGCACCCAAAATGGGACCAATTAGAGTTCCACGACCACCTACAGCGGCCCAAATAGCAATCTCAATTGAATTTGCAGGACTCATCTCACTAGGGTTGATGATGCCCACCTGAGGCACATACAAGGCTCCAGCGACAGCACACATCATCGCTGAGAAAGTCCATATGGCTAATTTATAGGGGACAGGGGAATAACCACAAAACATGACACGACTCTCGGAGTCTCTGATCGCTTGCAACAAGCGACCAAATTTACTTTGAACGATAAACTTAGATAGCAAATAAAAACCAAGCAAAGTTAAAGCCGTCATCACAAAAAGCACCATTCTTGTGGATTGTGTCGCCAGTGGTATGTTCAAAATTCTTTTGAAGTCTGTAAAACCATTGTTTCCTCCAAATCCCGTCTCATTTCTGAAAAACAACAACATAGTTGCAAACGTTAAGGCTTGAGTAATGATTGAAAAATATACACCCTTGATGCGGGATCGAAATGCGAAGAAGCCAAACACAAAGGCTACAAAAGCTGGGACAAAAAGAATAATCAATAAGGTCGCAAAAAAGCTATCACTGAGTAACCAATGCCAGGGTAGTGTTTTCCAATCTAAAAAGACCATGAAATCAGGTAGTGCAGATTTATAGTTCCCATCCAACCCGATTTGTCTCATCAGGTACATCCCCATGGCGTATCCACCGAGCGCAAAAAACAATCCATGGCCTAAAGACAATATACCTGTGTAGCCCCAAATGAGGTCCATTGCAAGGGCACATATAGCGTAGCACATGATTTTACCAATGAGTGCCACATAAAAATCATTAATATGAAGTACGCTAGAGCTATCAATCAACATATTTAATGCGGGCACCAATGTAGTCAGAACAATGAAAACTGATATGAAGATGATCCACCCCTTCTTATTCAAAAGAAGGCTTGGCTCTGGCAACACAATGTTGGTCACTTGAGATGAATGAATAGGGGTCGGAGTTTGCATATCTAGAATAACCGTTTATATTAAGCTTCAGCGCTACGACCTTTGATCGCAAAAAGGCCTTGTGGTCTTTTTTGGATAAAGACAACAATAAACACAAGCACTGCAATTTTGGCAAGCACTGCGCCAGTCAATCCCTCGAGGATTTTATTGATTATTCCTAATCCAAGTGCTGCGTAAACGGTACCCGCTAGTTGTCCTACGCCACCAAGCACTACCACCATGAACGCATCAACGATATATCCCTGACCTAAATCAGGGCCAACATTACCGATCTGACTTAGAGCGCATCCTGCCAGTCCTGCAATACCAGACCCAAGAGCAAAAGCATATGTGTCGATTCGTGCTGTATTGACTCCCATACAAGCAGCCATAGGCCTGTTTTGAGTAACCCCTCTCACAAACAATCCTAAACGTGTTTTGGAGATCAACAAAGCCATGCTAAGTAATACGAAGGCAGCAAAACCAATTATTACAATGCGGTTCCAAGGTAGCGTTAAATTGGGCAGGGCTTGTATACCTCCGCTCATCCATGATGGGTTTTCAACTGTAACGTTTTGTGCACCAAATATTGTTCTGACCAACTGCATTAGTATCAAGCTAATTCCCCAGGTCGCGAGTAACGTCTCCAAGGGCCTGCCGTACAAGAAACGCAGCACGGAGCGCTCCAAGACTGCACCAACCAATGCTGCCGTTATAAATGAAACAGGTACAGCGACTACCAAGTAAAAGTCAAAAGACGATTCAAAATGGTGTCTAAAAAAAACTTGAATCACGTAAGTTGCATAAGCCCCCACCATCATCAGTTCCCCGTGAGCCATATTGATTACGCCCATTAGGCCATAAGTAATAGCTAATCCTAATGCGACCAGCAACAAAATGGAGCTCAAACTAACGCCCGTAAAGAGTGCACCTAGTCGCTCACCCCAAACCAAAGAGGACACTATTTTCTTGATGGAGTCTTGAATAGCGGCTTTAACCTGAGGGTCAGACTCAACACCAAGCCTTTGGTTGAGCAATAGTTGTGTGTCTGGGGAGTGATTCGCAGAAAGTTTCTTTGCCGCTTCAAGTCTTAAGTCGACTTGATCTGAGCTCAGCAATATACTTGATTTGGCAATCTCGATTTGATCCCGAATATTTTGAATCTGCTCGCTTTTAAAAGCTCGCTCAAGCATATCAAATTTATTTACGTCAGGCTCTTTTTGAAGATCTTTAACTGCTGCAAGTCTTTCTTTCGGGTTTAAGCTAAATAGCCTCAAAGCAGATAAAGCGGAGTCTAGTTCTCCACGCATTCTGTTGTTGCTAACAACGTCTTGAGCTTGCGCAGGGATGCTCATGCTCTCGCCATTTATAGGATCTATGGCCTGATTGTTTTTGATTATAAAAACACGCGACTCTGATATTTTCACACTATCATCAGACAATGCCTGTAAAAATTGAATCGTTTTTTCATCTGGTTCTTTGATAACTTGCTGTAAGACTTCAAGCCTTTGATCAGTCTCTCCCATGGATAGGGCGCTTGCCTGCTTTGCTGTTAACGCATGCGCATTATGCGTAATCATAAGCAGCATTAAGCATGTAAATAAAAGTTCAAGCAAACAATTTGCTTTGTTGCTATTTTTGATGATCATACCCATAAATTACTTCGGTTTTAGCTTACAACAGCTCTTATTCCATTAGAAAAACTAAAACAACTACTATAACCCATGCAAGGGTTAATTAATTTCAAACTGTATTTTGCTCAACTAACTCAATACCCATATTTCATAAAAATGGGGGAAAGCAGATATGTCTTTCCCCCATTTTATTCATATCAATTGGATATAAATATTACTTCTTCACAGGCTCATCAGGCTTCTTGTCATTGCCTTCAATGTATGGGCTCCAAGGCTTAGCCTTAACTGGCTCTTTTGTACTCCAAACCACATTAAATTGTCCATCGGCCTTAATTTCGCCAATAAATACAGATTTGTGTAAGTGATGATTCTTAGCATCCATCATAGATGTGATTCCACTTGGAGCTTTGAAAGTTTGACCACCCATAGCAGCGATTACTTTATCTACGTCTGTAGACTTAGCCTTCTCAACGGCTTGCTTCCACATATTGATACCAATGTAAGTTGCCTCCATTGGATCATTAGTTAAGGGTTTGTCCATGTGGCCAGGGATCTTATGTGCCTTAGCATAAGCAGACCACTTCTTGATGAATTCATCGTTAGTTGGGTTCTTAATACTCATGAAGTAATTCCAAGCAGCAAGGTGTCCAACCAAAGGCTTGGTATCAACTCCGCGCAGCTCCTCCTCGCCGACTGAGAATGCAACAACAGGTACATCCTTAGCCTTCAAACCAGCATTTCCTAACTCTTTGTAAAAAGGTACATTTGAGTCGCCGTTGATTGTTGAAACCACTGCAGTTTTACCACCGGCTGAAAACTTCTTGATATCAGCAACGATTGTTTGATAGTCTGAGTGACCAAATGGTGTGTACTTCTCATCTATGTCAGTATCAGCAACGCCTTTGCTTTTGAGGTAAGCGCGTAAAATTTTGTTTGTTGTACGTGGGTAAACATAATCCGTACCAAGTAGAACCCAACGCTTGGCACCACCGCCCTCTTTGCTCATCAAATAATCGACAGCAGGAATGGCTTGTTGGTTAGGAGCTGCGCCTGTGTAAAACACGTTCTTTGATAATTCCTCACCTTCGTACTGAACCGGGTAGAACAACAAACCATTCAACTCTTCATACACTGGCAATACAGACTTACGGCTAACAGAAGTCCAGCAACCAAAAGTCACTGCAACCTTATCTTGTGTCAGCAATTGCTTAGCCTTCTCAGCAAATAAAGGCCAATTAGATGCGGGATCTACGACAACTGGCTCAAGCTTTTTACCCAAAACTCCACCCTTGGCATTAATTTCTTCAATTGCCATCAAAACTGTATCTTTAAGAACAGTTTCTGAAATTGCCATAGTGCCTGATAAAGAGTGCAATACGCCCACTTTAATAGTGTCCGCTGCAAGAGCTTGGGGAGCAAAAACCAAAGATCCAGAAACCATTGCAGCAGCAGCAGCAAGAGCTTTTAAATTACCACGTCTATTCAACATAAACAACTCCAAAGGTGAAGAGTAAAAGAAATTACAAAAAGAAAAATAACTTAGCAAGTTTTCAGAATGCTATTTTTGTTGTATGCAACCACCGTGCCATATAACCTTATATCTATACACCGCTTCAATACCGCATTTAATATTACCTTTTGATTACAAATTACGATTAAAATTGCGTGATTGATTTACATCCAAATTTAAAAACACTAAATTGGTGCGTTTGATGTAAGTGCCGCACCAAAATTGGATAGTTATCAAATTCAATTTCATATTGAGTTTTATTTAAGCTTTGGCATACGGATACTGGGCGTGGATAATAGATTCAGTCATGTTAACTTTCAGCAGCGAAATCAATTGCTTGTTTACAGTTAAAAATTTATTCACATTGATTTACTAATAAGAGACTTCAAATGGAACTAACACCGAGAGAGAAAGATAAGTTGCTCATCTTTACCGCTTCACTTTTGGCAGAAAGAAGAAAGGCTAAGGGCCTCAAACTTAATTACCCAGAGGCGGTTGCACTGATTTCTGCTGCGGTAATGGAAGGAGCTCGTGAGGGAAAAACAGTTGCTGAGCTGATGAGCTCCGGTAGAAACATATTAACCAGGTCAGATGTAATGGATGGAATTGCTGAGATGATTCCCGATATACAAGTTGAGGCAACCTTTCCAGACGGAACTAAATTAGTAACCGTGCATCAACCCATAGTTTAAGTAAGATATGATTTTAAGTAACAAGTGATTTTCTTATTTAGGTGTGCAATACATTCACACATTAATTTAACTTTAATATTTAATCAATAAGCGGTGCACATATGATTCCTGGAGAACTTTTTACCTTGCCTGGCACGCATGAAATCAATACTGGTAGAAGAACCGTCGAAATGATTGTTCAAAATGCAAGCAACAGGCCCATTCAAGTTGGCTCACATTACCATTTCGCAGAAACAAATGGAGCGCTCTCATTCAACCGAGAACTCTCTGTTGGGATGCGTTTAAATATTGCGTCCGGTACAGCTGTCAGATTTGAACCTGGTCAACAAAGAACGGTTGAGCTTGTTGAATACGCGGGTAGTAAATTAATTTACGGTTTCAGAGGCATGTACCAGGGACCAGTTTCTTCGTCTACAGAAACAGATACAAAGGGAGCTAAGAAATGAGCAGTATCGATAGACGTGCTTATGCAGAGATGTTTGGTCCGACTACTGGGGATCGTTTGCGTCTAGCAGACACCTCACTCATCTTGGAGGTAGAGGACGACCTCACCCTGCGTGCAGGCTCATACGGTGAGGAGGTTAAATTTGGTGGAGGTAAAACCATCAGAGACGGAATGGCGCAAAGTCAACGCTCGAGCTCACAAGGGGCAATGGATACGGTTCTCACTAACGCATTGATCATTGATCACTGGGGTATTGTGAAAGCGGACATTGGTTTGAAGATGGGAAGAATTGCCGCTATCGGCAAAGCAGGGAACCCAGATACTCAACCTGGGGTTGACATCATCATTGGTCCTGGCACAGAAATAGTTAGTTGTGAGGGGATGATAGTTACGGCTGGTGGAATTGATACCCATATTCATTTCATCGCACCTCAACAAATTGAGGAGGCCCTCACCAGTGGTGTGACTACAATGATTGGTGGCGGAACCGGCCCAGCAACAGGAACTTTTGCTACAACTTGCACACCAGGTGCTTGGAACCTTGAACGCATGTTGCAAGCGGCAGACGCGTTCCCTATGAACCTAGGTTTTTTGGGCAAAGGCAACGCCTCACTACCCCAAGCACTTACAGAACAAATTGATGCAGGAGCCATTGGACTCAAACTTCATGAGGACTGGGGGACAACTCCCGCAGCCATAGATAATTGTTTAAATGTTGCTGAGGAAACTGACACACAAGTGGCAATTCACACCGATACTTTAAATGAGTCAGGTTTTGTAGAAGACACAGTTGCTGCATTTAAAGGGAGAACTATTCACACCTTTCATACTGAGGGCGCTGGGGGTGGACATGCTCCTGATATTCTAAAAGTAGTGGGTGAGGCTAACGTTCTCCCCTCCTCAACCAATCCAACTAGACCTTACACCATCAACACGCTTGATGAACATGTGGACATGCTGATGGTTTGCCACCATCTAGATGCATCCATTGCTGAGGATCTAGCTTTCGCAGAGAGCAGGATTAGAAAGGAAACCATTGCGGCAGAGGACATACTTCATGATTTGGGAGCGATTAGTATGTTTAGCTCCGACAGCCAAGCCATGGGACGTGTTGGAGAAGTGATACTTAGGTGCTGGCAAACTGCTCACAAAATGAAAGAGCAAAGAGGGAAACTCCCCGGAGACTCCAATTTGCATGACAATGCACGTATCAAACGCTACATTGCTAAATTCACCATTAATCCAGCAATTGCGCACGGCATTTCCCACGAAGTAGGTAGTTTAGAGGTCGGTAAATGGGCTGACATTGTGATTTGGAAACCCGCATTTTTTGGGGTTAAGCCAAGCATCATCATGAAAGGTGGCTTTATTGCGATGGCTGCAATGGGCGATCCAAACGCATCTATACCAACTCCTCAACCTGTTCATTACCGTCCTATGTTTGGTGCTTTTGGTGGAGCAATTGCCAAAACATCTCTCACATTTGTTTCAGGGTCTGGTATCAAAAACGGTGTTGGATCAAAATTTGGACTTCAGAAAAATCTTAGTGCGGTTAAAAATATAAGGTCTATCGGGAAAAAAGACATGATCCACAACCATTATCTGCCAGTCATGGAGGTTGATGCACAAAGCTATGCAGTAAGAGCTGACGGACAGCTATTAACCTGCGAGCCTGCAACCTCACTTCCTATGACTCAAAGATACTTTTTATTCTGATTATGATTATTTACTCTAAATGCATTCCAGGTGCTAAGTCAATTGCTAAAGTCATAGTCAACAGAGCTCCTACAATCACACTGGATTGGGATACTAGACAAAAAAGTAGATTTGAAAGCACTGACTCTAACGGCCATACCGTTGGGATCTTTTTGCCAAGAGGAAGCGTGGTCAGGGGTAACGATTTATTGGTGGGTGAGGACGGCTCATTCTTAAGAGTGGTCGCAGCCCCTCAGCCAGTTCTAAAGATTACCCACTGTCCTCATCACGGTAGCCCATTTGATTTAACTCGAGCTGCATACCACCTAGGTAACAGACACGTCCCTATAGAGCTACAGGCAGACCACCTCAAAATAGAGCCAGATCACGTACTAAAAGCTATGCTTGAATCGATGCACATGATCGTTCATTCGGTGGAGGAAAGTTTTGAGCCCGAAAACGGTGCTTACGGTGCTCACCATGCTCATTCAACCGGACATGGGCACGGTGAAGGCCACGCTCACTCACATGATCAAAATCATGGCCACCAACACCCTCATGAACATGATGCCGCTCACCACCATCACGAGCACTGAAAATTAGAGTTCATTTCAAAATAGCCGCGTTGTGAACTCCTTAGACCCCGCTGCTCTTCTCTTACTGATGCAGTTGTCCTCACCGGCCCTGCCGGTCGGGGGATTCTCCTATTCCGAAGGTATTGAGTCCGCTGTAGACGCTGGTTGGATTAGTGATGAGCAAACTGCAAGTGCGTGGATATGCGATCAATTGGAGTTGTCCCTTGCAAGATCTGACTTAAGTGTGCTGGGTGAAGCTGTAAAAGCATGGAGAATATTTGATACGCCTCGTCTGAAATCACTTAATGATTGGATCATCCAAACTAGAGAGTCAAGTGAGGCAAGGCTACAGACTGAACAAATGGGAAGATCTTTGGTTGAATGGATTAAAAACCAGGACGTGGTCGACCAACTTAGGTTAGATGCTTTGAACGCACTTTCACCCACCTGGCCTCTAAGTTTTGCACTTGTCGTCTCGAGTTTGAATGTGGAGATTACAGATTGTCTTTTGGCTTATGCTTTTTCTTGGGCAGAAAATATGGTTCAAGCCTCTATCAAATCCGTACCCTTAGGTCAAAAATCTGGTCAACGTATTTTAGCTACTCTTAGACAAAAAATACCTGAAGCAGTTCAATATGCGCTCGCCCTAAGCGATAATGATCGTCAAACTTTCACGCCCGGGCTAGCCATACTTAGCTCATTACATGAAACCCAATACTCTCGACTATTTCGCTCATGACAGCACTTCATCATATCCCTAAGCGCACCAAAAAACTCCCCCCCCTTCGTGTTGGCATTGGAGGTCCGGTGGGTTCTGGAAAAACAACTTTGCTAGAAATGCTTTGCAAAGAAATGAAAAGCAAATGGGATTTAGTTGCCATTACCAATGATATTTACACCAAAGAAGACCAGCGCATTTTGACTGAAAGCGGTGCTCTCATCTCAGAGCGAATCATGGGAGTGGAAACAGGAGGATGCCCACACACTGCGATTCGTGAGGATGCATCCATTAATTTAGAAGCTATCGACAGAATGCTTGAGCGCTACCCTGATGCAGATATTGTCTTTGTAGAAAGCGGAGGAGATAACCTTGCTGCAACCTTTAGCCCAGAGCTTAGTGACTTGACTATCTACGTCATAGATGTCGCTGCAGGTGAGAAAATCCCAAGAAAAGGTGGACCCGGCATCACGAAAAGCGATCTATTTGTGATCAATAAAACAGATTTGGCTGTTCACGTAGGTGCAGATCTGGGGGTCATGGAGGAGGATACTCAGCGCATGAGAAACTCAAAGAGCGGAGTAAAACCCTACGTCATGACCAATCTTAAAACTTTAAGCGGAGTAAGCGAAGTCGTAAGCTTTATAGAAACTCACGGGATGCTTAATATCCACTAGATTTTGAAAAATTAAGAGAGCTTCTAGAATTTTATTAAGCTCTACTTTTTTTGAAACACACCAACCTTTAATGGTTAAACCCGTTCAATTCATCTTTAATCAATTTAGTTTAAACCACGGAGACAATACTATGTCAAAAGCGATTGCCACCCAAAATATTGCGAGAAAAGCGCAAACAGATGCACCTCCTGTTACAAAAATGTTGGCTGAGTTTGCTGTAACTCATCCCTCCAAGGGGTGGTCTCAAGAAATTGAGGATCAAGCTCACAGGACTTTTGCCAATTGGGCTGGCTGTGCGGTTGGACCCTCTGACCATGAAACAGTAGAGTTTGCCCTCGGTGCAATTAAGGAATTCTCACCCGCGCCACAAGCTTCACTCTTAGGTCGATCAGAGAAAGTGGATATGGCCAATGCCGCGTTTATCAACGGCATCAGCTCACACACTTTCGACTTTGATGATACCCATCTGAAAACTATCATCCACCCCGCTGGCCCCGTAGCTTCTGCAATTCTTGCTATGGGCGAGCATCTCAAATTAACAGGGCGTGAATTAATTGATGCACTCGTCATTGGAATTGAAGTTTCTTGTCGAGTCGGTAACACCATTTATCCTGACCATTACGATAGAGGATGGCACATCACGGGCTCAACCGGTATGCTAGGTAGCGCTGCAGCTTGCTCAAGGCTACTCGGCCTATCTGCGGATCAAACCCAAATGGCACTAGGAATCGCTGCATCCCAGCCAGTTGGGCTAAGAGAGCAATTTGGCACTATGACCAAACCTTTGCATCCAGGTGCTGCTGCTAAGGTCGGGCTTACCTCTGCATTGATGGCTAAACACGGGTACACATCGTCACTGCGAGCATTGGAGGCACCCAGAGGTCTCATCCAAGTTTATTCTGATAAAACCGACTGGTCTGAGATCACAGAAAACTTAGGTGGCTCCTGGGAAATTGGCCTCAATACTTACAAGCCTTTCGCATGCGGTATTGTGATTCATCCCTCAATTGATGGCTGTGTCCAACTTCGTGAGAAGCTGAACATAAATGCGACCCAGGTTAAAAAGATCAGTGTTCGGGTGCACCCTTTGGTTCAAGAGCTTACGGGCAAAAAAACGCCTAAAGACGGACTTGAAGGTAAATTTAGCGTCTACCACTCCTGCGCAGTAGCGTTTATTACTGGTCGAGCAACTGAGCATGAATATGCGGACGATGTGGTCAACCGCGCCGATGTCCTTGAACTTCGCTCCAAAGTGGAGCTCATCGTCGATCCACAGATGTATGAGGCCTCCTGCGATGTCAAGCTTGAGACAGTAAGCGGTGAAGTTCACGAAATTCACGTTGAACATGCTGTGGGTAGTTTAGAGCGTCCAATGAGCAACTCACAACTCAAAGCTAAATTCGTGGATCAAAGCGAGCCCATTCTTGGGTTAGAGAAAACCAACCAGGCATGGGACGCATGTATGAACCTGGGCGGGTTGACAAATTTAGATGTCCTTTTTAAGGCAATAACACTTCAGAAGTAAACTCTGCTGTCGATTAAGCTTAGTCGTCCACATTTTTAAAAATCGTGGAGGGCAACTGCACGGCTATTTGAATTTAAGCCAGAGGCCAATTTGATTAGGGGTTTTAATGCAACAAATCAAAATTTCAAACGCACTTAAGCTACTGGCATTGCTAGGCTGCGCTGTGTTCGCGCAACCATCTTTAGCAGAGTGGCAAATCATTGATGACAATTTTTTAGCAAAAGTTTACTACGACCCTAACAAAATGAAAAAAAGCACATCCTATCCTGAGGTGTGGCAGATGACGGATCTTAAAAGTCGTGCAGAGTCTGGTGCAATTTCCAGATTGATTTTGGTTCAATATGATTGTGTCGATAGAAGACGAAGAACGTTAGCCTCAGCCGGCTACTCTCAGCATATGGCGCAGGGTAAACCCATTTTCACAGATGTATCTCAGGGAGTTTGGCATCCGGTTGTAAAAGATACGGTGATGAACACCATACTTGAGATGGCTTGCGCAAGAGAAGAGGCGGGTAACGGCGAAGAAAAGTCCTCAAAAAAATCGACCGATACAGAAAAGACGTCAGAATCTGAAAAATAAACCCTAGCTTCAATAAAAAGAATTACAGGTTTACAAGGTGGTGACGATATTACCCTTAGATCTTTCATCATTTGATCGAATTTTTTGCAAGGGAACCCTATCGTGTTTAATTACATTTCCTACTTTTCACAAAGCAAAAGATACATAACTGTACCTGCACTGCTTTGCGCTACTTTGGTATGCATGAATTTAACAGGTTGTGGGGGCGGATCTTCTTCAAAAGCACCGACAGTAAACAATGCGTCAGTTGCGAGTACGCCCAGCCCTAGTACTTCACCAAATTTGACAATCATGCCTGCCGCATCTAATTCATACTCAATGGGATCAATTCCATTATCTGGGTTGGTGACGTTTCACTCGGCAACCAGAATTACATATGCTACAGATAATGTGGGATTTTTAGTCCTGTTGGGTAACTTTACTTACCCATCCTCAACGACAACCACTACCACTGCTGTGCTGGCCAATTTATCAGGAGTAAACGGTACGATCAGTGGTATAGGACACTATAACTCGGCACAACAGTTATTGGTATCAATTACACAGCTTAACATACCAGTGAATAAATTTGAGGGTTATATAGAAAGCGTTGACATCTACGATATATGGCAAACAATTGCGTCTTCATCTGGTAACGCATTATTTGTTACTAATGCAACGGGCACTTTGACTTGCCCAACCCCAAGCAGCCTTGTCACTCCAGCGGTCTACACTATTGCAAGTGCAAATCAAAATATTGCCTCATTTATAGCAAGTAGCTGTATAAAGTAAATTTAAATTTACTTATTTGCTTAGTTTTTGGCAAGTTTCTTTTTCTAATTTATTAAGTGTTTTTTTAAAAATTACCAATTCATTGGTTTTTGTATTGAGTTCGAATTGATTTTCATAAGGCAGAGCAGGAAAGTCAAATTTAATGAATTCCCTGTTGATAACGTACAGCCCTGAGAAATCAAAAGGTGGTTTACCTATATCCGAGCCGTCTGGTTTATTGCCTATAAAGACGTAGCCGTCATTAAAAATAAAATAGTTTTTGCACTTCCAAGTGACCCCGTTTTTTCTAGCTGCATCAAACCACTCGTGGTATCTTTTTTTCTTCTCCTCCTCATCTGATTTTTGTGAATCTCGCGATTTTGTACTGTCGTTGTAGAGTCTTTGCAGATCCTGTGAGAAAGAAAATTTTGCTGTTGAAATACAAGCAAAAAGAACAATTGCAATTTTCAAAAATAAGTGCAAAATCAATGCCTCTTGTAAAATTTTATTAGTTTATCGGATCAAATAAAAAATGGTCACTTCTCATAAGAAACTTCGTAGTCCAATTAGAAATTCTACTATTTTGGTTGCTTCTCATAGAAAATTAGATTTATATCATTCTTTTTTAAAACTAACCTGGATTCAGTTCTTAATAGGCTTTGTTGCGATTTTCCTTGTTGTTAATTGCATCTTTGGATTTTTATTCTGGTTAGACCCTGAGTCCATTGCAGGAGTAGAGACTAAGGGGTATGTAAACTATTTCTTCTTTAGTGTCCAAACTCTTGCAACAATTGGATATGGGGCAATGTACCCAAAAGATATTTATGGGCATGTACTTGTAACCCTTGAGGCTATGACTGGTTTGCTAAGCATTGGAATGTTTGCTGCCATTGCGTTTGCAAGACTATCCCTCCCCAAGTCTAGAATCGTTTTTAGCAGTGTTGCCGTGATTACCCAACACGAAGAAATCCCAACTCTTATGTTTCGTCTTTCAAATAACAGGAACAATTCGGTGATAGGGGCAAAAATCAGTTTAAGCCTGTTCAAGCAAGAGGTATCTAAAGAGGGCCTCACCATGAGACGTATATACGATCTCAACCTCCTAAGAGATTCCACTCCTATGCTGGCCCTGACTTGGTTGGTGATGCATCCAATTGATGAGAAAAGTCCACTTTACGGCTTGAGTAAAGTGGACTTTGATTCCAAAGAAATTGCAATCATTGCAACGGTCACAGGCCTAGATGAAACGCTTTCACAAACAATTCATGCTAAAACAACTTACCTAAACAAAGACATCCTTTGGAACAACCGCTTTACAGATATGTTTAGAGAAAATGAAAAAGGTGAACAATTTATAGATTTGCGCGAACTAAACAACGTCGAATCTATTGAAATTTAAAAATTCTTCATCAAAATGCTTCCGTATGGAACGTAAGTCTGTATTTGTAACTGAGATGTTAGTAATTGATTTAGCTATTTAAAAAATCAATAAATACCCATTAGCTTTGATATTGAACAACAATTTGTTACCAATGGGTATAGATTAAAAAATTAACGTGAAAATCTATGATGTAAATTGCACATCACTTTTTCTTTGCAATAATTTCTTCCATCTGATCCATAATCAAATTCATACGGGCAACTATCGCTTTATAGGGTGTGGGGGTTGCCAAATCAACACCGGCTCTCTTGACTAACTCATAGGCGTCCTCTGATCCACCTGCTTTCAGCACATTCAGGTAGCGGTCTTTAGCACCAGGAACACCCTTCAAAATATCTGATGCAAACATCGAACCCGCAGACACTGAAGTTGCGTATTGATAAACATAAAAATAATTGTAAAAATGGGGTATGTAAGCCCATTCAATTGCATAGGCATCATCGATGCGCACAACTCCTTGGTCGTGCCCGTGATACTGTTTTAAAAGTTTGCCGTAAATCTGAGTAAAGTCTTGCCCTGTTAGAGATTCGCCTTTGTCAACTTTCGCATGAACTTCGCGCTCAAAGTCTGCAAACATGGCCTGTCTAAAAAATGTCCCTCTTAAATTCTCAAGGGCAGAACCTAAATAAAGAAGTTTTTCATCATCACTCTTAGCGTCCTTTAGTACCGAGTCGAGGAGGAGGACCTCATTTGTTGTTGATGCAATTTCAGCCGTGAAAATCGGGTAATCTGCATTTATGAATGCTTGCGAATGGTTAGCAAGGTGGGAGTGCATTGCATGTCCCCATTCATGCGCCAACGTAGAGACCGATTCATAGTTGTTGTTGTAGTTTAATAGTAGATAAGGATGCACATCATAGGCAGCGCCGTTCATATAAGCACCTGAACGCTTCTTTGCCTTTGGATATACATCCATCCAGCGCTCGTTGAGCGCTTTATGCATGGCACTTGCATACTCAGTTCCTAGAGGCTGAACAGCCTTCTCCATCATCTCAACTCCCTTGTCTAACGGATAGTTGTCTGCTGAACTTACCAAGGGTGGGTAAATATCATAATAAGCCAAATCCTTAACTCCAAGCATTTTTGCTCTTAGCTTAAAGTATCGATGCAAGGTCGGAAGATTCGAGCGTGCATTATCAATCAAGGTGTCATACACTTTGATTGGAATGTGATTTGCGTCAAGAGCACGGTTAATCGAGTCTGGATAATTCCTTAACTTAGCATAGACCAAGTCCGACTTTAGCTGCTCATAATAAGTCACACCAAAAGTATTCTCAAACGATTTAAATTTTGACCAAAATGCTTCATATACTTTTTGTCTATCCTCTCTAGAGGAAACCGCGCGATATTTTGTGTACGCACTTTGATCTAAAGTCACTTCCTTGCCGTCTGATAATTTAATTTTTGGCCAGGGCATATCGGAATTCGCCAATATTGAATATACGGCCTGTCCTCCTCCTGAGAATAAGCCAAATTCAGCCAACATAGACTCCTCCCTAGAGCTGAGCGTATGGGGGCCAGCCCTCAAAATCTGCTCAAGCATATGAGAATAGACTTTGGTAGATGGGTCAATTGCAATTAATTTACTAATTTTCTGGCTTCCAATCTTCAAAATTTCAGGCGCAAAGAAGGCTGTTGCCTGAGAAATCTGATTACCTAAAAGATCAGCTTTTTGTACCAAATCCAGACCTTCGTTTTGACTTGTATCTTGGTCGTGGACAAGACTTGCGTAAACAGACATACGAGCAAATCTCTTGCTCAAGTCAGAATAAGTTTCTAGACAATTTTTAAAGACCGTCACCGAGGATCCAAGGTGTCCTCGACATTGTCCAATTTGCTTGATTTGCATACCCAGTTTTTCACCATCTACATTCCAGTCCTTAGTCGAAGGATATAAGTCCAACAAGTTCCAGTGTGAATCTATGGTTTGCCCATTGACTAAATTGGTTAAGCCAATCAAAAAGGACAAGGTAATACAAGTTTTAATAAATAATTTAGACATGGTTTTTGATGAATGAATTGCGAGAGTAATTCTAATTGATCTAGGAAAAAACAAGAAATCCGACTAGGATAAACACTAGTATTAATATTATTTTAATTTTTTAAAGTATAGACTCGAGTCAACATGAGTCAACTCGAGCGAATTAACCCAAGGAAAAGCAATGATAAAGTTAAATATTAACGGAAAAGTTCATACTGTAGATGTAGACCCCAGCACTCCACTTCTTTGGGTTATACGAGAGCAACTTGGTTTGACCGGTACAAAGTTTGGTTGCGGCATTGCACAGTGCGGTGCATGCACAGTGCTGATGAATGGTGAGGCAGTTCGTACTTGCGTGATACCAGTCAGTGCAATTACCAACCAAAAAATTGAAACTATTGAGAGTTTAGAGAAAGATGGCCAACTCTCCAAAGTCCAAAACGCTTGGGTTCAAAACGAAGTACCTCAATGCGGTTATTGCCAAAGTGGGATGATCATGGCAACTACTGCTTTACTGAGAAAGAAACCCAAACCAACCGATGCAGATATTGATGAAGCCATCACCAACATTTGCCGTTGTGGAACTTTTCAAGAAGTTCGCGCAGCCATTCACAGTGTTGCCAAATCTTGAAAGGAAAATAATCATGAACAAAATTCTGTCAACACCAACACGTCGTGAATTCATGGGCGGGACTGCCGCCATAGGCTCTGGCTTGGCGTTGGGCATTCCAATGTTATTTACAACTAAACAAGCCGTTGCAGCCGAAGCATCCCCCGAAATCGGTGTTTGGGTTGTGATCCGACCGGATGAGACTGTCGTTGTTCGAATCGTTCGTTCAGAGATGGGGCAAGGAACCCTAACTGGCTTGGCCCAACTCGTTGCTGAGGAGTTGGAATGCGATTGGAGCAAGGTCACAACAGAGTACCCTACACCTGGAGAAAGTCTAAGTCGAAAACGAATCTGGGGAAGTTACTCAACTGGTGGAAGTCGAGGAATTCGCGAGTCTCAAGAATATGTTCGCCAAGGAGGTGCAGCCGCTCGAATGATGTTAATTCAAGCCGCAGCTAACACTTGGGGTGTTGGTGTTGATCAATGTACCGTATCAAAAGGCATCATTACACACACCGCGAGCGCAAACAAAGTCTCATTCGGACAAATTGCAGATGCTGCAGCTAAATTGCCCGTTCCTTTGCCTGCACAAATCAAACTTAAAGATCCGAAGGATTGGAAAATCATCGGTAAGCGGCTAGCACGATTAGATACACGAGGAAAAGTCAACGGCAAACAAATTTACGGCATTGACCTTAAATTTAATGACATGTTGATTGCAAACATTAAAGAGTGTCCTGTTTTTGGCGGCAAAGTAAAAAGTTTTGATCCAACATTGGCACTCGAAATTAAAGGCGTCAAGCGTGTACTTCAAGTAGGCGATACTGCTGTAGCAGTGGTAGCGGAGACTTTTTGGCAAGCCAAATCAGCTTTAGAAAAAGTTAATATTGTTTGGGATGAGGGTCCGAACGCACAAGTTTCAAGTGAGAGCATTGCAGCTATTTTGCAAGAGGGCTTAACTGCAAAAGATGCATTTGTGGGCAACAAAGCCGGTGACATGTCGACGGCCTTAACCTCGGCAGCTCAAAAAACGGAAAGTGTCTATTTTTATCCCTTCTTAAATCATGCACCCATGGAACCAATGAACGCTACAGCACGTTGGACTCCAGAGCGATGTGATGCATGGGTTCCGACACAAGACGGTGAAGCATCTTTAGCGGCGGTCATCGCTGCGGCTGGAATTCCAGCTGATCGATGCGATGTTCATAAAATAAATTTGGGTGGTGGTTTTGGTCGACGTGGTGCCTTTCAAGACTACACAACTCAGGCCGTATTGATTGCCAAACAAATGCCAGGCACACACATCAAGCTTATTTGGACACGGGAAGAAGATATGACTCAGGGTCGTTATCACCCCGTGATGGCTTGTAAACTTACAGGCACCTTTGATGCAAATAAAAATCTTACAGGCGTTCACATGCGTTTGTCTGGTCAATCAATATTGGCATCTGTTCGTCCTGCAGTGCTAGAACAACAAAAAGGACGCGATCCGTTAGTTTTCCAAGGCGTTGCTGATGCAGGTGAGCATGCTTTTGGATACACGTTTCCAAATTTATTAGTTGATCATGCCATGCGCAACACGCATATACCGCCAGGATTTTGGCGGGGTGTCAACGCCAATCAAAACGCAGTTTTCTTTGAATGTTTCGTCGACGAGTTAGCGGAAACCTCCGGTATGGACCCCGTTGCATTTAGACGTAAATATATGGAAAAATATCCACGTAATTTGGCTGTGCTCAACGCGGTTGCAGAACGCATTGGTTGGAACACTAAACCCGCCTCCGGTGTTTTCAGAGGAGTTGCTCAAATGAAAGCATTTGGTAGTTTTGTTGCTGCGGCATGCGAGCTATCAGTTAAAGGAAACAAGGTCAAAATTCACCGCATCGTTGCCGCAACCGATCCTGGCTATGCAGTTAACCCAGCTCAAATCGAGAGACAAGTCTCAGGATCATTTGTGTATGGTTTATCTGCTCTTTTTCAACAAGAATGTACCGTCAAAGCAGGTCGTATAGTTCAAACTAATTTTGATAGCTTTGGATCCATGCGAATTGCACAGATGCCCAAAGTTGAAACTATTATTATTGAAGGCGGCGGAGCAGAATGGGGGGGCATTGGTGAGCCAACAATTTGTGTGGCAGCACCCGCAGTTTTGAATGCAATTGCAAAAGCAACTGGCAAACGTTACCGTACCGTGCCACTTAAAAATCACGGCTTAACCATGGTTTAAACTGGGTTTAAATTTTGTTAGCTTAGAGGCGGATATACATGTGGTTACAAAAAATAAATAAGCACACACCACATGTCCCCCAATTTTTTTTAATTCTTGGGTTGCTACTGCCTTATCAAACCACCTCAGCTGCACAATTAGATCTAGCTCAGCCCCTTGAAGGTCTAATCGGACAGCCTGAGCGTGGTCGTAATTTGGTAAGTAACAAACAAAAGAGTATGTGTTTGTTGTGTCATCAAGGGCCCTTTCCTGAAGATCATTTTCAGGGAAACTTAGCTCCCGACTTAAGCATAATTGCGCTTCGGTTAAATCCAGCACAGCTACGAGCGAGAATAGTAGACTCAAGTCAATTTAACTCACAAACTATCATGCCCTCTTACTACAAAACAGAGGGGCTTAATCGGGTGCAGCAAAATTTCAAAGGACAAACCATCTTGACCGCTCAAGAAATTGAAGATGTGATTGCATTTTTAGTGACTCTTAAACCATGAATATTCAACGCCGTGATTGCCTGGCATTATTGACTGCTCTGGGACTTGCTCCTCACAGCACCTCGTTTGCCAGTCCAGATCAAGCCCGCCAGGCCATTCATGCATTGGTTGGAGATAAAAAGGTTCAAGCGGGTCGGGTCAAAATTGACATTCCACCCCTGATTGAAAACGGCAATTCGGTTGTAATGACGCTTAACGTAGAAAGTCCGATGACCGAGTTTGATTACGTTAAATCAGTTCATGTATTGGCCGAGGGCAATCCACTGCCTAATATTTTAAGTGCATATTTCACACCACGAAGTGGGCGAGCTTATGTACTAAGTCGTGTTCGACTTGCTGAGAATCAACGTGTTTGGGCAATTGCACAAATGAGCGATGGCAGCTTTTGGCAGGGATATGCAGACACTTTGGTCACCACTTCAGCCTGCACGGAGGAGAGATGACACGTCCCTTAAGAACAATTGTGACGGTACCTCCTAAAGCAACACTTGGTCAATTGATAACGATTCGTGCATTGGTTCAACATCCAATGGAAAACGGGTTTCGTCATAATGAATACGGTCAACGCATTGAGCGAGACATCCTCACCGACTTTATTTGTCTGTACAACGGCAATGAAGTCTTTCGTGTCAAGTTGCACACTGGTATTGCAGCCAACCCGCTAATTGAGTTCAACACTTTGGCCCTTGAAAGTGGTGAATTAACTTTCGAGTGGCTTGACGGAAATGGACTATCAGCCAAGGCCAAAGCTCGAATTGAGGTAACTTAAACTTGCGCATTTGTTTCTTTTTTTTTAGTTTTGCTTTTTCTCTTTTTTCTCAAGCATTAGAGTTAGATCAAAGGCAATCCAGTTACACCATAATGGCGCCTGAGACGAAGGCAATGCAAGACGACTCTTCACTTAATCCAGGTACGTTTTGGATCATGGATGGCGAAACTTTATGGAGTGAAAAACCATCTCCTCAATCGCCTGCGTGCAGCAAATGCCATGGGCCATTCAAACAAAGTATGAGGGGTGTTTCAGCAACTTTTCCAAAATTTGTCAATGGTCAATTATTGAACCTTGATGGTCAAATCAACTATTGCAGAACAACTCGTCAACAACAACCTGCATGGGGTTTAGAAACCAAACCTTTACTCTCAATGTCGGTATTGATTTCAAATCAGTCTAATGGAATGCCCATAATGAGTAACAGCAGACCTGAAATACAGGCTGAATTAAATGCTGGTGAAAAGTTGTTCAAAATGCGTATGGGTCAAGCAAATCTCTCATGCTCACAATGCCATGATGAACGCTATGGAATGAGATTAGCAGGAAGTACTATTCCGCAAGCCCATCCCACCGGTTACCCAATTTACCGACTCGAGTGGCAAACGGTTGGTAGTTTGCAACGTCGATTACGGAATTGTATGAATGCCGTTCGCGCAGAATTATTTGAACCCGGTGCACCAGAGTGGCTTCAATTAGAGCTATATCTTATGTGGCGTGCTCGAGGGATGCTCATTGAAAGCCCGGGGGTCAGACCATAAATGAAGCTAATGCTATTCAGAACTTAATTAAATTCAAATGTTTAGAAAACACGGCCCCCGTTAATTGGGTAGAGCCCGTTTGTAGTGGCACGCTGGAATTTAGACGAAAAAAAACCTCCTGATGGAGGTTCTTGGCGGAAGCGGTGAGATTCGAACTCACGGAAGTCGTAAAACTTCGCCGGTTTTCAAGACCGGTGCATTCAACCGCTCTGCCACGCTTCCTAAGGTTGAAGCCTATTATTCTAACCTGGAAGAAAGAGACTTTGAAGATCACTGAGGAAATCGAACCCTTTTGAGGTCGGCTTAACTTGCATCATGTCTCGTTCTAGCAACCCTTTTTGAAAGGCCTCATCAATTCCCGCCTGAATTGAGCTAAGGGGCATGCCTGTTCGCTCTGCATACATCTGCAAATTAAATCCATCCTTGAGTCTGAACAAATTAAGCATGAATTCAAATGGTAATTCTGATCTAGCTACTTCATCGGATTTAGCTACGGGGCTCTCTAATTCAGCATTGTCCATATACATCAATGGCTCTTTGTGCCTAATTTGTCTAACAATTCGGTGTGCAAAAGTTAGTTTTGAATGTGCTCCCGCACCAATACCCAAATAGTCTCCGAACTGCCAATAATTTAAATTATGCACGCACCGGTGATTGGGTTTAGCAAACGCTGAGACTTCATAGCGTTGAAGTCCTTTTTTCACTGCATATTCCTCAATCTTATCCAGCATTTCGTATGCAACATCTTCTTCTGGTAGTTTTTGTGGAGGATATTTTGCAAAAAATGTATTTGGCTCAATTGTTAAATGATAGATTGAGAGATGAGGTGGATCAAATTCAAATGCAGTTTTTAGATCCCTGCTTAGATCATCCAAGCTCTGGTGAGGTAGCGCGTACATCAAATCTAAATTGAAAGTATCGAATATCTCTGCTGCCTCAGAAGCTGCTGCAATGGCCTGATTTCGGTCATGAACTCTGCCCAGTATTTTTAAATGTTCATCGTTAAAGCTTTGGACACCCAGTGAGAGTCTAGTAACGCCTGCTGCCTTGAATGCTTTGAATCTATCCCTTTCAAATGTACCGGGGTTGGCCTCTAAAGTGATCTCACAACCAGGTAGCAGTATTACAAGTGAGCGAACCGCGGAGATTAAGCGCTCAATACTGCGTGGAGAAAATAAACTAGGAGTTCCTCCTCCTAAGAAAACGCTATGAACGGGTCTCCCCCATATTAAAGGCAAAGAGGTCTGCAAATCTTTAATCAACGAATCTATGTATCGGTCCTCTACAAGTTCTATTGAACTTACAGAGTCCAGTGCGACGATATTGAGATTCGCAGAGTTTTTTAAATGAGCTGAGGGGGAGGACTTTAAAGCATGAGAATTAAAGTCACAGTAAGGGCATTTCTTAATGCACCAAGGCAGGTGAATGTACAAAGACAAGGGAGGAAGAGTTGTAATATTGAGCGTACCTGAGCGCATCAGATACCCAACATCAAACGCCCTACTATCCGGAGTAATTGTCATAGTTTTAATAAATAAACTTTGGCAACCAAGCGTCCTGCATGAGTTGCTTCATGAGATTGGCGGCCCGCCCTCTGTGGCTATTTAGATTTTTAATTTGGGGGTCAAGTTCAGCAAAGGTTTTACCAAACTCTGGAATCCACATCACCGGATCAAACCCAAATCCATTTGAACCTATCGGCTTTTTTGTGATTTCCCCAATCACTCTGCCTACCGCGATGAGGGGCTCGGGATCATGTGGGTGCCTGACGCCTACCAGGGTACTAACTAATGCAGCTTTTCTGTTGCTTATGTTTTGCATTTGTTCCAACAGTGCAACTACGTTATTGTCATCTCCTTTGGCATATCCAAAGCGCGTTGCGTAAAACGCAGTTTGAACTCCTGGCTCTCCGCCAAAGGCTTCTACACACAGACCCGCATCATCTGCAAGTGCAGGCAATCCTGATTGAGCGCTTGCATGTCTGGCCTTGGCCAATGCATTTTCAACAAAGGTATGAAACGGTTCCTCGGCCTCTGGGATGCCTAGTTGCCCCTGAGTGATCAGCTCAAGTGGTAAATCTTTGAACATATCTTTCAGTTCAAGCAATTTACCTTGGTTGTTTGATGCCAGTACAACTTTCATTTTTGCTATTTATTTTTGGAGAGTGCTGAATTTTGCAACTCAATCAACTCACCAATTCCTTTTTCAGCGAGTGCAAGCATCTTATTCATCTCATCTTTTGAGAAAGGCTCGCCCTCGGCTGTTCCTTGTATCTCAATAAATCTGCCTTTGTCCGTCATCACCACATTCATATCGGTGTCACACTTTGAATCCTCCGTATATTCAAGATCAAGCAATGCTTGCCCTTGTAGCATTCCAACAGATATTGCAGCCACACTTTGAGTGACTGGAGTTTCTGTGATTTTGCCGGATGCAATGAGTGAGGCAACAGCGTCCTGAGCAGCTACAAAGGCACCCGTGATACTTGCAGTTCGTGTTCCCCCGTCTGCTTGCAGCACATCACAATCAAGGTGAATGGTTCGCTCACCCAGTTTTTTTAAATCAAAAACGGCTCTCATTGAGCGGCCAATGAGTCTTTGTATTTCCTGCGTGCGACCACTTTGTTTGCCCCTCGCCGCTTCCCTATCGCTGCGTGTGTGCGTTGACCTGGGGAGCATGCCGTATTCTGCAGTAACCCACCCCTCGCCTGATCCCTTTTTATGACCAGGAACCTTCTCCTCAACTGAGGCTGTGCATAAAACCTTAGTCAGTCCAAACTCTATCAAAACTGAGCCCTCTGCGTGCACTGTATAGCCGCGTGTAATTTTGACCTGTCTTAGGGAATCAAACGCCCTTGATTGCCTGGACGGCAGCGAGAGAGTTGAAGGGTTAGAGGGTGGTGTGGGTGTGGTTTTTGAAGTCGTCATTTTTTAAAAAATAGATGAATCTTTTGGTAAATTGAATTCGTAATTTCTAGGGCGCGCCGAGTTACAGCCTGATATTGTCTTCTATTAAGACTAACTGTGCGTGATTTCTAACAATCAGATTTTTTATATAGGATAATTGGTGGGACTTAAAACCTACTACTTTTCAACTCATCTATGCCAATTTACAGTATGACTGGTTATGCCAGTGCACAGTCCAGCATTTCCCAAGAGCCGGAAACTGCTGCGGCTACATCTGGCCCAACTCTTCGAATTGGGCTAGAAATCCGATCTGTGAACAGTCGTTTTTTGGACCTCTCGTTCAAACTTCAGGATGATTTAAGAGAGTTTGAGCCTTTACTAAGAGAGCTTCTAAATACAAAACTCAAAAGGGGCAAAGTCGAGGTCAAAGCATCCCTTGTTAGCTCAGAGGTCAGCTCAGTTGCTGAGCCCTCACCTAAGCTTTTACAACGTCTCGCCAGATTAGAGGACAACGTCAGGGCTTGGCTACCAAATGTCTCCCCCCTAAGCGTTGCCGAGATTATGAGACTAAGTGCACCCATACTCCCCCCAGGCGCAGAGCTGGTCCAGCCGATCACAAAGCTATTTAATGAAACTATAGAACATTTATTATCTGCGCGTGCCAAAGAGGGAGCGCGTCTTGTTGCCTCAATGCTTGAGCGGGTTGCGCAGCTCAAAGCGTTGACCGAAAAAGTCACCCCCATAGTTCCTCAACTGGTTGAACAACAAAGACTTAGGTTTATTGAGCGTTTTAGCGAAGCTTTGGGCATCACTGGTGCGACGGTCTTATCTGGTAACTCACCTAAAGCGGGTGGTGAAAATCCAGACCATACGCTGTCACAAGCAGCCCAAGACCGTGCTCTAACAGAGGCTGCCAACTTTGCAATACGCATTGATGTGGCAGAGGAACTAACGAGGCTGTCCTCTCACTTAATTGAGATTGAGCAACTCCTTAGCTCAAAAAAGAACAATGAGAGTTTGGGTAAAAGACTTGATTTTCTGATTCAAGAGCTCCACCGAGAGGCCAACACTTTAGGCTCTAAGTCAACCAGCCTAGAACTCACCAAAATTGGGGTGGACATGAAAGTCCTCATAGAACAACTCCGTGAACAGGTTCAAAACATAGAATGAAGCACTATCCAGGCAATCTATTCGTGGTCGCAGCCCCAAGCGGCGCAGGCAAATCAAGCTTGGTTAAAGCCTTGATGGAGCTTGACTCTCAAGTCACCCACTCCGTCTCTCACACGACACGCAAGCCTAGAGGACAAGAAGTTCACGGCAGAGAATACTTTTTCATTACAGATTCAGAGTTTGATCGTTTAATTAAACAAGATGCCTTCCTGGAGTGGGCACATGTTCATGGACACAGGTACGGCACCTCCAAAGAAACTATTGAGAGCAAAATCACCGACGGGCATGACGTTGTGCTTGAAATTGACTTTCAAGGAGCTCTTCAAATCAAACGCGTATTCCCAGGTGTTGTCATGATTTTCATTCTTCCCCCTAGTTGGGAAGAGCTTAAATCACGGCTTGAGCGAAGGGGGGAGGACTCCCCCGGTGTGATCCAGCTAAGGTTGCAAAATGCTGCAGATGAGATGGCTCAAGCAAGTCAGTTCGATTTCGTTATAATCAACGAAGTTTTCGAGCGCGCTTTATTTGATTTAAAAGCCGTAGTTCACGCTCAAAGACTTAAGTACGCGTCCCAAAGCCGCGCAAGGGCAGAAATTTTTCATGCCCTTAACTTGAACTAACTGAATACTCGATATCCCCCTTTTACCCGGAGAAATACAAAATGGCACGCATTACTGTTGAAGATTGCTTAGAGAAAATTCCTAACAGGTTCCAACTCGTTTTGGCAGCGACTTACCGTGCCCGTATGCTCAGTCAAGGACATACGCCAAAGGTTGAATCCAAGAATAAGCCTGGCGTAACGGCACTCAGAGAAATCGCCGCCGGCAAGATTGGCCTTGAAATGCTTAAAAAAGTTCCTGGTTAACCACATCATCCGTTTCGGAAAAACACCTAAAAAGCACCTGCCGGGTGCTTTTTTTAACCCTAACTCTCGCCTAATGGCTCATAAAGCGCTAAAGTGTCACATATGAGCGCTGTACTTACACCCAACCTTAGCAACAATAAAATAGAAGCGGCAAATGCAACGGCCGCTAGTTTCGCTTCTTTGCTAACAAAACTAGACTATTTGGGTAAAGAGGGTAAAGAGTTGGTTCGTAAAGCTTACCGATTCTCAGATAAAGCTCACCTTGGCCAAATCAGACAAAGTGGTGAACCCTACATCACCCACCCTATCGCTGTAGCAGCTCAGTGTGCTGAGTGGAAATTAGATGCTCAAGCATTGGTTGCGGCTTTACTTCACGATGCGATGGAGGACTGCGGTGTTAGCAAAGCAGATTTGATTGAGGAGTTTAGTGCGCCTGTTGCAGATATGGTCGATGGGCTGACGAAACTAGACAAACTGCAATTTGATACCCAAGAAGAAGGTCAAGCAGAGTCGTTCAGAAAAATGCTACTGGCCATGGCAAAGGATGTAAGGGTCATCTTAATTAAGCTTGCCGATCGTTCTCACAACATGAGAACCATGTCTAGCATGCCGACAAGTAAATGGTCTCGTATTTGCAATGAGACCCTTGAAATCTATGCGCCCATTGCCCACAGGCTTGGACTCAATCAAACCTATAGAGAATTACAAGATCTATCCTTTAAGTATTTAAAGCCTTGGCGCTACGGGGTCATCGAGAAGGCAGTGAACAAGGCTCGCTCACGAAGACGCGATATTTTGAACAAAGTTCAAAAAGACGTTGAAGCGGAGTTCTCTAAATTCAATATTCCGATTAAGATTTACGGACGTGAGAAAACGCTTTTCTCCATATACAAAAAAATGGATCTCAAGAACTTGAGCTTCGCTCAGGTGACTGATATTTACGGCATGAGAATCATCGTACCCAGTGTGGTGGAGTGTTACACAGCGCTTGGGGTTCTACATCAACTCTACAAACCTGTGCCCGGTCGCTTTAAGGACCACATTGCTATAGCAAAAGTCAACGGGTATCAATCGATTCACACGACGTTGGTTGGTCCTGCCGGTATCAACATTGAATTTCAACTCAGAACTGAGGCGATGCATATTGTTGCTGAATCTGGAGTTGCCTCTCATTGGCTTTATAAAACAAAAGAGCCCCATTCAGAGACCTCGGAAAGGTTGGGCACGCAGTGGCTTCAGTCCCTTGTGGATATAGAGAGCGAAACACACGACGCAACTGAATTCTGGGATTATGTAAAAGTTGATTTATTTCCAGATGCGGTTTATGTGTTCACACCAAAAAGTAAAATCTTAGCGTTACCAAGAGGCGCAACCGTTGTTGACTTTGCTTACGCAGTTCATAGCAACATCGGGGACCGCACGATGGCGGGCAAGATCAATTCAGAATCCGTTCCCCTTAGAACTGAGCTTAGAAACGGCGATGTTGTAGAAATTATTACATCTACCGTTGCCGCACCCAATCCAGCTTGGCTTGGGTTTGTGAGGACCGGGCGGGCAAGGTCTAAGATTCGACACTTCCTTAAAACGCAGGCCCAAACGGAGTCCCTTGGACTGGGCGAGAAATTACTTGCACAAGCCCTGCGTGCAGAGGGCATTGAACAAATGCCAAGTGATGATCCAAAATATAAAACCCTTTGGGATAGATTGCTTCGCTTCACAGGAAGTCATTCAAAGGATGATCTACTAACGGATATCGGTATTGGTAAAAGAGTGGCCAGTATTGTTGCCAAACGAATGGTTTTACTATTATCTGAGTTGGGCGAGAAACCAGATGCACTGCTCATCAGTAAAGAGAGATTTACAGCTCACGAAAACCTTTCTCAAGGCGGCGTAATTGTTGACGGAAGTGAGAACGTCTCGGTGCAGTATGCTCATTGTTGTAGACCCATACCTGGAGACACCATACTGGGATACCTTGGCCGGGGTGAAGGCTTGGTCGTGCATACTGAGGAGTGTAGCGTTGGCCAACGCCTCAAACACAAAGACAACGAGCGCTTTATTGCAGTTGAATGGGCAGATGATATTGTTCGTGCATTTGAAACAGAACTCGTCGTTACGGTACAAAACGGCAAAGGTGCTTTGGCAAGGGTTGCCACCGCAATTGCAAGCGCAGAAGCTGACATAACCCATGTCAACATGAGTGATGAGTACTCGGCTCAGTCTGCGATCGATTTAAAGTTCACGATCGCCGTCAGAGATACAACCCATTTAGATAGTGTTCTAAAAAACCTACGCAGAATCCCCGTCGTCTCTCAAGCCGTAAGAGTGACCTCGAACAAAGATCATTCTCATTGAAATTTCAGCTACGAATGCTTGGACTCTAATTACGGCGAGGGATATTCAACCTTTAATATTTCAATGAGTTGTGTGCCTGCAGGAGTTTGAAGTTTAACCTCGTCTCCAGTTCGGGCTTTAATGAGTGCTTTGGCTATTGGAGAGACCCAACTCACCTCCCCCTTTAAACTATCAAACTCATCCACTCCGAGTATGGTTATGGTGTTCTCTGCTTCGTGTGTTGAAATTTTTGGACCTGAGACAACCTCATAGGTAACAGTCGCACCAAAGAAAACAGTATCACTGTTGTAATGCACACTGGGGTCAACTACCTGGGCAATATCAAGCCTTTTGGTTAAGAACCTAATGCGCCTATCAATTTCTCTTAACCTTTTCTTACCATAAATATAATCGCCATTCTCTGAACGATCTCCGTTGCTTGCGGCCCAGTGGACGATCTCTACTATTTTGGGTCTCTCTGTATCCATCAACTGAAGCAACTCCCCCCTCATCGCCGCGTAGCCTTTGGGGGTCATATAGTTTTTTACGGGCTGAGGTGAACCCTGCGGATTTAAAGCGTCGCAATTGTCATCTAAATCATCATCGCTTTGCGTTTGAGTCATAAGTTTTGGTGATTGAAATTAAAAAGACTTCTTCATATGGGCTCAACTAGGAAAATCTCAAAACACAGCCCTAATTCTAAAAACTCAAGCAAGGAATTCATTATTCCCGTGACTCTTAGATTTACTTTTAAATTGAGGTTTGAATTTTCTGTTTGAAAGCTGAGCCAAATAATGAGTGCTCAATAATTCATTAATATTGCAACAAATTGGAATAAATCCAAAAATGTCCAAATGGTGCGGCTGGCAGGATTCGAACCCACGACCCCTTGGTTCGTAGCCAAGTACTCTATCCATCTGAGCTACAGCCGCCCGAGAGGGAAAATTATAGCATGAATGCCTGTTTTAAGACTACAAAGCACCAATTGAGAACCATGGAACAAATGCTATCAACACAATACCAACAAACAAAGCACCCATATAGGGCAATATAGGTCGAATTCCAAGGCTAGGCTCAACTCTACCTATTGCACAAGCCGCGTAGTAACCTACCCCAAGAGGAGGAGCAAATAAACCCAGTCCCATAGAGAGCACAACCACCATAGCATAATGGACTTCGTGGATACCGAGTTGTCTGGCTATTGGAAAAAGCAAAGGGCCAAGTAAAACAATAGCTGGAATACCCTCTAATACAGATCCAAGTATGACGAATGCAGCAATTGATACACATAAGAAGACAGGTGCACCTCCAGGCAGTGATTGCATGGTGCTGGCAAGCCATCCTGAGAAGCCCGACTGAGTTAAGCCCCAGGCCATGGCAGTAGCCGTACCAATAATAAACAAAATGGAGCCTGATAAAGATGCGGTCTCAATCAACATGGGCGTTAGACGTGACCAACTCCACTGCTTGTAAATGATGATACCGGCTAGTGCGCAGTAAACAATACCAATGGTTGAGACTTCTGTTGCTGTAGCGACCCCTTGTACTACAGCGAAGCGAATGATAAAGGGCAGAGCCAATGCGGGTAATGCAAAGACAAAAGACTTAGATATCGCTGTGTAAGTTGCCCTTGGCAACACCTGCGAATGATCATACCGGGTGCGCCATGCTACAACCGCTGCGAGCATCAAAGCCAACACCAGTGCAGGCAACAATCCACCTGTGAACAAACCGGCGATTGAAACACCTGTTACGGAGCCAATCGTAATGAGCACCAGACTAGGCGGTACTGTCTCAGTCTGAGCGCCCGTGGCGGCAAGAAGGGCCACGAGTTCACCCTCGTCTGCGCCGCGCTTTTTCATCTCTGGAAATAGTGCTGGCGTCACAGCTGCCATATCGGCGGCCTTTGAGCCTGAAATTCCGGAGACCAAATACATAGCCCCAATCAGAACATATGACAGTCCTCCTCTTACATGACCCAGTAGGCTCTCCAAAAATGCCACCATAGAGCGCGCCATACCGCTCATCTCCATCAGCAGTCCCAGAAAAACAAACAAAGGAACTGCTAACAAAATTTGATGCGACATTCCCTCGTTCATTCTGCCAACAATAACGCTAATAGGTGTTGATGTCGTGAACCCCAAATACCCGAGCACTCCTAGTCCAAAGGAAAAACCAATGGGCACTCCTGCAAAGACGGCACTCAACACAACGAGCACAAAGAAAATAAGTAAATTCCAAGCACCTAAATTCTCGAATACAAACTGTGCTTTATAAAACAGCAGTACCGTAACTAAAGTAAGGGCCACAGCTTGAGCCGTCTGAAGCAGTCTAGGAAGTTGAATGAGCCGGACTATTGAATAGATCGACATCAATGCGATACCAACAGGTAAAGCAGCTTCACGCCAAAGCCCCGAAATCTCTAGTGAAGGTGTAATGACAATTGCCTCGTCAATAGCGTGCTGATATGCCGGTAAAAAAAGAACGATCAAAAACAATAACCCAGCGCAATATTGGAAAGCCTCAAAAAATGCAGCTGCATTGTCTTTGCACATAGATACAAAAGCAGTCATTCTCATATGCTCAGCGCGCTTAACGGCAATAACTGAGCCTAGCATCGCTGACCAAAGGAAAATAATGGACGCTAGTTCATCAGACCAAGTTAGGGGTTGTTTAAAGACAAAACGGGATATCACACCTGCAAGCAATATGCAAATGTCTGCAAACACGAGTAATGCAGCGAAGTATTCAACAACTGATACGAGTGATTGTTCTATTTTTAAAAAAAGATTATTCATTAGTGAAATTTGAATTCATTGTCCATTCTTTAATATGAGTATTCTATTAGGCTAAGTAGTTCAAAAAAATAGCGATAACTCCTCATTAAGAAGTCCAATACACAAGGAAAATTTCTCTGTTGTGAAATATGTAGATCACAGTCAAACTGAAGATTTTTATCTCTAAAGTTGACTATTCTAGAAACTTAAATCTTGTCTTTAATGCCATGGACTCAGACATGCTATTTAAATCTATTTAAATCAAGCAAGGGAGAAAAATATCTAAAAAAAAGTGTTTGCTCTTTAATTAAACATGCTAGCGAAATAGTAACTGGCATGGATTGCCTCTCAAGTGGCATATGAACACTTAAAGAGGGTGAAGACAGTGTGCGACAACCTAAAACGGTTGGCTCTTCATCATTAACGGGGGACAAAGGTATTTATTAAACTAGTTAGTACCAAAAACATGTTTAATAGAGGTAATACCAATGTCCCAAATTGATTCTA